>JAUQOZ010000219.1:16068-44944 GCA_030550625.1 Chloroflexota bacterium | reverse complement strand
TTCCGCTCTCGTAGGAGATTGCTTCGCCGCGCCGAGCGCGGCGCGCTATGACAGGCGGGGAAGCGGGAGCTGGCTTCGCCGCCCTCCGCCCGGCGCGCTATGACAGGTGGGGAAGCTGCGATGATATCTAGGCTGTGAGCTATTCATTGACATCTGGTATGATTTGCTGAAACAGTGATTTGCCACGGAGATAGTAATGTCCTTCGATCCATCTACTATTCGCTCACTCTTCCCAGCATTGGCGCAAGAGGTTGCCGGACGGCCAGCAGTCTTTTTCGATGGCCCCGGCGGCACGCAGGTACCGCAGATGGTGATCGACGCGATCAGCGGGTATCTGGCGCGTGACAATGCCAATACGCACGGCGCGTTCGCCACCAGCCAACGCACCGATGCGACGATTGCCGCGGCGCATGCTGCGATGGCCGACCTGCTCGGTTGCGATCCTGATGAGGTCTTTTTCGGCCAGAATATGACCTCGCTGACCTTCGCGCTCAGCCGGGCGATTGGGCGCGAATTGCAACCCGGCGATGAAATCGTGGTGACACGGCTTGACCATGACGCCAATGTCGCACCTTGGCGAGCGTTGAGCGAGCGCGGGGTCGTGATTCGCGAGGTGGATATTGACATTGAAGACTGTACGCTCGACATGGCGGATATGGCGGCGAAGATCGGGCCGCGCACCAAGCTGGTGGCGGTTGGCTATGCTTCAAATGCGGTTGGCACAATCAACGACGTGCGGCAGGTGGTCGAATGGGCGCATCAGGCAGGCGCGCTGGTCTTTGTGGATGCCGTGCATTATGCACCACATGGCCCGATCGATGTCAAGGCGCTCGACTGCGATTTCTTGGCCTGTAGCGTCTACAAATTTTTTGGGCCGCACGTAGGGGCCATCTACGGCAAACGCGAGCATTTACAGCGGTTACAGCCCTACAAAGTGCGCCCGGCGGCTGACACCACACCTGAACGCTGGATGACCGGCACCCAGAACCACGAAGGCTTGGCTGGCGTGACGGCAGCGATTGAGTACTTGGCCAGTTTAGGCCAGCCGGCCGCGACCCGGCGCGAGGCGCTTGTGGCGGCAATGACGCGGATCGCTGACTACGAACGGAGCTTGGCCGTACAGTTGATCGAGGGCTTGCTCGCAATCCCCGGCCTCACGTTTTATGGGATTCGCGAGCCGGAACGATTTGGGTGGCGCACGCCGACGGTCTCGTTCCGGTTGGCAAACCTGTCGCCGCGAGCGGTGGCCGAACAACTGGCTGAACGTGGTATTTTTGTCTGGGATGGCAACTATTATGCGCTGAGCTTGAGCGAACGGCTAGGAGTTGAGCCGCTTGGCGGTATGGTACGGGTAGGGCTGGTGCATTACAACACGGCTGCGGAAGTGGATTATTTGCTTGAGGTGTTGAGAGAGCTTGCCACCATATAGCAGGATGGATAGATGGCGGGCCGGCGACCCGCGCCCCGCCCTGCCCCACAGCCCCTGCTCTTGGCGGGCCGGCGGCCCGCGCCGCTTGGCGTTAGGCTTTGAGCATCGCCTCGGCGTGATCCCACACTAACAGCCCCGGCTGCTCGCTGAGCATGACGCGGTCGGGGCTATACCGCACTCTGATGCCGCTCGCACTCCCCAACACGCGCCGGTCGAGATCGGGCGGCATGGTGGTGATATACCCTTCATCATTGAAAAAGAGGCGCACACACGAAAACGCGAAGGTCAAATCGTGCGGGCTGGCGAGGGTAATTTCGAGATCGGAGTCGTGGTTGACACTCGCCTGAGCGCCAAGATCGCCCAGCATGTGGCGCAACGCATCAATATCGACATTCAGCCGTTGGCCTTTTGAGCCGCTAATGGTGATGGTGATATGGCGGCTGGTGAGAACGGAGTCGATCAGCAACAACTCGTAGGGAGTCTGCTCGAACAGGATCGCTGCCGCCGGATTAGTGCGATCAATTGCGCGACCGGCCAGCGCCCAGCCGAGAGCATTGACATCGTAGGCGAGGCGCATCGCGGTGGGAAATGAGAAGGAGATGGCGGCAGCGCCTTGCAACGTCGTGGACAACTCGGCGGTGGGGATGCCAAAGCCGCGTAAAAAACCTTTCAAAATGGCCAGACCCAATTCAAGACTCACTCGCCGCGAACGGCGACCGCTGATGTCGATCAGTTGTGACACCGATGGTTGGACGCTGAGCGGGCTAGAGTCGGTCAAGAGCGGCAAGAGCGAGCCGCGAAAGATACTGCGCCCATGGCGATGCACAACGACTGAGAGCGGGCGGATGCGTGCATCGGGGACGCGCACCGGATTAGCGCCAAACAGGTCATGCACGAGCGCAACGAGCGGGTCATTCGAGCACAGATGCAGGATCATAGGCTGCCTCGACGGTGAAGCTTCAAAAAGGGCGGCAGATCGGCATACTGAAGCAACGAAGGGGCCTGTGATTGAACAGGCGGTTTCGCGTTCGGAGCAGATTGGTTGGCGATGGCGCTAGACGGCCGGCGGAACGAGGCAACCTCGCTTGCGATCAGGGTGACGCGCACGCGATCAGGGTTGGCTTGGTGCGGTGAACTGACCACGCCAATCGCTAAATCTATCTCACTATTGATCGTCTGGTGGATCTGCGCAATTGCATTATTGACATCGTGCAGACCGAGATGGTCACCGCCAATGATCGAGACAAAGATACGCCGCGCCTTCATCAAATTCCCTTCCAACAAATCGCATTTGAGCGCCTGCTGCACAGCGCGTTGGGCGGCATCGCTACCAATTGCGCTGCCAATGCCAAGCATCGTCTGGCCGGCATTGCTAAGGGTTTGGCGAACGTGGGAAAAGTCGAGCTGCATCAGGGCCGGTAAGGAGAGCTGCTCGACGACACCGCTGATCGCAGCGCTCAAAATCGTATTGCTATAGGTGAGCGCTTTGCTTAGCGTTTCCCGCGGATTCACAAAACTGAGGATCTTCTGATTTGACACGACCACCACTGCATCGGCCGTCGCGGTTAGCGAAGCAAGCCCCTGTTCGGCAGTGCGGCTACGTTGGCCCTTCTCGACGTGAAACGGCATCGTGACAAAAGCGAGGGTCAACGCGCCAAGTTGGCGAGCAAGGCGGGCGACCACTGGCGCGGCGCCGGTGCCGGTACCTCCACCCATACCGGCAACAATCACCACCAGATCGGCGCCGGCAAGCGCTTGGGCCAACACCGGTTCGCTTTCGAGCGTTGCCTCTGCACCGACTTGAGGATGACCGCCGGCGCCTTTGCCAGCCGTAAGCTGCGGCCCCAATAAAATGCGCGTTGGCACCGTGGTGCGGCCAACTAGATCTTGTTGATCGGTATTAGCAACAATCACACCGATCTGATCGGTCGGCAGTTGTAATGTACTAACCAAATTCCCGCCACAGCCACCCAAACCGATCAGCTTGATGGTAATCGGGGTACGCGGCTGAAACGATACATCTGCAGATTGCATACGCCCCCCTACGAATAATGGTCGGTATTACACCTGCTCGCTCAACGGAATCTCAGCAATCGGCTCGCTCACCCGCACCCGGCCAGCGCCAATACGAAACTGCCGGCGCAGTAACTGCACCAGTGCCTGTACCGCGTTACGCAAAGGCGGCGACGCATGTTCGAGCGATCCTTCTACGGCAATCACAACGGCGCGTTGGTCGAGCTGCTCGGCGGGCAAGCCGACCCCACGCGCAGTACGGGCAGTATAGCGTTCGTGGCGCAGACGAAACACAGCGCCGGTATGATCGACGTAGTAGTGCCAGTGCGCATTGGCATGGGCATTGACCAACTGTAAACTGGTTGGTCCGGGTGTTGGCACCAGCAAAATGGTATCAATCGGGCGGCGGCGTATTTCACCATCACCAGCAAACAGGCTCACGTCGATCAGTGGCTGGCCCTGCCGAACTGGACCGAGCAGGGGAGCAGACGTCACCGGCGGCGGTGGCAAGCGCTGGCCATCAACCCGCGATAGCCGCACCACGCCGGTCGCAAGCTGGCGGTGGCTGCCAAGCAACGCCGTCAAGCGGCCAAAGGGGCTCGCCGGCGGCAATGGGCGATCGAGCGGCCAATCCGGCGCTGGCAGGCGGCAAGCAATCACATCGAGCGCAAACGGCATCAACGCCACCGGCACGCCATCGATCACCACGACTTCAGGTTGGCCCAGCGGCGCGCCGAGTTCTTCACCCAACGCATACTGGATCAGGGCCGCATCAGGTTGGTAGCGGCGACCAGTGCGGAGAGCAAAGAGATCGTCAAGCAAGAGCCGGGCCAACTGGGTGGCGCGCTCGCGGCTGAGGCCGGACAGCGCCAACTGGCCAGCAGCAGCGCGACGAAGCTCGCTGAGCCGGTAAATCACCTGCCACTGGCCCACCGGCGAGCACAGACTATCGAGGGCAAAGTGCTGGCAAGCGAAATTCAACCCCGGCGCCAGCGCCAGCCGGTGATTATGGCTGATCGGCATCCCTAATTCATCGGGATGCTGGAGAAAATACTGGTGGAAGGCCCAACCGGGTTGAAAACCATTGACGGGATCGGCAGCGCGAAAGATTGCCTCGAGCAGGGCCATCCGTTGTGGGCTAGCGGGGACGGTATTGAGCCGATTGACGCTCTCACCGGGGCGGAGAGAGTCATCGGGCCCAACGGCGGCAAACAGCGCATCGCGCGCATAGACTTCAACCAGATAGCGCGTCCCGTCAGGCAATGACAACGCGCGTTCGCGATCATTCGGCGCTGATGCCGGACGCGGCGCGAGGGGGCGGGCGACCAGCGAGGCGACCGGCATGCCGAGATTGGCGGCGCGGGCTTGGGCGAAAAAGGGCCACTCGGCGGGCAGGCCACTGCCGGCGGCGCGATACGCGGCATCCAGCATGTATTGGCGCAACTGCTCGCCCGGCGGCAACGTAGGGGCATCAGGCAAACCGGCGAACACCTCGGCCAGAAACCGTTGCCACGGGAAACCGGCCGGATCGGTCTTCCGTCCGGGGGAAATATCGAGATGGCGCACCACTTGGGTAGGCGGAATCCGGTACTTCTGCACCAGCTCGCGAGTTAGCCAGAGCGCAGCGGCGTACTGTTCGGGCGGGTACGGATCGCGGCCATCGTTGCGGTTCTCGAGTTCGATCCCTACCGATACATCGTTACAGCCATACACCGTGCGGCCATCAACCTCCCAACGGCTCACGCCGGCATGCCACGCGATATCTTGATCGGCCACCAGTTGGAAAATCTGGCCACGTTTGCTGATGTAGTAATGGACGGAAACCTCACGACCGGGAGCGCCGCCCTGCCGGAGCCACTTAAAGTCGCCGGGGTACGAACCGGCAGTGGAATGGAGCACCACCATTCTAATCCGATCAGGAGTGCCCGGTTTGAAGTGATTGCGGGTCATGCCAACCCATTCGATCTGATACATGAGACACCTATGCGATGGTTATGATGGGGCTGCATGGCCGCTGTTCAGAGGATTAGCGAGCGGGTCGCACCGTCGCACGGCCAGAGCGTCGCCCCACGTTACAGCACTACACAGGATCGATGCCATATCGCCGGCGATACCATTCGTCTTGGATGCGCAACCGGCGGATCACCGGCGATGGATGGCGCGGCGGGTACTGGTTGCCCAAGGTCAACGCCGGCGGCTGATCGCTCGGCGGGCGCAAGTACATCGGCCCAAGGGTGCGATTACGCACGTACAGCGCCGGCACAAACCACGACACCTGATCGGTCTCGCCGACATACAGCGCAATCCGAGCGGCGACCAGCGCCTCTTGCACGCTCCGTCCCTGCGCCAGCCCGGCGTAGACAATGCTGGCCATGCGGGTAGCAGCATCGGCGCGGATCGTAAACTGCATCCCAATCACCACCGGCACCCCAGCGATGCTGAGGGCGGGAGCAACACTACTAAGCAAGGCCGAACCGGGGGTAGCCATCGCCCCTTGGCAGGCATGCAACAAGACCATCCGCACCCCGCCAGCAGCAGCAGCCAACGCCCCCGGCGGCGTCCATTCTTCACCACCGCTCTCGCGGTCGAGCAAGAGCGCACCAGCACCTTGCTCGTAGCGCCCATGGCCGTAGTAATGGATCACGTCAGGCGACCACTCGCGCACCACCCGTTCGAGTTCACGGCGCGAAACCGGGCTCAACTCACGCATTTCGGCCAAACCCTGTTCAAGCAGCGGTCGCAACGCGCTTATGCGGGCGCTGCGTTCAAGCTGGCGCAATTCGGGTGGAATCCCGGCTTGGGGCGAGAGGGCGAGAATGCGCAGCGCACCGCTGCCCGGCGCCGGTTGCGGCGGCGGGCCAGTGTGTTTGAGACGGCGCTCGATCGATGCCGACAAGCGGCGCTCAGCGAGGAGCGGGGTTGGCTCATCGGCCCACAGCAGCTCCCATGGGAGCGCAGCGAGAGCAATATCAGCCGGCGCGTGGGCATTGAAATGGCAGGATATCAGCAACGGCCGATCGACCGCCAACGCATAGTTACGCACAATCTTCAGCGCTTCAGCGCCGCGCTTATCGTGGGTGAGCGCACGAAAGAGGCGGCGACCAACCCGGCGCGGCAAATCGGCCGGCACCCGCTCACCGTCACCCCAAAAATCGAGTTCGCGCAGCCGATCCTGTTCCGCCGGCGAAAACGTAAATGCCACTTCTTGCGCCGATGTCCATGGATGCGGGTAAGCCGGATCTTGCAACACATCGAGGGCCCGCAACACGAGCGGCACATCGTGGGCGGCGATCGGCATTGGCATCTGGCTCTGGGTGATATCGATCACCTCATTAGCTTCCCAGCGCACAAAAAAGCCGCGATGATACGAACTAAAATCGACCGAGAGCAGAACAGGCTGGTACGTTGGTCGCATAGTGATCAGATGGGTCTGGCTAACAAAGGGAAGACACCGTCTTATCCGGCAGCGCGCGGCTTATCCTTCACGAGAAGCAGCGGGCAGCTCCGTCATCAGCAAGGCGGACAGCAAGGCCTGATCAGCGATCTGATCGCGCACAAGCAACCGCTCGCGCTGCAAAGTTTGGCGCAAGCGCTGGCGAGCAATGAGCGCACTGCCGGAGGGACGATCGAACACGAGGCGCGGTTGGAGCGTCAGGGCGCTGTTCATGGCACAATCCTTTCCAGCAATTTACTACAGTTTGTAGTAAAAACGATCACAAAGAAAACGCGCTGTTGCGCGCCACAGCGACATCCCAATCATGGCGAGACCAGCGGCCGGCAGAAGCGGTGATAGTCGACTCGCATTCTTGCCAGCGTTCAGGCGTCCACACTTCCAGATACTGATCCATCCCAACCAGCACCGCGGTGCGATCAAGACCGGCGTAAGCGCGGAGCGGCGCAGAGATAACGATCGTTGCCTGTTCATCGAGCGACAAGGCGCTGGCATCGGCAAACAGCAGCCGGCGCAACCAGCGCTCATCAGCCCCGCTGAGGGTCAGATTGCTCACCCGCTGGGCCAACCCGCGCCAGAACGGTTCGGGGCACAGTTGGAGACAGCGTTCAAAGCCGCGGGTCACGACCACGCCAGCGTTAAACACAGGGCGGATAGGGGTGGGAATGGCCAAGCGGCCTTGTTCATCGAGCGACACCAGCCATGTACCGAGCAGCATTGCCTCCTCACAGGGTCAGAATGGCAGGTAAGACAATCGTTTTCGGGTGCTTGTTGGGTTCTTAAAATACCTTCCTGACTTACTATAGCATATAATATTCGAGCCGTCTAGAGTGTTTCGCGGGAAGTTCTCAGCGAGGCCTTGACATTACTACAGTGTGTAGTATTATAAAGCTAAGCCTAGTTTCGACGCCTTCTCGCCTGCAATCGACTAATCGTTGTCGCTGGTGGAAATGGCATTATGACGAAACAAACTGAACAGGAGGAGCGGCTATTACCCAACCATCAACCCCAACAAGCACCCAACAAGCACCCGAAAGACTAGACAAAACGGTTTAATAGTGGTATAGTATCTCTTGAAAGGAACCCGAAAGGAACCCCGCAATGCAAGCAGTGAATCACGACGCAACGCTCAACATGGTGACTGAAGCTGATCATCTAGCAGTGCAATTGCCGCTGCAGGTGATGGGTCTATCAACCGCCTACGCTGCTACGCTCGAATTGCTCCAGCGCCGTTATCCCACCGTCTTGCCTGATCATTTGTGGGCGGAAGTTGCTGGCGGGGTCGTTCTCTCGCTTGCGCCGGTTGCGTTAGCTGCGCGCCGCTTACGCAACCTCGATTGGCGCAATTATGAAGATTTGGTCTGGCGTAGCTTTGTGGCTGCGGGCATTCCCATTATTCTCTGGCAACTCGGCACAAATGCGCTGCGCCGCCGCGAAGCCGAAGATTACTTGCGCCGAACACGAAGGAGCGCTGTTGATTATGCCGACGATACCACGCCGCTGGCCAACCGAATTGGAGACCGAGAGGGTGGAGCTGATCCGCGTTGCGGACGAGGCGGTTCAGCACATCCAACAGGCCCGGAGTACGCTTGAAGAGGTGCGCGCTGAATTGGGGCGCAATGTTCACCTTGCGCGGGTGTTGATCGTGACTGCCGAGCGCGCCGTGTACGATGCCTTGACTTGCACTGAACGCATGCGGCGTTACTTGGCCGTCGTGCGCGGCGCTGAAATTCATGGACGCTGGCCGATGACGGCGGCTCGCCAACGCGACGATAGCGAGCAAGCGTTGGATCGAGCCGCCCAAAGCCTCGAAGAGGCGCAAGACCTCTTTGAGACGTTACGGCAGAGTTATCTCGCGAATTTTACGCTGGCCGAGGCCGTGCTGGCCGATATGACGCTTGCGCTCGCCCGCGCTCGCCGTTCAATCGAACAGATGGTGCGCTTGCTCACCGAAGCGGCGATCGGACGTGATTAGGCCTTGCCTACACCCACGCAGCGCAACCGAAACCGTTTGCTACGGTGTCGGCGTAGGAGGAGGGACGGGCGTCGCGGTTGGCGTTGCTGTCAGCGGCGCCGGCGTCGCAGTGGGTGTCGCGGTTGGCGTAGGCAAGCCAACATCATCCACGGTATCGGCGGCAATGTCGCTCAGCCGGTCAAGAAAACGGGTTAACCGCTCGCTGCGCCGTTCGATTTCGCGAATCCGCTCGTTTTGTTCGGCTTGAATGGTGGCTACGACCGCTACTACTACTTGCCCCTCCCGAAGCTGATCTTGTAATGCCGCGGCTTCAGCGACTGCGGTTTGCAGTGCCTGCCCCAAGGCTACCGCCGTTGCAGCCTGCCCAGCTTGGGTCGTCGCCGCTGCCGCTAGTCGCCCCGCCTGCGCTTCGAGATCATCGATCCGCTCGCGCGCATTACCCAGCTCGATGCTCGCTTGCGCCTGCGCCGTTTGTAGTTGGGCCACCGTATCGGCTTGCGCCGTGGCCGCTGCCTGCAACCGCTGCACCTCAACGCTCGCTTGCCTGATCTGCTGCGGTGTGGTGAGATCAACTCCCAACAGCAACAAGATGCCTCCGGCTGCAACCAACGCTACTCCAGCCGCAATGATCACGGTCAATAACCAGCCAATCACGCCGATAATCCGGCTCACACAACTACGCGGGCGCGGCGCGGGCGGCGGCGGGGCTACCGGCGCTTCATTCGAATCAGGTTGGGTCATTGTCATCCTACTGCATCAGCGCGAACACATCGCTATTGTAGCATGCCGGCTGGCAGTACACGATCACACCGTTAGACGGTAAATGACGCTCGTAGCCGGCGTCATTTGACAGTCTGCAAGGCGCTGGCTACAATCGCACCAGCCAGATTGCTATGCCGAGGAGCCTATGAGAGTTCCGCTGTCATGGTTGCGTGAATTTGTTGCGGTTGATCTGCCGGTCGAAGAATTGGCCCGGCGCTTGACCTTCGGCGGTATGGAGGTCGCTCAGATCCACCGGATCGGGGTTGAGGGCGCGCCGCTGCCGTGGGATCCCGAATTGATTGTCGTTGCCAATGTGCTTGAGGTGCGGTCGCATCCGAACGCCGACCGGCTGGTGCTGGCCGAGGTTGATTATGGCGCGGCCCAACCCCATACGGTTGTTACCGGCGCGCCTAATCTCTTTCCCTATCGCGATCAGGGCCGCTTGACCCATCCGCTGAAAGCGGTGTTTGCCCGCGAAGGGGCGCAGTTGTACGATGGCCACGCCGAGGGTTGGGTGATCACTAAGCTCAAGGGCCGGCCAGTGCGCGGCGTGATGAGCGATGCCATGCTCTGCTCGGAGAAAGAGCTAGGCCTGAGCGAGGATCACGAGGGGATTTTGATCTTGCCTGACGATGCGCCGGTAGGAATGCCACTGCGCGACTATCTGGGCGAGATTGTGCTGGAAATCGACCTGACCCCCAACTTCGCCCGTTGTCTCTCGATCGTTGGTGTGGCTCGCGAAGTCGCTGCACTGACCGGCGCACCACTGACCTTGCCCGATCCGCAGGTCGTTGCCACCGGCCCGTCGATCAGCGGGCGGGCCAACGTCACTGTCCACGAACCCGATCTCTGCCCGCGCTTTATGGTCGGGCTCGCCGAGGGCGTGCAGATAGGTCCGTCGCCGTTCTGGATGCAGCGCCGCTTGATCAACGCCGGCATGCGCCCGATCAACAATATCGTCGATATTTCCAACTATGTGATGCTCGAGTGGGGCCAGCCGACCCACGCTTTCGACGCCGATCGCGTGGCCGATCGCCATCTGATCGTGCGCTTGGCCCAACCCGGCGAACGGCTGAAGACGCTCGATGATCGTGATCGCGATCTGACCCCCGGCCCTGACAGCGGCTTGACCCATCCGCCGCTGATGGTGTGCGACGCCACTGGGCCATTGGCGGTGGCCGGTGTGATGGGTGGCGCTAGCTCTGAGGTGAGCGCGACGACGACTAATGTGTTACTCGAAGCGGCTATCTGGGAACCGGTGCAGATCCGGCGCACGGCGCGCGGCCTCAAATTGCCCAGCGAGGCGTCGCGCCGCTTTGAGCGCGGGGTTGATTACGAGTTGCCGCCGATCGCGCTGCGCCGTTGTCTGGAACTGATGCGCCTGTACGCCGGGGCAACCATTGCCGCCGATTTCATCGATGTCTATTCGCGCCCATGGCAGCCGGTGACGATCGATCTACCGCCCTCGGAAGTGCGCCGCTTGCTCGGCATTCATCTCGATGCCCACACCATCGCCGAAATTTTGGGCCGGCTAGGGTTTGAATGCTCAATCAGCGGCAGCGCGACGGTCGGCGATTTCGCAATGCTAGCCGCCGAGCCGGTGATTCACGTGAAGGTGCCGTCGTTCCGCCAAGATGTGACGATGGCCGCCGATCTGTGCGAAGAGATTGCCCGCGTCTACGGCTACGATCAGATTCCGTCCACCCGGCTGGCCGATGAATTGCCGCCGCCGGTGACGCTTAAGGCGATCGAACTCGAAGAGCAGGTGCGCGATCTGATGGCCGGCGCTGGCTTGACCGAGCTGATCACCTATTCGCTGATCGATATGGCGCTGGTCGCGCAGGTGCAACCCTCCGAGGCCATCGCCGAGCGATACCTTAAGCTGAGCAATCCCAGCACGCCGGAACACGTCTACCTGCGCCGTTCGTTGCTGCCCTCGATCGCGGCGGCGCTGGCTATGAACCTGCGCGAGCGCGAGCGTTCGCTGGTGTTTGAGATTGGGCGAGTCTACTTGCCGCAAGCCGAGCCGGGCAACAACGATCGCTGGCTGCCCGACGAACCGCGCCGGCTGGCGATTGCAATGGCCGGCCCGCGCCAGCCGGAAAGCTGGCTGAGCACCGACCGCGAGTGGCTCGATTTCTACGATCTGAAGGGGATCGTCGAGCTGCTCGGCGAACGGTTAGGGCTGGCCGAGCAACTCAATTTTGTGCCGCTGACCGATGACGAGCGCTTCCATCCCGGACGCTCGGCGGCGTTGATGCTGGTGCGCAAACGCGATAGCCGGGGGCGGCCAGTTGATCAACAACCGGTTGGTGTGCTTGGCGAAGCCCATCCGCAGGTGCGCGCGCGGCTCGAGGTGGCAGTGCCGCGCGTATTGCTGGCTGAGATCGACCTCGAAACGCTGTTTACCCATGCCGGGCAAGCGGTCTACCGGCCTATCTCGCGCTTCCCGGCCAGTGTGCAAGATCTGTCGATTGTGGCCGATGAAACGGTCAGCGAAGCGCAGATCCGGGCCGTCATCCAGCGCAGCGCCGGCGAGTATCTAGAGAGTCTGACCCTGTTTGATCGTTATAGCGGGCCGCAGGTGGGAGAAGGCAAACGCAGCCTGACCTATCACCTTGTCTTCCGCGCGCCTGACCGCACCCTACTCGACGAGACGTTAGCCAAGATTCGCAAGAAGATCATCGGCAACCTCGAACGCGAGTTAGGGGCGACGATTCGCAGTTGAGCCATGGCAACCGCGCCGGCCAAACTCATTCTCTGCGGTGAACATGCCGTCGTCTACGGGCGGCCAGCGATTGCGTTGCCGCTGGCCGACATTCGGGCGACGGCAACTGTCACGCTGCTCCCGCCGGGGAGCGGCCCGCTGATCAGTGCGCCCGATCTGGGCGGGCAGTGGCGAGTCGCTGAGCGGCCCGATGAACCGCTCAGCGGGTTGGTGATGGCGGTCATCGAACGGTTTGGCCTCCCGGCTGATGTTGAAATCACCATCCGATCGGCGATCCCGATCGCGAGCGGCATGGGCAGCGGGGCGGCCATCGCCACGGCGATTGTGCGCGAGTTGCTGGCGCACAATGGCCAAACCCTCCCGCCGGCAGCCATTTCCGAACTCGTGTACGAGAGCGAACGCGGCTATCACGGCACGCCGAGCGGGATTGACAACACCGTGGTGGCGTTCGAGCAGCCGATCTGGTTTCAGCGCCGGCCATCGCTCCCGCCGTTGATCGAGCCATTGCCCATCGGCGCGCCGCTGACACTGGTCGTTGGTGACAGTGGCGTGCGCAGCCCGACCCGCTTGCCGGTCGGTGCGGTGCGTGAGCGGTGGCAAGCTGATCCGGCCCGCTACGAATCGTTGTTCGATCAGGTGGGCGCGTTGGTCGAGCAGGCGCGCGCAGCGTTGGCAACAGGCGATGCAGCGCGGTTAGGGCCGCTCCTCAGCGCCAACCACGAGCTACTGCGCGAGATCGGCGTCTCGTCGCCGGAACTTGACCGGCTGGTCGCGGCAGCGCAAGCTGCCGGCGCGCTGGGGGCAAAGCTGGCCGGCGCTGGCTGGGGTGGTGTGATGCTGGCGTTGACTACGCCAGAACAGGCGGCGACTGTCACCGATGCGTTGCGTGCCGCTGGCGCAGCCAACGCGCTTGTGACGACGATTGCAGCGACGGGATGATGACAGAGTGCGGCAGTGGGACTGCCGCACTCCAAAGTTTACACAGTGTTTGCCAAGCCTACCCTACTTGTACAGACGAGGGTGATATGCGAGGCGGCAGTGGGACTGCTGCACTCCATCATATTGCGCACCGCTGGCCACGTCTACCCCACTGGCAATTGCACAATAAAGGTGCTGCCGCGTCCCACTTCGCTCTCAAGCATAATACTGCCGCCGTGCGCCTCAACCGCGAGCCGGCAGAAATAGAGCCCCAAGCCGGTGCCACGGCGACGATCATTCTCACGGGCCTGATAAAAGCGATCGAAGATCCGCTCTTGCGCCTCGCGCGGAATACCCGGCCCGGTATCGCTCACCCGCAGCTCGACGCTATGGCCATCGTTGGTCAGGCGAGCGGACACCACCACTTCACCGCCTGACGGTGTAAACTTCACCGCATTTGAGACTAGATTCGCAATCACCCGTTCGATCAAATGTGGATCCAACATCACTGCCGGCAGCTCAACCGGTAATTCCACCCGCACATGCGGCTGATCGGGATGGGCCAACTGGCGAAACGGTTCACACACCGTCTTGATCAGCATGAGCAAATTAGCCGGCTGCAACTGCAACGACCAACTGCTCGTCTCAAGCCGGGCCGAATCGAGCACCGTTTCGGTCAAGCTCAGCAGATAATTGGCGCTCTCCCGCGCGACTTCGAGCAATTCATCGCGCGCGTTGGCATCAAAGCCTTGGCGTTGCAAGGCTTTGAGACTGATCAGAAGCGTATGCAGCGGCGCGCGCATATCATGAACAATCATCCGGGTCTGATCTTCGTGATTGCGCAGCCGTTCGGTGAGCGCGCGATTGGCTAGCGCCAACGTCACGTGTTGGCGAGCGGCAAAATCGAGCGCCTGATTCGCGATCTGCAAGAGCACATGGCTAGGCGGCGGCTGCAAACGCTGCAAAGCGGCGCGTTGCAGCATCGGGATGGAGCTTTCGAGCAGCTCGCTCAGGGCCAACAGATCTTCAGGCGCGCAGCTCCAATGAGCATCATGCAATTGCAGATCAGCTTCGCGTTCCAACGACTCCATCGGAATAGCGACCAACGCGTAGCCATAACGCGGTCCCACCCCAACCAGCGCCACTCCCGCACCTTGGAGCACGATACTACTGCGCTGAATCGGCAACGCCACGTCTTGCAGGGCCAGATCGACCCAATGACCGCCGGCTGACCCAGCGACGAGCACCGATCCACCCTCAGCGAGCGTCGCATAACTCAACGTCTGGGCTAGTTGGATAAGCGCCGCTGGTGTATATCCGCCCGCTACTCCCATCCGCAGACACGATTTGAGCTGAAGAATGTCTGGGATGAGTTGGGCTACTGGTCGCTCACCCACTTCACGTTGATTGCACCCCCCCACGGTCCGTTCCTTCCCCGCTGCGTAGCATTCGCTACCCGATCACGAGGCTGCTGAGCATGGCATTGAAGAGTTCAAGCTGGCTGTCAAAGCTGCTTTCCGGTGCTTCAAACATGACCAGATAGGTCCACAGCGTATTCGGACTCGTGACGACAACTGCGACGACATAACTGTTGCCGCCTTGATCGAGCGGATAAGCATACTCAAGCTTTAAACCATTCAGGCCGGCCATCTGGAAATCAGTGACATCAACGCGCAGCTCGCCTTGCTGGTTCACGACCGTCTTGAGCTCTTCTATCAAGGTGCGGGTAGCGACGGTTGGATCGTCGTCAACAAACTTGTAGACGTCAACTACCACATACACCCCATCATCGACCGCGCGATTCGAGAAGATGATCCGGTCGTTGCCAGTATCAAACGCGCGCCAGTTTTGCGGATAATCAATAGCGAAGCCAAGTGTGCCTTCGTAGCGTTGGAAACCGGCTTGGGCTGCGCCAGCAGGCGGCGCCACACCGCCGCTCGGTGTGGTTGGCACATTGGTATTATCCACCGCCACATCCACATAGCTATAGTGATAATTGCCGGCAATATCGCGCACCAGAAAACCCATCACATAATCGCCGCTAAGAGTTGGCCCGCGTACCGCCTTGAGCGGCGCATCACCAAACGTAATCGTCTGGCCCTCAAACCGATTCGCTTCCAGCCCGCTCCCAGTATCAGTGTACGAGCGGTAGTAAGCGGTGAAGGTATCGCCTGCGCGCGGGAATAACTCAAATGGTTGCGGTTCCTGTTTGCCGGCAGCGCGAGGGAACCCCCAAATACGGAGCAATTGCGCTTCATTGCCCTGTATCGAGAAGACGAGCCCAGCGTTGATTTGCTCACCAGTGGCGGTTGACGTATAGATGCCTTCCACGCCATAAAACTCAAAGCCGTATTTAATCGGGCCTAGCAAGACCTCAATCGCATCATTCCCATTGTTTAAGTACCAATTGGTGGCGTCCCAGTTCAGGCGCAAGCTAAATTCGCCATCGCTCCAATTGGGCACTTGGCTGCCCGGCGCAGCGCCCGGCGGATAAATGAAATCAACCAAGATCAGATCGACCGTATCGCGCCGATCGTTGGGAATGCCGATAAATTGGAACACATACGCAATATCACTGCCGGCCAAGGTGCCGGTGAGACTAGCGGGCGCATTGACACTGACCACATCGCGATTAATGACCAAATCTCGAATCGTTGGCCGTTGCACAGCCGCGCCGCTTGCCTGATAGTACGCGGTCAGAAACTCTTCCCACGCCGTGGCGCGCGGCGTCGGTGAAGCGCGCTCGTAGGCCTCAGCGTAGAGATCAACCAACTGTGGGAAGTAGATCGAAAGTCCGCCGCTCTCGCGATGATACGACCCGACGCCATTGGCGAGCCGGGCCGATTCAATTGCGCGCAGCAATTGCGCGGCCCGATCACGCACGGCGCCGGTTGCGCCTTGTTGGGGAAGCAAGTTGAGAAAGTGCGGCAGATCGATCGCATTAAACTCTTCGGCATACGATGGCGCGTACACGTTAGTAAATGAACGCGCTTGGCCAATGGCGGTATAGCTTTGTTGCACACCGCGTTGCAGTTCTTGCGCTAAAGCGTCGAGACCGCTCACCAGCTCATTCATGCGCGTGAGGTCGAAGGCGGAGAGGGTTACTTCATCAGCGCGCCGGCCTTGAAACGAATCCATATAGGTTTGCACAATAACCGGCCCAATGGCATAGCCATCTTGTTCGGGTTTGGCAACCAACTGCTCCAGCCATGCATCCCAAGCCCAACCGCTGTTGGGTTCGAGTTCGGCAGAAGCGACGGCGACCTTGCCGTATGGGGCAACAGTATGCAGTACATCGAACTGCGCCATCAAGCAGGCATCAAACCCGATCAACTCAAAGCCGCCGATCTGGGTGCGGGCCAGCGCCGTCTCGAAGGCTGAGCTGATTTCAGGCAGGTTCAGCACATCTTTATCGGTATCATCACTGGCGATGCCTAGCCACGACGCGCCATGATCCCAGAGAATGATGGCGTAACGTTTGGCTGGGTAGTTCTCAATTCCCCAAATCAAGAAGTCACTCAGGGTAGCCGGATCACCCATATTGCGCTCGCCAAGATCGGCCAGTGCGTTCTCACGGGTTGGTTCCATCCCGGCTTCGACCCGAAACCTCAGCGTGCCATCCCAATTGCCGTAGCGACGGTCATCCCACCCTTCGGGCGAACGGATGCGATCCATTTGCACGATGATATGCACTTGATCAGTCGAACCAACCCGCGCCATCTCTTCAAAATCATCGATCGCGTCAGACTCGAGATTGTTATCGCCATCGAGATAGACAAGCACCGTCCACTCCGCCGCATTAGGCGGCGGCACGCGGGTCGGCGCGATTGGCTGTGCGATAGGAGATGTATTGAACCCGCCGCCAGAGTTATTGTTGCCGCCATCATTACCGCCACCGCCGCGGTTAAAGAACATTACACCGCCAGCAACGGCAACTGCGAGAACGATGCAGGTAAACACTCCAATGAGCACGAGCCAGATCGGGAAGCGACGGGGTTGGGCTGGCGGCGGCAGCGCGGAAGGGGGGACAGGAGGCAATTGAAAACCGCCAACGGCAGGTGGAGGAGCAGACGGCGGCTGCCCCGGCCAACCGGGTGTGGCAGGCGGCTGCGGCGGCTGTCCCGGCCATCCGGGAGCGGCAGGCGGCTGCTGCGGCTGCCCCGGCCATCCGGGAGCGGCAGGCGGCGAAACGGGTGGTGGTGATGAACCAACGGGCAACGTCGGTTCGATCCCGGCGCCGGCCAGTTCTTCAAACCGAAATACCTCATCACCGATTACAAACGTATCGCCAGTCCGTAAAAGTTGCCGTTGCACTGGCTGGCCGTTGAGCAACGTGCCATTCGAGCTGCCCAGATCAACCAGCACATACGCTCCGCCTTCACGCCTAATCTCGGCGTGCCGGCGTGAAGCGCGCTGGCTGGCGATCACAACCGCGTTATCAGGCGAACGTCCAAACGTGAGCGATGTTTCGCCCAATTGAAACATCCGCCCGGCCAGCGGGCCGCTCACCGCTACCACACGTGCAGACATAATACGATTCCCCATGATGACACGCAGCAGAACGCAAGCACAACCGCATTGTAGCACGCTATCGATACGTTGAACATAGGCAAAAGGTTACACCTTACGGCTGATCTCGTGGTGTGGGGAGGCAGGGTATACTCGCAATAATGTTCTATGTTCGCCACGATACGCACGGCGGCGCAAAACCAATACGATTGCGGATGGTTGCCGCGTGGCGATGACATGAGAGGAGCCTACCATCGTGCAGCGTAGTGAATTTACGGTTGCTTCGGCCTACGTTTACGACCGGCGCAGTGTAGCGCGTTGGCTGCTCTCGCATGTGGCGCGTTACTGGCCGTTTGTGTTGGGGTTCTATCTTTGTTTCATCACCGCATGGGCGGCGTATTCAGGGGCGCAGGCATTGATCGGGCGCGTCGCCGATGTGCTGAGCGGCCCGCCTGATAACGCCGCCTTGACCGGGTTGGCGTTGGCAGTGCTGGCCGTGATGGTGACGGATAGCGTGACGGCGTTGATCGGCAGCTTGTCGGCTGAGAATGTGGCGGCGCGGGTCGAAGCCGATGTGCGGCAAGAGTTTTACGAGAGCTTGCTGGCTAAGAGCAAGGCGTTTCACGACCGCCAGCGCGCCGGTGACTTGATGGCCCGCGCCACCGATGATGCCAATTTTGTGGCGAATATGATCGTGCCCGGCGCTACCTTGATCTCTGAAACGGTGTTAGGGATCGTGGTGCCGCTAACCTTCATCTTCTTCACCGAACCGCGCCTGATCATTGTGCCGTTGATCTTTGTGGCGGGCTATATCGTCACCGCACGCTGGTATCTGCGCCGGCTGATGCCGGTGATCCAGCGCCAGCGCGAGCAGTATGGGGTGATGAATGCCGGCTTGGAAGAGACGATCAGCGGGATCGAGGTGGTGAAGGCGAGTGCGCGTGAGGCGCTGGAACGCTCGAAGTATCTGCGCAACGCCCAACGCTTCCGCGACCTGTTTGTGCAGCAAGGTGACATTGAGGCGCGCTATTTGCCGCTCTTGCTGTTTGGGATTGCGCTGGGTGCGGAGTTCTTCCATGCTCTTTGGCTCTACAGCGCCGGTGACATCGGGTTGGGACAAGTAGTGGCGGTGATCGGGTTGATGAATGTCTTGCGCTTCCCCACCTTCATCTCGCTCTTCGCCTTCTCGGTCTTTCAGGCCGGGTTGGCCGGCGCGCGCCGCATTCTCGCTATCATCAACGCCGAGACCGACCTCGACGAGAATCCGAACGGCTATCGCGCGCCAATGCGCGGCGAGATCGAGTTCGAGAACGTGAGCTTTAGCTTTGCCGCTCACCCCGGCGAAGAGCCGCATCAGGTGCTGCGCGACATCTCGTTCCGTATTGCCGCTGGGCAGACGGTGGCGATTGTCGGGCAGACGGGCAGCGGCAAGAGCGCGCTGACCCAACTCGTCAACCGCACTTATGACACGACCAGCGGGCGAGTGTTGATTGACGGGGTAGATGTGCGGGAGTGGAATCTAGATGCGCTGCGCTCGCAGATCGGCAAGATCGAGCAAGATATCTTCCTCTTCTCGCGCACGATCGGCGAAAATATCGCCTTTGGCGCTCCCGGCGCCACCCACGAGCAGATCGAGGCAGCGGCGCGGGCCGCCCAAGCCCACGAGTTTATTAGCCGCATGCCTCATGGCTACCAGACAGTGATCGGCGAACGCGGCGTGACCCTGTCGGGCGGTCAACGGCAGCGGATCGCGCTAGCCCGCGCGTTTCTCGCCAACCCGCGCATTCTCATTCTCGACGATAGCACTAGCGCGATCGATAGCGCGACTGAAGACGAGATTCAGCGCGCGATCCGGCAGGCGCAGCAAGGGCGCACAGTATTGTTGATCACCCACCGGCTAGCGCAGATCCGTTGGGCCGATCAGATACTGGTGCTTGATGGCGGCAGATTGGTCGCCGCCGGCACCCACGAGGAGCTGCTACGCACCTCGCCGCACTACCGGCGAATCTTTGCCCGCTACGAGCATCCGGCAGCGCGTCCAACGCCGGCGCCAGCGGCAAGTTGAGGAGTGATGATTACTCTGATGGGCAGAAAGGACGGCCATGGGTTTTCTGTTTGATGGCCTCGATGCCGAAGGCTATGATCGCAAATATAGCGACGGCGAACTGGTGCGGCGGATTCTGCGTTATTTTCGCCCACAAGCCGCCAAGATCATCACCGCCGCGTTGATGATTAGCGCCACCGCATTGATTGAGGCGCTCATCCCGATCTTTATCTCGTACAGCATTGACGAGATACAGACCGCGACCTCGCTCAATCAGGCGGCGGTGCTGGCCGGTGCGCTGGCCCTGATCGCCTGTTTGTCGTGGGTGTTTAACCTGATCCGGCAAACCATGTCGGTGCGGGCCATTGGTGAA
This sequence comes from Chloroflexota bacterium, assembly GCA_030550625.1. Lineage (GTDB taxonomy): Bacteria > Chloroflexota > Chloroflexia > Chloroflexales > Chloroflexaceae > Chloroflexus. The sequence continues at coordinate 24,742 of JAUQOZ010000219.1, read as the reverse complement.
GTAGTGCTGGCGCTGCGCCGCGACGCCGCCGATGCTGTGCTGGCCCGCGACCTCAGCTTCTACGACGAGTTTCCGTCGGGCAAGATCGTCAGCCGGGTCAATTCCGACACCGCCGCCTTTGCGCAGGTGATGACGCTGACCATGGATCTGCTCAGCCGGTTACTGCTGGTGGTAGTGTTGGTCGGCTATCTCGCCACCGTCAGTTGGTCGCTAACGCTGGTGCTGCTGGGGTTAGCGCCGTTGATTATCGGCGCGGCGCTGGCCTTCCGCTCGATTGCGCGCAAGGTCATTACCGCCTCGCGGCGGGTGAATGCCGAAGTCAGCAACCATATCCAAGAAACGGTGAGCGGGATCGGGGTCGCTAAGACCTTTCGCCAAGAGCAGGCGGTCTATGCCGACTTCCTCGATGTCAACCAAAAGAGCCGGCGGGTGAATTTATACACCCGTTACACGTTCAGTAGCATCTTTCCGCTACTCAATCTGCTGGCCGCCGCCGGCACCGCGCTGCTCGTCTACCTTGGCGGGCAGAAGGTCTATGCCGGCGAACTCACCACCGGCACGTGGTTTCTATTCATCCAAGGCTTGCAGAGCTTCTGGTTCCCGCTGACTAGCATCGCCTCGTTCTGGAGCCAGTTCCAACTTGGGTTGGCCGCCGGCGAGCGGGTGTTTGCGCTGATCGACGCCGAACCGCGGGTGACGCAGATCGACCGCCTCGATCCGGGCCGGTTGCGCGGCGAGATTATCTTCGATCGGGTTGATTTTGCCTACAAACCGGGCGAACCGGTGTTGCGCCAGTTCAATCTGCATATTCAACCGGGAGAGCGGGTGGCGCTGGTTGGCCATACTGGTTCCGGCAAGAGCAGCATTGCCAAGCTGATCGCCCGCTTCTACGAGTTTCAAGGCGGGCAGATCCGGATCGACGGCTACGACATTCGCCGGCTTGATCTGGCTGCCTATCGCAGCCAATTGGGGATGGTGACACAGACGCCATTTCTGTTCGATGGCACAGTGCGCGAGAACATTCGCTACGGGAAACCAGACGCGAGCGACGAGGAGGTGCTGGCGGCGGCGCGACGGGTAGGGCACGGCGATTGGCTGGCGACCCTGCCGGCGGGTCTCGACACGCCGGTCGGCGAGCGCGGCAGCAGCCTGAGTATGGGCCAGCGGCAATTGGTGGCCTTGGCGCGAGTGTTATTGCAAGACCCGGCGATCCTGATTTTGGATGAAGCCACTGCTAGTATTGATCCGCTCACCGAAGCCTTGATTCAAGAGGGTCTCGACGAGGCGATGCGGGATCGAACCGCGATCATCATTGCCCACCGCTTGAGTACGGTGCGCGAAGTTGACCGGATCATCGTGCTGCGGCACGGCGAGATTCTCGAACAGGGGACGCACGATCAGTTGTTGGCTGCCGGCGGGCACTATGCCGAGCTGTACAACACCTACTTCCGCCACCAGAGCCTTGAATATATCGAGGCGGCGGGCCGGAGATAAAAGGCGGTTAACGCAGAGGCGCAAAGCAAGCAAAGGCGCGAAGGACGCAGAGGGCGCAGAGATTCTAAAGGGAGCGGCGCAGAGAGGGCAAAGACGCAGAGATTCTTAACGCAAAGGCGCAAAGGACGCAGAGAGCGCAAGGATTCTGAATGTAGAGGCGCAGAGGGGGATTGCCCTCACCCCCATCCTCCAGCAGGTTCAAGGGCGAACAGAACATCCATCCAGAACCCGGCCCTAAAGGGCCGGGCTAAGGTTACAAAGCCCGCTGCGCGGGCTACTAGCCCTCACCCCCAACCCCTCTCCCACTGGCGTGGGAGAGGGGCGCGCAGAACCGGCTTTTGAAGCATCGCACAGCGATCAACCGTTGCAATCACATGTTCTGTCCGTACCTCAACCCCAGCGGGGGAGGGGGCGTGCAGAGGGTGAGATCATCAATTCCAACCCTCTGCACCACTGCGGCCTTGGCGCCTTTGGAGCCGGACAGCCGTCCGGCTCTACAAGGGCATCACACCTTTTCCACTGCTGACCGTTCTTGCAGCGACAGCAACGTCCATTGGCCGGTGCGCATGGCTTGGATCGCCTGCACCGCCGCCGCCGCTCCCGACAGCGTGGTCAATGTCGGCACGCCATACACAATCGCGGCCCGGCGGATGGCTCCCTCGTCGAAGAAGCTAGCCTTGCCGAGCGGCGTGTTCACGATCAGGGCGATCTCGCCGTTCTTGATGTAGTCAACCGCATTGGGCCGGCCTTCGTTCACCTTATAGATCGGCTTCACGTCAAGGCCGTGCTGCTGGAGGAAGGCTGCCGTGCCGCTGGTGGCCAGCAGTTTGAAGCCGAGGGCCGCTAAATCACGGGCAATCGGCAACAGATTGGCCTTGTCGCGGTCGTTGACGCTGAGGAAGGCGTTGCCGCTGGTGGGCAGGTGGCTATTGCACGCCATCTGCGCCTTGGCAAACGCCTCGCCAAAGGTCGCGCCGCTGCCCATACCCTCGCCGGTGGACTTCATCTCTGGGCCGAGCAATGTGTCAACGCCGCTGAAGCGCGACCACGGCAACACCACTTCTTTGACGTGGTAGCGCTGTTCGCTCGTAACATCCAACCGGTAGCGGGGCGGATGAACCAAGGCTGGATGCATGATCTCGATGCGACCCTGCTCGTGCCGCAGCCGCGCGCCAGCGGCGCATTGCACCGCCAATTGCGCCCACGGTACGCCGGTCGCCTTGGCAACGAAGGGCACGGTGCGCGATGCGCGCGGGTTGACTTCGAGCACGTAGACAACGCCGTCTTTCATCGCGTATTGGATATTCATCAGGCCGACCACCCCCAACGCGCGAGCTAATTGCTCGGTATACCGGCGCATCGTCTCGACGTGCTCTTCGGCCACCATGTAGGTTGGGATCACGCAGGCGCTATCGCCGGAGTGGACACCGGCCAGCTCGATCTGCTCCATAATCCCGGCAATCACAACCGTCTCGCCATCGCAGACCGCATCGACATCCATCTCAAACGCATCTTCGAGGAAGCGGTCGATTAACACCGGATGCTCCGGCGAAGCGGCGACTGCCTCACGCATATAGCGTTCGAGTGCAGCGTCGTCGTAAACAATCGCCATCGCTCGCCCACCCAGCACGTAGCTAGGCCGCACCACCACTGGATAACCGATCCGGCGCGCTACCGTCAGCGCCTCTTCCCACGAGGTGGCGCTGCCGTGTTCGGGAGCGGGAATATGCAACTCCTTCAACAACGCGCCAAACCGGTCGCGATCCTCAGCCAGATCGATCGCTTCGGGAGCCGTGCCCCAGATCGGCACCCCAACCGCTTCGAGCGCCCGCGCCAACTTGAGTGGCGTCTGGCCGCCGAATTGGATAATCACCCCATCGGGCCGCTCTTCGTCAACCACATTCAGCACGTCTTCGAGCGTGAGCGGCTCGAAATAGAGCCGGTCGGCGGTGTCGTAGTCGGTCGAAACCGTCTCTGGGTTACAGTTGACCATAATGGTCTCGTAGCCGAGCGCGCGCAGGCCGAACACGGCATGGCTACAGCAATAGTCAAACTCGATGCCCTGCCCGATCCGGTTGGGGCCGGAACCGAGGATCACCACCTTCTTGCGATCGGTCGGCTCGGACTCATCTTCGCTCTCATACGATGAATAGAGGTACGGCGTATAGGCAGGGAACTCGGCGGCGCAGGTATCAACCCGGTGGAAGGTGGGGCGAATGCCGAGTTCGAGCCGGCGCTGGCGCACAGCCAATTCCGCCGACCAGCGTTGCGGGCCGGAAGGCACGCGCAGCAGGTGGGCAAGCTGCGCATCGCTGAAACCCATACGCTTGGCTTGGCGCAGCAGATCAGGCGGAATGGTGTTGAGATCAAAGGCGCGCAGGCGGCCTTCGAGATTGACAAGCTGTTCGAGTTGGCGAATAAACCACGGATCGATCTTGGTCAGCGCGCTAATTTGCTCGACCGACATCCCGCTTTGCAGCGCGTAGCGCACATAAAACATGCGGTCGGGATGGGGCGTAATCAACCGCTCGCGCAACCGTTCCGGCTCGATCTCATCGCGGCCATCGGCCCCCCAACCGGCCCGGCCCTGCTCAAGCGAACGCCACGCCTTCTGGAAGGCTTCGGGGAAGGTGCGCCCAATCGCCATCACCTCACCTACCGACTTCATCGAGGTAGTGAGCGTCTGATCGGCTTGGGGGAACTTCTCAAAGGTAAAGCGCGGGATCTTCACCACCACATAGTCGAGGGTCGGCTCGAACGAAGCCGGCGTTTCGCGGGTAATATCGTTGGGTAGCTCATCGAGCGTATAGCCGACGGCCAGCTTCGCGGCGATCTTAGCGATGGGGAAGCCGGTCGCCTTAGAGGCCAGCGCCGACGAACGCGACACGCGCGGGTTCATTTCGATCACGTAGATGCGGCCATCGGTCGGCGAGACAGCAAACTGGACGTTGGAACCGCCAGTTTCGACGCCGACGGCGCGCAGCACCGCCAAGCCCATATCGCGCATCCGCTCGTACTCGCGGTCGGTGAGAGTCATCGCCGGCGCGACGGTAATGCTGTCGCCGGTATGCACTCCCATCGGGTCAATATTTTCGATCGAGCAGATGATGACGCCGTTATCGTTGCGATCGCGCATCACCTCCAGCTCGAACTCCTTCCAGCCCAGCACACTCTCTTCGATCAACACTTGCGACACCGGCGACGCATCGAGACCGCGTTCGACGATGGCGCGGAACTCTTCCATGTTGTAGGCGATGCCGCCGCCTTCACCGCCGAGGGTAAACGAGGGGCGAATGATGGCCGGGAAGCCGGTCTGCGCCACCACTGCCAGCGCCTCATCGAGCGTGGTCGCGGTGCCGGAACGCGGTACCTGCAAGCCGATCTCGATCATCTTATCCTTAAAACGCTGGCGATCTTCGGCGATGCGCACCGCCTCGACCGAAGCGCCGATCAGCTCGACGCCATACTTGGCGAGGATGCCAGCCTCGTGCAGCGCCACCGCCAAATTGAGCGCCGTTTGGCCGCCGACAGTGGGCAAAATCGCGTCGGGCCGCTCACGGGCAATGATGCGTTCAAGACTGGGGACGGTCAGCGGTTCGATGTAGGTGGCGTCAGCAAGACCGGGATCGGTCATAATGGTGGCTGGGTTAGAATTGACAAGCACCACCCGGTATCCCTCTTCGCGCAACGCCTTGCACGCTTGAGTGCCGGAATAGTCGAATTCGCAGGCTTGGCCGATCACAATCGGGCCAGAGCCGATGATGAGAATAGTATGGAGATCAGTGCGCTTCGGCATCTTCGTTTCAGACTCCTTTGGCGCGGAGCAAACCAGCGCGCCCCGCACGGCGCTGCCTGATTATACAATACGATTGATGAAGGTTTCACGATCCCTCGTTTAACAAGCTGCTATGGAGTGCGGCAGTCAAACTGCCGCACTCCATAGTGGCGCTAAGCTCGTTGAGAGGTGTATATTGGCCCCACCCCCGGCCCCTCCCCCGCTGGGGGAGGGGTGATCTCTCACCCCCCAACCTCTTCTCCCGCCGCACGGCAGGAGAGGGGGAGCCAGACGAAATAGCCACAAAAAGACGCAAAATGCACCAAGATATCTGACAGGAGCACTGCGTAGCATTCGGCAGAGCCAGAGAGGAAGCGGAACACCGCAGCGCCCCTCTCCCACGGACGTGGGAGAGGGAGTCACCTAGTGTTTCCAAGCTGCTGTGGAGTGCGGCAGCCAAACTGCTGCACTCCATGCTACGTCTTTACGCACTTGGCAGCTTTGGCCCTTCCCTTACTCCCCGGCCCCCGCGCCTCGCTTATCATTGCGCGCCGCCGCAGGCGGCGAAGCAAGCTCCCGCTTTAGCGAGATGGCTGCCGTGCGGCAGGCGCAAAAGGTCACGGATTTGCCCGGAGGAAAGGCACGGTTTACCGATCCCGGTGAGCGGATGTGTCTCGCGCTCGCGGGGGATTGCTGCGGACGCGGGGCAGCGCGACGCGCTGCCCCTACGCGCCCTCGCAATGACATCGTTCCTATTGATTGATGGCGTTTGGCATGGTACTCTTCCCCATAACGGTTTCAACGTTGTAGCTACCATCACTGCTATGAATAACCAACGCTACATTGGCCGCATCGTCACGTGGAAAGCGCCGGAAAAGTACGGCTTCATTCAATCGCCAAGCCACCCCAACGACATCTTCTTTCACATCAACCAATGTTATCACCGTGATTGGCTGCCGCAGATTGGCGAACTGGTCAGATTCGAGGTTAGTCAAGATGCGCAGGGGCGTCTGCAAGCGATCAACGTTGAGTCGCAGTCGCCGGCGCCGCGGATCGCACCGCCACGGATCAATCCGGCTGACACGATGCTGGCGCTGCTGGTGTGCGCGGCGTTCATTGCCCTACTCGGACTAGCAACGATCACAGTAGCGTTGCCGGTATGGGTCATCGGCTGGTATCTGGCGGCCAGTGTGGTGACACTGATGCTCTACATCGAAGACAAGCAACGGGCGCAGCGCGGCGTGCGGCGCATCCGCGAAAAGACGCTGCACCGGTGGGAAATGCTCGGCGGGTGGCCGGGGGCGTTGATCGGGCAAGAGCTGGTGCGCCACAAAGTCAGCAAGGGGTCGTATACGAAGGTGTTTTGGCTGATTGTCGGGCTGCACCTGTTGGGATTGATCGGGTATATCGTAGTGCGGATCGGGCTGGTGACACTGTGATGGAGGTGGCGGGCAGGGTGGGATTCGAACCCACGACAGCGTTACCGCTGTACGGCATTTCCAGTGCCGCGCACTAGACCAACTATGCGACCTGCCCGCGCCATCTGCGATATTACCATAAGGCGGCAGGGGGCGCAAGGGTTTGGCAGCACTAACGGTACAGAGTTACCGCTAGCGCCGAACTCGCCACACCGATCCACCGCGTCCACGATACCATAGCTCAAACTGATCTGGATTGTTCCGCATCCATTGCACTTCAGGCCAATCTACCGGAATAAGGTCATAGACCACGACCAGATCGATCTGTTTATCGCGTAGTTGTTGCAGCCATCCAGCTTGATCAGGGACATCACTGCGGTTATCCGGGTACGTATGGATTGGTTGATCAGCCGGAACATTTGCCTCGATTTCGTGCAATAAATCGCCTGCACCAACATTCACGGCAATAACAACGTTTTTCAAATGATGGCCCATCAGCGGTAGCGGAATATTCCCGCCAAGGTACGCCCGATCTAATGCGCTGTCCTGTGGTATGTTCATTAACCCAACGCCACAATTGGCCCACATTCGCATAAGGCAAGCGCGTGTATGCATAATACTCGCGCCGGTCATAGTGTTCTAATCCGGTTGCGAATGCCACGATAGCGGCTAATCCGATAAACGGCAGGCTTCGCCAACCCCAACGACTCAACGCCCACCTGATCAGGACTAATACCCCTATACTTACCCCAAGCAACAGCAGATATTGCAGTGCTGTCTGCAAGGTGATCTGCCACGTAATATCCCGCAACGCTCGCCAAGTGCCAGCGTCTATGTGAAGTGAAGTAGGGGCAGCATCAAACAGATTTGTCCCCATAGTAAACACCGTTATCAGAAATATCAAGACACTGCCTATCACCACGTAGGCAAGGTAGAATCGCTCTTTCAGGCGATGAATGTCTATCTGTTCCAAGCCGATGACCGCCACAATCAGGAGCAAGAGCATTGCCGGCAGCAAAAACCGGGTCGCCCGGATTGGCAAGAGTTCGCTGAAGAGCACGAAATAACCGGCAGCCAGCCCAATCAGGATGATCGTCGAACGTCGCCATGGATGAGAGTGGAACAATACCTTGCGCAGACTTGGTATCGCCACGAGCAACAACAAACCAAGGTTGGCATAACCCGGCTCAAAAAAGAGCAGGCGGGCATCGAATCGAAAAAATGGGTGGCCGGTATACAATTGCCGATCAACCAATCCCGGCAAAGTAATCCATCCAAACGTGAAGCGATACGGATACAGCGGATTGCCAGTCAGTAGCCAATTACGAACATACGAGAAGCTGGCTAGCGTACCAAGCGGGATGATCATGGCAATGGCTCCCAACCCAAGCCGTTGCCACGAGCAACAGCCATAGCGCCACCATGCCCATGCCAACCACGGCGCCAACAGGATGCCGAAGGTAAGCGCAAACCCTTTCGTGCCAATAGTAAGACCAAGCGCAATACTTGCCAGCACGAGATCGCGCAAGGTTGCAGTGCGGGCGGCGCGTTGCACCATTGCTAGGCTCAGCAACCAACTAGCTGCAAAGATCACATCATTGGTTGACCACAGCCCGGCAGTCGCCGCAACCATTGGCACAAAGAGGGTTAGAATTCCAGCACGGCGGGCCACCACTGGAGACAGATCGAGCTGGCGGGCAATCATATAGACACTCAATGCCGTGAGCAAGGCAAACGGCGCCTGACCAATGTCAGCCACGGCGATCGTGTCGAATGGCAAGATTAGCCATAAATAGAAGAGATTCGCATTAATCGGGTAATACGGCGGGGCAACATCGCCATACGGCAGCGACATCATTGCGAGCTGGCGCTGCTGGTACCAGAAGGCCGGCATATAGAGTTGATAATTGAGCGAGTCCCAGTTTGCTGCCGGTGTGATGAGATTGATGATCGTCTGGGCGATGAGTGTGCCGAGACCGAGCAGAAA
>JAUQOZ010000219.1:0-15964 GCA_030550625.1 Chloroflexota bacterium | reverse complement strand
AGACCAAGCAGAAATATATGTCGTTCAAACGGCGGCCACTTTAGCTTAGCATGCCAATCATGATCCCAGCGGAACGTTTTATTGGTGATCTTAGCAAATAAAAGAATTACCAAACTAATAAAACATGCAATTATTAATACGTAACGATAGGTAATAAGTCTTAATTGATGAATTGCTAACAAAATAACAACGATTTGCACCCATACAAATAATAAAAATATCACGATATAATCATACCATTGATAACTAGAAGACGAAAATAATAACTTCTGAATAAAAAATGCATTAACAAAAATGACAACATTGATTATAACGCTCAAAAATACACGAATGATTACAAAGAAAAAAGTTGCGCTAAAAATCATTTCTATTAACCCAAAATAAGCAAACTTTATCTGACAATTTAAATTTATAAATTTTTATATTCAAAATAGAATACTGGTTTAATAACTAGAAATTGTAAAATATTTACACATTCTTTCACAATGAACGACATGTGCCAGCAGCGGTCTCTTGTCCAATCCACACTATTACGCTATTTCGGCAATGAGGCGGTTTACCTGCACTTCGATGCGCCGCTGTTCCTGCTCACCATTCATAGGGTGTGAGGTATTGCATCGCTCGATCTACACTGGCTTAGACCCTAGCTGCTTCTATCGCAGGGAGTTTCGCTATCTTGTTATCAGCACTGCCGTAACGGGGAGGTTTGATCGAACCGATCGATCGTGTGCTTTACCACGCTAGACTGGCATAGTTTGGTATAGCCTGCCAAGCCGTCATCGGCGTATTCACAACCATCGGTTTGGGAAGGGAATTATCGGCTTAGCGTTCAGATCCGAGGCAACTTAGGCAAGTGGTAATGAGGTTATCAATGAATATACCGTTGTACGCTTGTGGTTAAGCCACCGCAAGGACGCACAGCGCCATTCTTTCAATCACAACGCGAATGAACGAGCGCCTTTGGTGGCGTTTTTGCGATGGCGATGGCATTGGCAACAAACTTTACGCTTGTCCTACCAATGCTTGTACTACCCTTTCCCACGTGATCGCGTCAACCAGCGGGCGACCCGCGCATCCCAAGCGGGCCGCTTCAGCCGGATCGGCGGCCAGCCGGTCGAGATGCGCGGCAATCGCCGCCGGGTCGGGCGGCGAGACGAGGCCGTTCTCGCCGTGGCGGACAAATTCGAGCACGCCGCCGGCATCGTCAGTCGTGATCACGGGCCGGCTCGCGCCGAAGGCTTCCACCGTGGCAAAGCCGTAGTCTTCATCCACCGGCGCGTAGTACACGGCACGGGCATGGGCGTAGAGATCAATTAATTCGTTATCAGGGACAAAGCCGCGGAACGTGACCCGCTCGCCAAGGCCAAGCTCGGCGGCGAGACGTTGGAGACGGTCGCGGTCGGGGCCGGCGCCGGCGATCATCGCGCGCACCGGTGTAGTGGTACGAGCTAGCGCCGCCAGCAGCAGATCGATCCGCTTGGCGCGGTCGAGGCGAGCCGGCGAGAGGATGTAGTCGTGGTAAGGCCCGGCCCACAACTGCCCGGCATAGCGGCTCGGCGGATAGAGCGGCGTGCTGCTGAGGCCGTTGAACCGTTCGAGCCGGCGGCTGACGTTGCGCGAGATGGTATAGCGGGCTTGGCATTCGCTGAGCGCGCGCCCGTCGATGCGAAAGATCTGTTCGCGCACTGCGCGGTGGGCGGGTGAGCCGTCGAAATCACTGAGCGGGGTACCGTACCAGTCGTAGGCTTGGCGGTGCTGATGCACCAACCAGAGCACTTTACGCGGATGGCGAATGAGGTATGACGGGAACTTGGTGGCGATCACGAGATCGACCGGTTCGCCGTTGACGTGGCTGATATCGAGCAGCCGCCACGCCAGCGCGCTGTCGATGATCCGCTCGACGGGATGCCATTGAAACGGCAGGGCCACCACATCAACGGTATGGCCGCGGCGGCGCAGTTCGTCGCGCAGACTCTCGACCAGATATTCAGCGCCGCCGCGCACGAACGGAACCTGGGTGGCGCAGATCAGAATGCGGCTCATGATGATGGCGGCGATTGGTGCAATTGGGCGCGCAGCTCGGCAAGCTCGGCGCGCAAGGCGGCATTTTCGGCGACTAGCAGGCGAATAGCGAGGGTAGCCGTGTCGTTGAAGGCGTTCTGCTGCTCGACAATCGGGTTGATGTACCAGCGCAAGTAGCGACGTACCACCTTGTTGACCAAGGCAATCGCTTGCTCAAGCAGATTGCGCCCTTCAAGCGGCCAGTGCGCACTCACCACGCGAGTATATTCGAGTTCTTCCACCACCCGCTGCAACTCGCGCTCGGCAGGGGTTGGCTCAGCCGCCGGCAACGCCGCTCGTTGCGCGCGCACCTCGGCCCGCAACGCAGCCAACGTCGCCGCTACATCAATCTCGCTGCTCATGGAACACCCACACTCGCCCGTTTCAACAACTCGTTCAGCCGCTGCCCGCGCACCTGCGCGATGTCGTCTTGATACTTCAAAATCGCGCCTAGTGTATCCTCGACTGCCTGTGGCGTCAACTCGGTCTGGTCGAGCGCAACCAGCGCCGTCACCCAATCGAGCGTCTCAGCCACGCCGGGCAGCTTATAGAGATCCATCCGGCGCAACTCTTGCACAACCAGCACCACTTGCCGGGCTAGCCGCTCGCTTGCGCCGGGCACGCGGGCCTTGACGATCTGAATCTCTTTGTCGAGAGTCGGATAATCAACCCAATAGAACAGGCAGCGCCGCTTGAGCGCATCATGCACTTCACGGGTACGGTTCGAGGTGATGATCACGGTTGGCGGCGTCTCGGCGCGGATGGTGCCGATTTCAGGGATCGAAATCTGCCAGTCCGAGAGCAGCTCAAGCAGGAAGGCCTCAAACTCCTCGTCGGCGCGGTCGAGTTCATCAATCAACAAGATTGGCGGCTGGTCGCCACGGGCCTCAATCGCTTGCAATAGCGGGCGCTTGATCAAAAACTCCGGGCCGAAAATGCTCTGCTGGGCGGCGGTGTTTTGGGCGGCGCCTTGGGCTTCGAGCAGGCGGATCTGCAACATTTGGCGGGCGTAGTTCCATTCGTAGATTGTCGTATTGACATCAAGCCCTTCATAACATTGCAGCCGGATCAACTCGCGCCCCTGCATACGGGCGAGCGTCTTGGCGATCTCGGTCTTGCCGACGCCGGCCTCGCCTTCGAGCAGCAATGGCTTGTTGAGTTTGAGGGCCAGAAAGATGGCGGTGGTGAGCGCACGATCGGCGATGTAGGCATGTTCGGCAAGGGCCGCCTGCAATTCGTCGATCGATGCGAAGGAGGTGTACGTCATAAGTGGCGCTCCGCGACGTAAGATGTCTCTCTCAATTGTACACCGACTCGCGAGAATGCGGGTTGCCGTCGTGGAATGCGGCAGTTGGACTACCGCACGCCATAGGGTAATACTGGCGGGCGCTATGGAATGCGGCAGTTATACTGCCGCACGCCGTAGGCCGATCATGACTCAAGGGCAGACAAAACGCTTGAGCGCAAATGTAGTTGATAGCTTTGAGATGCGACGGTTCACCCTCACCCCCAGCCCCTCTCCCTCTGGCGCGGGAGAGGGGAGCGCAGCGCTGGCTTTTGAGCCATTGCACAGCGATCAACGGTTTTACTCGACCACATCCCCTCAACCGGTACTGGCGGGCGATTTCAACTGCGACTGTGGGAGCATGGAATGCGGCAGTTGGACTGTCGCACTCCATAGTGTTACCGATACTGGCGGGCGATTTCGTAGGGCGAAACGCCGCCGAGGTATTGCAGCCACAACCAGAAATCGCGCAGCAATTGGCGCAAAATACCGTTGGCACGGAAGCGGCGAGCAGAGGTCACAACCTGCGCCGGCACGACATGCACGCGGGTGTGCGCACGGGCGCGGCGGAAGAGTTCGACATCCTCAAACAGCGGCCAATCGGGAAAGCCGCCGAGGGTGTGAAAGAGGTCGCGCCGCATCACCATGCATTGGTCGCCGTAACTGGTGAGGAGCGAGTCGAACCACATTAGGCGGGCGGCCAGCGCCAACAGCCAGTCGGGATCATCGAACGAGAGGCGAAATTTGGCAACCTGCACCTGCGGATCGGCGAACATAGCGCGCAGTAACGGGAAGGCATTGGCCGGCAGGCGCGTATCGGCGTGCAAAAAGACAAAGATGTCACCGCTGGCGCTGGCCGCGCCGGCGTTGAGTTGGGGGCCGCGACCGCGCGGCGCCAGTACCACCCGCGCGCCGGCAGCGCGAGCTAGCGCCGGAGTCTCGTCACGACTGCCGCCATCGGCCACAATCACCTCAACCGTAGGATCAAGCTGGCGCACGGCTTGCACGCACGCGGTGATGTGATCAGCTTCGTTGAGCGCGGGAATAATGACGCTGAAGGTTGGCATAAGGTTCTGCTCCTTGGATCGCTATCTAGAGGCCTCATAGGAATAGTCGCGAAGAAACACAAAAGGCACAAAATCATGTTGCGGCATTTGTGGGTTTTTGCGGCTATGTTTCTCATCTGGATGAGAGGAACTAAGTTGACCGCAGAGAACGCCGATGCGCAGGGATAGTGCTCCATCCCAACCCTTCGCGCCTCTCTGCGTCCTTTGCGCTTTCCCCCTCTGCGCCTTTGCAGAGCCGGACAGCCGTCCGGCTCTCCTGCGTTTTTGCATTTCGTCCCTCACCCCCCGCCCCCGCTCCCACCTCGCGGCGGGAGTTCAAGGGCGGACAGAATATCTGTTTGGAACCCGACCCTGAAGGGCCGGGCTAGGGTTACGAAGCCCGCTGCACGGGCTGATGCCCCCACCCCTTGCCCCTCCCCCGCTGGGGGAGAGGTGATGAGGAGCGCAGCACGGGGCTTTACGGCATCGCACAACGATCAACCGTTGTACTCAACCAAATGTTCTATCTGCCCTTGAACTCCAACGGCGGGAAGGCGGCCAAACAACCTCCTGCCTTGCCGATCACCGCCGGCGCAACAAAAAGATATATTCGTGTTTGAAGACGTAAAAGCCGCCGGCCAAGGCCCGGTAACGCCAGAGTTCGGCGCTGCCGCGCTTACCGAGGGTGGCGGTAAAGTTTTTGACGATAATGCTCTTGAGGCTAAACCCGCAGGCCCGGATCGCCTCCATCGCTTGGAAGCCGAGCGGATGCCATTCACCGTGGCGGTAGGTGTCGCCAATCACCAACGCCAAGTAGCGGCCCCGGTCGAGCACCGCCGCCACCCGTTCGGCAACTAGGGTGAGGCGGGCAAGAAATTCGTCAATGCTCGGCGCATTTGACAGATCGCGTGGATCGTCGCTAAAGCGAATGATGTCGTGGTAGGGCGGATGGAGCAACACTAACTGCACGCTAGCTGTGCCGTATCGGCTTAGCAACGCCGGAAAATCCATCAACAGACTATCACCCTGCTCGATAGCGGCAACAGTCGGATGCGCCGGCGGTTCCGCTGCCAGTAGCTGCTGAACACGCGCTACCATCGGCGCTTGCAGCTCAACGCCGATCGCATGGCGACCAAGGCGGCGAGCCTCGATCAACGTCGTGCCCGATCCGGCAAACGGATCAAGCACCCACTCGCCGGGGCGGGTATAGCGCCGGATGAACTGGCGGGGGATTTGGGGCACGAAATTGCCCCAATAATCGGCCCGATGCACCCCCGAATTGTCGCGCCGCTCGATCAACCAGAGGCTATCGGTCAAGATGTCGTCATACTCTTTCCAGCGGTGCAGATCGATGTCACTGGCTGGCGCAAACCGTTGCGCCTCGAGCGCGCGGCGCAAGCGGGCCACGTAATAACGGGCGCGTTCGAGCGTGCGGGCCGCCGCGATCTGATCGAGTTCGCCGTGCAACACCTCTGGCGTGAAGCGAACCGCGTACTCGCCAGCATGATGCAACGGATCCCCCGGATTGGCCAAGCGCTGGCGCAGTTCGGCAACCCCGCCACGCAGCTCGGCGAGGGCCGGCGCGGCCAGCAGCGCATCGAGCGCCGCTGCCAGCACCTCACGATTGAGCTGCCACTGGGGCGACTCGGCATCTGGCGGCAACTGGGCCGAGGGCGAACGTCCGGTCATCGGAAGCATTCCTGCTGGAAACGGTCGTTGTTATGGTTAGTGTAGCATAAGATGGGACTAATGTCATTGTCATTGGTATGCTATAATGAAGAAGGTAAAGCTGAAACATGCAAGGATGGGCGTGTGACAGCCAGTGATATCTTGTTTACGATTGCCCAAGAGGTGCAACGCTGCACCGCCTGTAATCTTCATCGCGGGCGCACCCGCGCCGTGCCCGGCGAGGGGCCGGCCAACGCGCGGGTGATGTTGATCGGCGAAGGCCCCGGCTACCACGAAGACCGGCAGGGCCGTCCCTTTGTCGGGCCGTCTGGCCAATTTTTGACCGACCTGCTGGCACTGGCCGGGTTGCGTCGCGATGAAGTCTATATCGCAAATGTCGTCAAGTGCCGGCCACCGCAAAACCGCGATCCGGAGCCGGACGAGATCGAGACTTGCACAAAACTCTTTTTGATGCGTCAAATTGCGGCCATTGATCCAGCAGTGATTGTGACGCTGGGCCGCTTTTCGATGGGCCTGTTTCTGCCCGGCGAGCGGATTTCGCGCATCCACGGCCAGCCTCGTTATGTCAATGGACGATTGATTGTGCCGATGATCCATCCCGCCGCCGCTTTGCACCAGCCCCAAAACCGGCCGTTGCTGGAAGAAGACTTTCGCCGCCTGCCCGCCATCTTAGCCGATGCCGAACGCCAACGCAGCGCGGCTGCCCCGGCAACGCCGCCAGCCGATGAGCCGCCCGAGCAGCTCCGTCTCTTCTGACCATTGGCCGCCCATTGCCGGTGGTGTGACCAAATCAATGTCACGATCCTATCGCCTCTCGCCGGCTGGCCGGCGCAACAACCTATTGATGATTACAGTTGCGATGCTCCTCTGGGTCTTCGCCCTGTGGAGTTTTGCCAGCACGCTGCGCCTCAGCCTCCATCCGGCAGCGTTCTGGGTTGATCTGCAACGAGTGTTCGCCCAACCACCCGCGATCGAACAAGCGGCGCCAGCGCTGTTGTTGTTGGTGCTAATTGTCGCCACACCACTGCTGATCTGGAGCCTGATTGCGGAATGGGACGCTGCATTTACGCCCACTGACGAAGGTCTCACCTACGAAGCCATGGGTGTGCGGTTGTGGTGCCCGTGGGAAGAAATGCTTACGTTACGCCCCTCACCCACGGTTGCTGATGAAGCGGTCGTCGTCTATTGCCGGCGCGATCCGGCGGAAACGATTGCTAACCCGCTCTTGCGCTGGCTCCACCGGCAAGCCCATGGCCGGCAACGGTTGGTCATCGGCCCAGATATCGAGCACCGTGACGAATTGGTCGCCCAGATCGAACAAGCAATGGCCCGTACCCAAACACGGGCCGAGGGGTTGGTAGTTGGTCATGTGCCGTCAGCGTGATACGGCGCATTTAGGCGTGGTCTGAACAGGGTTGTGCCAAACCCTGTCATTATACCGTTCGTTTGGGCGCAACCGCAGATGCGCCCGTTAGCAAACATTGAATATTGCGTATTAGAAAGGAGCAAGGGTCGCTGGTACACCGGCCCTAACAGAAACCTATGGCCAAACAACGTCTCCGTGTGATTCCACTCGGTGGCGCCGGGGAGGTCGGCCGGAACATGTGGGTGGTTGAGTATGGCGACGATATCGTCATCCTCGACTGCGGCGTCATGTTTCCCGATGCCGATATGCTCGGCGTTGATCTCGTCTTGCCTGACATTACCTATTTGCGCGAGAAGACGGATCATATTAGAGCAATTCTCATTACTCACGGTCACGAAGACCATATCGGCGCTGTGCCGCATTTGATCGCCGAGCTTGGTTTCCCGCCAGTGTACGGCACGAAACTCACGCTTGGCTTGCTCAGCAACCGGCTCAAAGAGCACCGGCTGCAAGATAAGGTGACGACCGTTCAAATTACCGAGCGCGAGCCATTTCAATTGGGCAGCTTCACGGTGGAAGCGTTTCATATTGCCCACTCGATCCCTGATACCGTCGGCTTCGCGATAACGACTCCCGCCGGTCTGTTGGTCTATCTGACCGACTGGAAGCTGGATCATACCCCGGTTGATGGCCGCCCAACCGATCTTGAGAAGATCGCTGAGCTGGGCAACCGCAAGCCGCTGGTACTGGTGACCGATTGCGTGCGGGTGGAGTCAAAGGGCTATACACCAAGCGAAGCCACGGTTGGCGAGGCGTTCGACAATATCTTTGCCACCGCTCCCGGCCGGATCATCGTCGCCACTTTTGCCTCAAACATCAGCCGCGTGCAGCAGGTGATCGATTCGGCGGAAGCCTACGGGCGCAAGGTGATGCTGGCTGGCCGCAGTATGGAGACCAATGCGCGGATTGCGTTCGAGCTAGGTTATTTGCGCGCCGATGAGGGCACCATCATCCGCCCGCACGAGATGTCGGCTTACCCCGATGACCAGATCGCCATCGTCTGCACCGGCAGCCAAGGCGAGCCGATGGCCGCCCTGAACCGGATGGCCAACCGCGACTATCCGCACGTCAAGATCAAACCCGGCGATACGGTGGTGCTCTCGGCTACCCCCATCCCCGGCAACGAGGTCAGTGTTAATAAGGTGATTAACAACCTGTTCAAACTCGGGGCCGATGTGATCTACGGCCCCGAAGCCCGCGTCCATGTATCGGGCCACGCTGCGCAAGAGGAGCTGAAGCTGGTGTTGGCCTTGCTGCGCCCCAGCTTTATTGTGCCGTTCCACGGCGACTACCGGCATCTGATGCTCTACCGCAAACTGGCGACCAATATTGGGATAGTGCCCGATAGCGAGCGGGTGCTGTTGGCCGAAGGCGGCTCGATTATGGAGTTCTCTCCCGGCTATGGCAAAATCACCGGCAAAGCGCCGGTCGGCTACATCTACGTTGATGGCACGACGGTCGGCGATGTCGGCAATGTGGTGGTGCGTGACCGCCAACTGCTGGCCAAAGACGGCATGCTGATCGTGGTGGTGAGCATCGACAGCGCCACCGGCGAATTAGTCGCCGGGCCAGATGTGGTCTCGCGCGGTTTTGTCTATATGCGCCAGAGCCAAGATCTGATCGAAGCGACTAAAGAGACGGTGCGCGCCGCGCTGGCTACGAAGAATGGGGCTGGCTCGGTTGATGCAGCGTATATCAACCGCAAGATCCGCGATGTAGTGAGCGAATTCCTCTACCGCGAGACGCGCCGGCGGCCGATGGTGTTGCCGATGGTGATGGAGGTGTAGGGGCACAGTAGGGACACAGCGGCGCTGTGCCCGTACAGGGACACAGCGGTGCTGTGTCCGTACAGGGGCACAGTGCCGCTATGCCCGTACAGGGGCACAGCGGCGCTGTGCCCCTCCAAGCGCCGTTTACGGATCGATCCGCGGCAAGACGATCCCCGTCTGGCCTTGATATTTCCCCTTTTTATCGGCGTACGATACCTCGCACGCCTCATCGCTCTCGAGAAACAAAACTTGCCCAATGCCCTCATTGGCGTAGATGCGCGCCGGGAGCGGCGTGGTGTTGCTGATTTCGATCGTCACATGCCCTTCCCACTCTGGTTCGAGCGGGGTGACGTTGATGATGATCCCGCAGCGGGCATACGATGATTTGCCGATCACGATGCAACTGACCGTGCGCGGGATGCGAAAATATTCCAACGATTGGGCCAGCGCAAACGAGTTGGGTGGAATATCGACATACTCGGCGCGAATGTCAACAAACGAGCGCGGATCGAAGTTCTTGGGATCGACCAGCGCGTTGTAGACGTTGGTAAAGACCTTGAAGTGGTCAGTGACCCGCATGTCGTAGCCATACGAGGTCAAGCCATACGAGATGACGCCCTGCCGCACCTGATGATCGACGAATGGATCGATCATGCCGTGTTCGAGCGCCATGCGCCGAATCCAGCGATCGGATTTGATCGGCATGGTGGTATTCCTCCTGTGGTTGGGTGGTGCGCCATCGAGATGGGCAACCGTTTGTCGCTTCGTTATGGTTGAACGCGCAATGCGATACCTTTTCACCAGCGCAGCGCGCTTTACTCTGTCACGTTTCCAGCATCGCCTGATAGACCGCAACGTGGCGGCGGGCAATCGCGGCCTGCGTAAACTCGGCCAGCACGCGCGCGCGGCCACGCCGGGCAAGTTCGGCGCGCAGTTCGGGCTGGTCGATCAAGCGGCTGAGCGCCGCGCGCAACGCTGTCACATCGCCCTCCGGGAAGACGAGACCGGCTGCGCCGATCACCTGCGGAATCTCACCGCACGTCGAGCCAATCACCGGCACACCGCAGCTCATCGCCTCGATCAGCACCCGCCCAAACTGCTCTTTCCAGTTGGGTTGGGTACGCGACGGCAAGACGAGCACATCCAGTTCGCGCATTGCTGCCGGCACTGCCGTGCTGCTCACCGCCGGCAAGACCTCGACTCGAGCGCTGAGACCCAGTTCTGCCGCCAGTTGCAACAACCGCGGACGCTCGATCCCGTCGCCGATCAGCCGTAGCCGCGCATTGGCCGGCAAGCCGGCTAACGCCGCCACCAGATCGGCCACTCCCTTTTCCGGCACCAGCCGGCCTACATAGCCGATGATAAAGCCATCGCGCTGGCGTGACCCATCCGCTGGCGTAAACAGCTCAGGATCAACGCCGAACTGGGGAATGACGCTGATTGGGCCATCATAGCCATGACGGCGAATGATCGCTGCTGCCTCTTGATTGCCGGCAATAGCATGCGCGGCGTGGCGCAGGTTGTAGCGCTCGAACCAACTGAACGGCGGCGGGTAGCGGCGATCGATGTTGGCCCAGTTGTAGAAACAGCAGCGCGCGCCTACCGCGAGACCTTCCCGCATGGCCAGAAAGGTGGCGAGATTGAAGCTCTCTTCGTCAATGTGGAACACCTGCGGGCGCAGGCGCCGGATGAGCGGACGCAAGCCACGGTAGAAGTGAATGTGGTGATGGCCATTCCAAACCATCGGCAGGGTCAAGAGGGTATACCCGGCGGTAAAGCGCCGTTCGAGCGGGATCATCCCCACCCGCGGCTCGCGCCATCCCGGCGGCGCGATTACCGTCAACTCCACCCCCAACCGCGCGATCTCCTCCAGCTTGCGCTGGTACGCGCCGGCGACCACGGCCTTTGAGAGCATCACGACACGCATAAGCTAGCGGTTTTTGCCTTCATCGTCATCGAACGGGTGCAGAAACCGCTGCACTTCCAGCCGGTAGCCATCTGGATCGCGGGCAAAGAAGTGGTAAATGCGGTAGCGCGGATTCTCGCGCGGCGGGCCGTCGGTGGCGATCCCAGCAGCGACCAGCCGCCGGTAGACCGCATCAACATCAGCGGTCACGACGGTCAACATCAGGCGATCGTCGGCGATGGGCGGCGCAGCTTGCTGGCACAGGCCAAGGTAGCCGCCGCGCGCCACCCGGTAGATATGGATGCCGCCCTGATCAAGCACGAGCGGCAAGCCGAGCGCAGCCCCATAACAGGCCGCACTCGCTTGCAGATCGGCGACCGGCACAAAGGTAATCGCGGCGGCGTAGGGTTGCTCATCCATACCGCTTGGCAAACTCCCGCATAAAGCTCGCCAGCGCCGCCGCCGACTCGGGCGAGACCGCGTTATAGAGCGAAGCGCGGATACCGCCGACCGAGCGGTGCCCGGCCAAGCCGACCATGCCGGCAACCTGTGCTTCGCTCAAGAACTGCTTTTCGAGTTCGACAGAAGGCAAGCGGAAGGTAACATTCATCAGCGAGCGCGCCTCTGGCGCCGCGTGACCGGCGTAGAAGCCATTGCTGGCGTCAATCGCCTCGTAGACCATTGCCGCCTTGCGCGCATTGCGCTCGGCCATCGCCGCCAACCCGCCTTGCTCCTTGATCCATTCCAGTACCAGATTCACCATATACACCGCAAAGACCGGCGGTGTGTTGTAGAGCGAGTTGTTTTTGGCGAAGGTGGCGTACCGCATGATCACCGGCAGATCCTTGCGCCCGCGCTCGATCAGGTCTTGCCGGATCACCACGACCGTGACTCCGGCAGGGCCGAGGTTCTTCTGTGCGCCGGCATAGATCAGGGCAAAGCGATGAGCAGGGAAGGGGCGCGCGAGGAAGTCGCTGCTCATGTCAGCGACCAATGGCGCCGGGCCGAGATCGGGCAGTTCAACCGGCCACTGCACACCCTGAATTGTTTCGTTGGTGGTGATGTGCAGATACGCTGCTTGCGGATCGGCGGTTAAGGCCTCCGGATCGGGCAAGCGACGATAACCTTCAGCCGCCGTGCTCGCCAGCAAGCGGGCATTGCCGAGCCGCTGCGCCTCTTCATAAGCCTTCTCGCCCCACGATCCGGTGACAATATACTCAGCTACTCCACCAGCGGGCAACAAGTTGAGCGGGATCAGGGCAAACTGCATTGATGCGCCGCCTTGCATAAAGAGCACGCGGTAATCGTCGCCTAGCCCTAACAGCGCCTTGAGATTGGCCTCAGCAGCGGCGTTGATCGCCTCGTACTCTTTACTGCGATGGCTCATTTCCAGAATCGACATCCCCGTGCCGTGGTAGTCAGCCAATTCAGCTTGCGCGCGCGCAATCACCGCAGGCGGCAACGCCGCCGGGCCGGGATTGAAGTTGTGAATCATCGGTCGCCCCCTTTACCCTTGCGAGCAGGCTTGTCGTGGATCATAGTATACTCGAAATGGTAACGGGTCTTGGTAATTCACTCACCTAGCGGGGGAGTGATTTGGTTGACCGCAACGAACGCAGAGGGCGCGGAGTATGAGGCCTTTCGCCGAGAGCAATGCGTCTCCCTCCTCCAGCGGGGGAGGGGCCGGGGGTGGGGGTGCCCGATGCCTCCTCCGGGGACGAAAGGCTGGGTTGCGGTGGGCTGCTGGCCCTCACCCCCCGGCCCACTCGCCCACCTCACGGCGGGAGCGGGGGAGCCGCGAGATGGCGGGCGAGGCATTAGGGGAGCGGAACGCAGTAGCGCCCTGCTCCCGCGCCAGTGGGCGCAGGGCTGGAGGTGAGAGGACACTGGCGGATCGCACAGCTAACTCATCTGTGCGCAGACGGGCTACCGCTGAAGCGGGGGATTGCTTCGGTCGGGCGGCACCCCGCTGCGCGGGGTGCCGCCACTCCCTCGCAATGACATCAGCGCACGTCACGCACGCTGCGTTAGAGAGTGGCCCCCGGCCCACTCGCCCACCTGACGGCGGGAGCGGGGGAGCCGCTAGAGAGCGGGCGAGGCATTGCGGGAGCGGAACGCAGTAGCGCCCTGCTCCCGACTTGCAGGAGCGGGGCTGGGGGTGAGGGGTCACATGGTGCATCTCAACGCCTTCAATCAGGCGTGCGCCTCCCTCCTCCAGCGGGGGAGGGGCAAGAGTTGGGGGCATCAGCCCGCGCAGCAGGATTCGGAACTCGTGACAGGTTGCAGGCGAAACGGTTGCGTAATCGAGGGCGAGGGCATCAGCCCGCGCAGCGGGATTCGTAAGCCTAGCCCAACCCTGAAGGGCCGGGTTCCAGACAGAGGTTCTGTCCGCCCTTGACCTCCAGCGGGGGAGGGCTAGAGTGGGGGCAAGGAATCACCGCACACATCAACAACAACCTGAAGTTTTTCGTGCCTTTTGTGTCGCTTCGTGGCTATTCATCCCTCTCTCCCACTAAGAGATGGGGACTAGTACCAGCTTGGCTATCGCATATCGTGGCTAGAAGGAAGACGCTATGCACATTCTCGTCATTGGCGGCGGGGTGGCCGGTTTGGTTTGCGCCCGCAGCCTGCACCGCGCCGGCTATCAAGTGACATTGATCGAAGCAAGCGATGGGCTAGGGGGAAGAGTGCGTTCGGATCGAGTGGACGGGTTCGTGCTCGATCGCGGCTTTCAGGTGCTCTTTACCGCCTATCCAGCGGCGCAACGCCAACTCAACATGGCTGCGCTCGACCTGCGCGCCTTCGATCCCGGCGCGATTGTGGCATGGCGCGGGCGGCGCGAGGTATTGACCGATCCGCTGCGCGACCGTGATCCGGCCTCGTTGATTGGCGCCGCCCTGACCGGCATCGTTTCGCCGGCTGACAAGTTGCGCACGCTGCAACTGGCGGTTCGTATGCGCCAGCAAACGATCGATGACATCCTTGCCGGCCTCGATCTCAGCACGCTCGCCGAACTCAAGGCGCTCGGTTTCAGCGACCAGATGATCGACCGCTTTTTCCGCCCCTTCTTTGGCGGCATCTTCCTCGACCGCTCGCTAAAGACCAGCGCCAAGTGCTTCCGCTTCAACTTCAAAATGATGAGCGATGGCCAAACGGTGGTGCCGAATTGCGGCATGGGCGCGATCGCCGAGCAGCTCAGCGCCGAGCTGGTCGCCACCGGCAAGGTACGGCTCAACACCCGCGCTACGGCGTTGCTCAGCAGCGACGGCAGGGTACGTGGCGTGCAGTTGGCCGATGGCAGCGAACTGTTCGCCGATGCCGTGGTGTTGGCGACCCCAGCCCCTGAAACGGCCCGCCTCAGCGGGCTGCCAGTACCGGAAGGCAGCCTTGGTTCGTCGTGCGTCTGGCTCGCTACTCGCCATCCGCTCTATCGCGGCAAAAAGCTGCTGCTCAATGCCGACGAGAACGCCTTTGTCAACACACTGGCCCCAATGAGTGCGGTCGCACCGGGGTATGCACCCGCCGGCTGGCATCTGTATGCGGCGGCTATTCTTGGCGTACCCGACCTCGACGACAGCACCATCGTCGCCCGCACCATGGTCGATCTGCACCGCATCTTCGTCAACGAAGCAGCGGCAACGACTGCGCTGGCCAATGCCCGCATCCTGCGCGTTGATCGCATCCCCTTCGCCCAATTCCCCCAACCGCCCGGCCTCCATCCCAACCTGCCCGACAACCGCACTAGCCGGCCCGGATTGTATCTGGCCGGTGAATTGACTGAAGCTAGCAGCATTAATGCAGCGATGTTGAGTGGCGAACGCTGCGCTGAGGCGATTCGGGCCGATCTGCCCCGGTGACGAATCGGCCTGAACCATCTATAATGCATCTAACCGTAGATACGGTTGGCAAGGTCGCTGGGAAGGAGCGAGGGCAATGATCAACTTCGGCGGTAAGAAAAACGAGGGGGATACGAACGAGGGCATCAGCCAAGCGATGCGCTCGATGAGCGATCAGATCGGGCGGCAAGCGCAAGAGATCAAGCGGCTGCAAGAGGAACTCGAGTCGGCGCAACAAGATGCCGCCGCTGCCGAAAAGGCGCGCAAGGCGTTAGCTGCTGCCGAGGCGCGTATGGCGCAGATGGAGGCTGAGCTGAAACAATTGAAAGAACAACTAGCAGCGGCCACCACTGCCGGCGCTGCGGCGGCGACCGGCGGCAAAAGCGCGGGCGCTCCAGCCGAGAGCAGCAGTGTCGCGAGCGCCATTTCCAGCGCCCTCGGTAGTGGCGGCGCGGTCAAGATTGGCCCCAGTACGCCAGCTCCTGCCGCGGCTGCACCGGCTGCTGGCGGGTTGCAGATAGGTGGCGTGGCCTACGTGCAAAAGGCTGGCGGTAAGAACCTGCGCCTGCGCAACGCTCCCGGCCTTGACTCAACCGTGCTCGATGGGTTGCCCCCCGGCACCCAGTTGACCCTGCTGGCCGGCCCGCAAGAGAAAGACGGCTATCCATGGTGGCGTATCCGTACTGCCGATGGCCGTGAGGGGTGGGTGGCCGGCACTGAATTGGTGACCACGCCGGAACATTGATCACGGTGGAGCCGCACCGCCGTGCGGCTTTACGGTTACGGTTGCGGGATACGTACTGGAACGTTGCCGGCAGATTGATGATCGGCGCCGCGCAATTATGGGTGGAGCCGCACTGCCGTGCGGCTTTACGGTTACGGTTGCGGGATACGTAACGTTGCCGGCAGATTGATGATCGGCGCCGCGCAATCATGGGTGGAGCCG
>JAUQOZ010000139.1 GCA_030550625.1 Chloroflexota bacterium | reverse complement strand
TACATTCCATCTGCGCCAAGTTGCGTAGATCTATCCCCTATTTCTGCCCGCGTTTGTCTACTCACCGCTGGTTGTGACCGGAGCTGTGCTATGCATCACAACGTTTCATTGCTGGCAAATTTAGCCATTGCCTTAGTGGTAGCATTCGCCGGTGGGGTGCTGGCTCGGCGGCTCGGTCTGCCAACAATTGTTGGGTATTTAGTGGCTGGGATGGCAATCGGCCCCTTTACGCCGGGCTTTGTCGGCGATGTGGAAGATATTAGCCAATTGGCTGAGATTGGCGTGATCTTTTTGATGTTTGGCGTTGGTCTGCATTTTTCGCTCAGAGATTTGTGGACGGTGCGGCAAGTTGCACTCCCCGGAGCAATTGCGCAGATGGCCATTTCCACATTGCTCGGTTTTGCGCTCAGCCAGTTGTGGGGCTGGGAGCCGGTGCCGGGTCTGCTCCTTGGCATGTCGATTTCAATCGCGAGCACGGTGGTCTTGTTGCGCGGATTGATGGACAACGGCATGCTCAATACCAGCGCCGGGCGGATTGCGGTGGGTTGGCTAGTGCTGGAAGACCTTGCGACTGTGTTGATTCTGGTCTTGTTACCAATCATATTTGGTAGCCAGAGCGAACAATCGCTGCTCGCCGGCGCCTTCTCGCTACTGAAGGCGGCGCTCTTCGTCGCGGTGATGCTGTTTGCTGGACGGCGGCTGTTGCCGAAGTTGTTAGATGTGATCGCCGGCACGCGCTCGCGCGAACTGTTCATTCTGGCCGCGGTGGCGATTGCGCTTGGCACCGCTTTTGGTGCGGCAGCCTTTTTCGATGTCTCGCTGGCGCTCGGTGCATTTTTGGCCGGCGTGGTGCTGAGCGAGTCGCAGTTTAGCCATCAAATCGGCGATGATGTGTTGCCGTTCCGCGAGACCTTCGCAGTGATCTTTTTCGTCTCAGTCGGTATGATCGTCAACCCGCTCTACTTGTGGGCGAATGCGGGGCAGGTGTTAGCATTGACCGCGTTGATCGTGCTCGGCAAGGCTTTCATTACCCAACTGCTCGGCTTCTTTTTGCCGGCGAGCGGGCGAACAATGTTGGTGGTCGCGGCGGGTCTGAGCCAGATCGGCGAGTTTTCGTTCATTCTGGGCAGCGCTGGGATGGCGTTGGGCTTGCTCAATCAAGAGCAGTATTCGCTGATTTTGGCCGGTGCGTTGCTTTCGATCATGGTCAATCCGCTGATGTTCCGCCTGATCAAGCCAATTGAGCAGGCCATGCAGCGCGTTTCTCCCCGGCTCTGGCAATGGTTCGACAGCCATCCCTTGCAGCCGGCTGAGTTGGCCTTGCCGCGCGAGGGCCACGTGGTGGTGGTCGGGTATGGCCGGGTTGGTCAGCATATTGTGACGGTGTTGGAAAAGTTGGGTGTCCCACGGCTAGTAATCGAGAAAGATTCGGGCCGCGCTGCCGAATTTAATGCCCACGGCGTGCCAACCCTTTTCGGCGATGCGGCTAACTCGGATGTGTTGATGCATGCCGGGCTTGATCGGGCGCGTGCGTTGGTGGTGACGTTGCCAGATGAGACGGCGACCGAGATGGTGGTGGCGGCGGCGCGCAAGATTGCGCCCAATCTCCCCATTATTGCCCGCGCTGCGACGACCAAGGGCGTTGGCCGGCTGATCAATCTTGGTGCGCGCGATGTGATTCACCCCGAATTGGAAGGCGGTCTAGAGGTGATGCGCCATACCTTGCTCTGCTTGGGGTATCCGGCTACGCAAGTGCAAGGCTACACCGACGCTGTGCGACGCGACGAGTACGATTTCACCGTCTCGACGCCAGCCGAACATCACGCGCTCGACCAGATGGTGCGAGCCGCGCGCGGGATCGAGATCGCGTGGCGGATGGTGAGCGAACAGAGCCCGATCGTTGGGCAGACGTTGGCCGAAGCGAATATCCGCGCGCGCACTGGCGCCTCGGTGATTGCGTTGATCCGCAATCAACAGTTGATCGCCAACCCGAAATCGAGCACGGTGTTTCAGGCTGGCGATCTGGTTGGATTGATCGGCGAGAGCGAGCAGATTGCCGCCGCCGAGGAATTAATCAGCGGCGCAGCGGTCGCGCGCGAACCGGCGTTGGCCGGCGGGTAGAGCCGCACGGCGCTGCGCCTCCACCTAGCCGTCAATCACTCATACACCAATTCCACCGCGCCGCTGCGGCTCTGCTCGACAAAGAGCAGTAGTTCGTTGTGCGCCGCTAACCACGAGACTGGCAGCTTATACGCTTCCTGCGGCCCGATCTGCCAGAAGCGCCCGCAATTCTGGCCATTGAGCCAGATTTGGCCTTTATCGAGGGTGCCGGGACGCAGGGCGAGACGCTGGATAGCAGCCGGCAGATCGGTGCGGGCAAAGACCGCCTGCACAAAGGCCGGGCCGGTAGGCGGGGCCGGTTGCTCGCTGACGGTCACGCCGGCGCGGAAGCTCCACTGGGCTGGTAACGGTTGGTTGGCGTCGTAGCTGATCAGGGTTGCGCGCCACGGCGCGCCAGCGTAGTTGAGAATCTGCAAGGCGAGGGTGTTGGTTCCCGGATGTAGCAGATCGGTAATGTCAGCAGCGATCAACCCGCCGCTGCGATGGCGGCTAAACCGCTCGACGGCGACGCCGTTGACGAAGAACGCGCCAGAGTTGCGGTCGCCGGTGATATGCACCCGGTAGCGCCGACCGGCTTGCACCTCGATCGGACGGATCAGCCAGACCATCGGCCCTGCCCACGCAAACCGGCTTAGGTGAACGTTCTCGGCGTCGGGCCGTGCAGCCCACGGCTTGATGTTAGCAACCGCTTCACCGGCAAATTGCACCTCTTGCCAATAGGCATACCAGCCCGCCGAGATGTCTACTTGGTTGCCATCGAGATACAAGGGCGCGAGCAAACCCTTCCGTTCCCCCAGATTCAGGCCATAATTAAACCGGCCTAGGTTGTCAACCAACAGGCGCAGATCGTGGCGGCCAGCCGGCAAATCGAGCGCAAACGTGTAGCGCGGGCCGGTTGGCGCGATGCCCAATACGCCGGCGAACTCGCCGTTGATCAGTATCAGCGCCCGATCGTGGAGTTCGGGAGCGGCGATGGTCGTGTTTAGCGGCGCGTCGAGCTCGATCTCGGCCCGGTACCAGCCATAGCCGTAGGGGCAACCGAGCTGTTCGAGCGGCGCAGGCGCAGTGATTGGTTGCCAGCCGGTGTCGTCAGTTGCCTCCGCCACCGCGAACGCGCGTGCGGTGAGGATAGTGCGGCGCGGTTGAGCGGGCGGCGGCAACGGCTGGCTGCCGTAACGTTCGGCCAGCGCCTGTGGTAACAGCTCAATCAAAAGCGCATGATCCTCCCATGCCACCTCGATCCGGCGGCCCTCAGCGGTGATCCAGTAGTCGATCCGCAACACGTGATCACGCATAGTAACGCGCGCTGTTAATCCGGCATCATCGGCATGAATGCCGACCGGCGGTGAAGGCAGTCGCAACCGTAACGTGCCCTGTTCACCTTCGCGACCATAGATCACGAGCGTCCCTTGATCGGACCAATAACCGAGTATGCGACCGGTATGGCTCGCGATCGTGATCCCGCTCTCGCCGAGGGGCAGATTGGCGAAGATCGGGCGCATGCTGGTTGGTTCCACCTCAACGCTCAGATGCTCACCCGAAGGCATGAACACTTCGTAGGTCGTCGCTTCGAGGCCGGGGTTGGCGAGGAAGGTGGCGCAGAAGTCGCGCCATGCCGGCGGCGCAGTGGGACCAGCACGCACGGTACGGTAGGGTTGCGCACCACCCTCGCTCCGGCCAGCGATCGCCGCCGGTGGAATCACCGTGATCCCGCCGGGAACAGCATCGGCTAACACTGCCGACAACGCTGCGCCAAAGCAGCTCAGAAAGAGATGATGGCGGCGGGCGACCAGTGCCTTTTCGGTCAAGCGGCCATACTCATCAACCGGCGCGTCATAATCGTAACTGGTGGTCATGTGGATCAAATCGCCGCCGACGGTGCGCCCGCCCCAATAGCCGAAATTGGTGCCGCCGGCCCACATCCAATGGCTGAAGCCGGCGCACCCCACTGCCGTCAGTTGGTGCAGCGTCACATCGAGCTTGGCCGCCGTCTTGCGAGTTTGGCGCTGGCCGCCCCAATTGTCAAACCAGCCGCTCCACAGCTCTGAGACAATCATCGGGTTATCGGGCCAGATCTGGCGCGTCTGCACCAACTTCTCAGCAATCCCGCTCCAGCCATTGCGGAACTCTGGGTAGCCGGGGGCAGCTCCCATACAGGTATACTGCGGCACCTCGATGCCGCGTTCGAGCGCAGCGCGGGCCAGCGTCAACTGGTGCTCATCGGCCCCGTAGACGCCCGATGCCCAGTGCTCATTTTCAATCTGGCAAAGGATGATCGGCCCGCCGCGGGTATGCTGGCGGGGAACGAGGATTGGCATCAGGGTGTCAAACCAGCGCAGCACTGCGGTGGTGAAGGCCGGATCATCGGTGCGCAAGCGTACATCGCCGTTGGCCGTCAACCATGCCGGCAACCCGCCATTTTCCCACTCGGCGCAGATGTACGGGCCGGGACGCACAATCGCCTTCAAGCCGATCTCGTGGCAGAGGTCGAGGAACGCACCAAGATCGGCTTCGTCGCTAAAGTCGAACACGCCGGGTTGCGGCTCGTGGCGATTCCACGGAATGACCGTATCGATCGTGTTGAGACCGGCCCACCGCGCCTGTTCGAGCAGCGGGCGCCATTCGGCGCGCGGCCAGCGGAAGTAGTGAATACACCCGGAGAGGAGATAGAAGGGTTGGCCATCAAGTTCGATCCCGTTGCGGCCAACGGACACAGTGGCGATCATAGTCAACCTCGCTCATTACACCACGTCAGCTTTGACGCAGTATGCACTTAATCATGACATAGACGGGTGGAACTGTCGAATGCAAACATTGTGCGCAGAAGCACACAAAACTGCTCGATACACGGTCGCCTAGCAAGCGCCAAGCGTATTATCAAATCTTATCGGTTGTTCATATCGTATTTGCTTGGTTCGCACGCTCGTTTTCATACGGCGCTAAAACGGTGCGAAAAGCGGTTGCGTTGAGGGTACTCGGACGTTCATAATATAAGGCATACAGCTTATTCCGCGCCTAAGCTGCCGGGTTATTGACGCATCAAGCGGTTGGGGGGCGTATGCAACGAACACTACGGTTTGGGTTAGCCGCCCTCGTGCTGGCGCTCTTTTTCGGTCTTGCCATTGCGATGCTTTTCGTCTTCTGGCAATTGCTGTCATCAGTCACTGATGAGCAGGCCGATTCTCGCCAAGCAACGGCGACGGCGGTACCGCCGGCATACGTCTGGGATTCTGGCGGGTATCTTTCGGCGGTCTTTGTGCCGGATGGCCGGTTAGCGGTAGCGAGCAGTTACCAGACCACTATCCTCAGCTTTCCAGATAACCAACCGCTCACGTTCTTTCCCACTGGCGGCTATCTGGCCGTAAGTCCCGATAGTTCACGCTTGGCGGTCGGGCAACGTGGCGCGGTCAGGATCTATGATCTGGCCAGCGGCAAGGTGCGCGCGTACCTTGTCTGCTGGTTGCCGCCGGAAGAGTGGACAGAGATGTGGCTGGCGTTTTCGCCTGATGGCCGTTCCTTGGCCGTGACCGAGGCGAACCCTGCCCACGGCCCTGAAGTGCAGCTTTGGGATGCCGTGCATCAGGGCCAACTGTGGTCGGTGCGCATTGACGATCCAGCTATCACGGTGGCGCGGCAACTGGCCTTTAGCCCCGATGGCCGGTATATTGTCGTTACCACCTTGCCAGAGGGCGTCTGGCTGATTGATGTGGCGCAGGCGGCAGTGGTGCGTAAGATTCAGCCGGAACCAGCGGGCAGCATCGCGTTTAGCCCCGACGGTTCCCGGCTCAGCGTGGGCGGCTATGCGATCCGGACCTATGATACTGCAACATGGAAGCTTGTTCATGAACAAACATTTCCGGTATCAGATGCGCAAACCGTGACCGAACCGTCGCCATCGCCCAACCCCTTCCTCCTAGACAGCATGCTCGTTGCGATCAGCCCTGATGGGCAATGGCTAGCCGCGCCGGCTGCTTATCCTGAGTCGGGATCCGACTTCTTCGTTGGCCGGAATCCGCCACGGCAGCCGATTGCGCTGCGCCGGCTGGCTGATGGTGAGCAGGTGTATCGCTTGAGCGGCAGCCAAAACCGGGTGCGGCGCCTGATGTTTAGCCCTGACGGGCAATGGTTGGTAGATGTTGGGCACAATGAGGTACAGGTATGGCCGGTGGGGGAGTAGGGTCTTAGATCTTATTGCGAGGATGCTCGCAGCCATAAGGAACGCACATGAAGCGACGACTCCTGATTTTGGTTGGCGGCGCTGGTCTGGCGCTGATCGTAGTGTGTGGTTTAGCGGGGGTGATGATGTTCTGGTTCGGTCGGGAAGAGCAGCCGGCGTATGTCTGGAAGGTGGTTACGCGGTCAGCCGCCTTTTTGCCCGATGGCCGGTTGGCGATTGCGAATGACAAGCAGACCGTCATTGTGAGCTTCCCCGACTATCAAACGCTCCGTGAACTGCCTGCCGGCGGCTATGTGGCGCCTAGTCCTGATGGTGCGGTGCTGGCGATCGCGGTGCGCGGTACGGTCAAGCTCTTTGACCCCGATCGCGGTGCATTGGTCGGGCAACTTGACTGCTGGCCGCCCGGTGAGCATATTTATCCAATGTACCTCAGTTTTTCGCCTGACGGGCGTGTCCTCGCGGTAGCCGAATCGCACCATTCACGCGGCCCGGAAGTGCAGCTCTGGGATGTGAGCAGCCAATCGCAGATTGGGACGATTCGATTTGATGATCCAGAGATCTCGATCATCCAAGCGCTCGCGTTTTCACCCACCGGTCATTTGGTCGTCTCGACGCATCTGGAAGGTGTTTGGTTTGTGGATGTTGCTCAGAAAGCAGTGATCCACAAAATCCAAAGTTGGCCGAGCAGGCACATTGCCTTGAACCCCGACGGCTCACGGCTCAGCCTCAGCGAAGTTGCCCTCGTCCGCACCTTCGATACGCGCACGTGGCAGGTTGTGCATGAGCAGCGATTTACGCAAGTACGGCCTGTAGAAGACACGTGGATAAGACGATTATTTAGTATGCCAGTGGCGATCAGCCCTGATGGAAACTGGCTGGCAACCCCAAATCGCGAGGCGCCGATCGACACAATTTCACTATTCGAGCCGGGTCCGCCACGGCAAACGATTGCCTTGCGCCGGTTGGCCGATGGCCGGCGGGTGAAGGTGCTAAGCGGGTCGCCGATCAAATTGCATGATCTCTTGTTTAGTCCTGACAGCCGGTGGTTGATCGACGTTGGCCTGAGCGAGATTCGGGTTTGGCGGGTGGCAGAGTAAACGGCTTGATGTCATTACGAGGGCGCGCAGCTCCCGCAGCAATCTCCCGCTTCAGCGGAATGGATGCCTGCGCGGTTCGATCTCGTGTTCGGAGGGGATTGCTTCGCCGCGCTTCGCTCGGCTCGCCATGACATTCGGGGAGCGGTGGCGCGCAATGAAATAGGTTATCTGTCATTGCGAGGGGTGTAGCCCCGCAGCAATCCCCCGCTTCAGCGGAAGGGATGTCTGAGCGGGTCGATCCCGTGCGCAGAGGACAGTGGGTCGCCGCGCGAGGGCAGAGCAATGCTCTGACCCTCTGCACAGCTCGCAATCACAAAGATAGGAAGTAACCTTAACGCGATTTATGCTTGGTATTTTCGCTTCCGTTCACGTATTGTTAGTTGCGATGAGTTGAACTCTATCAATTTATCCCAGTTAATAGCACCCTGCTCATTGCAGAAATCAGAAACAAACTCAGCAGTGAATGAATTAATAATCTCGGCATACGCTTGCTGAAATGCTTCATTGCGCTCCCGCGCTTCAAATCCAAGCGGTTCAATGATTTGCTTGTACAGTTCCTGCTCACCATTTGAAATGAATGTCCAGAAGGCTTGGCCGCAGAGTTTCCAGTAGTCGCCTTTATTTGGATTGGCATCTTGGCCGTAACAGCAGCCGTTAATAGCAACGACCTCGATACCGTCTAGTTGGCGGATCTTATCGGCTGCCTCGCGGAAGTTCTCGCGCATTTTGCGAATTTGATCGGCATTGCCCCAATTGGGGCCTGACTTGATCGAAACAATGTAGTAGACGCCTTCCTTGCTAAATTCAAGATCAATACTAGGAAAAGAAGATTTTCGTCCAGCGAAGGTCTTGTTACATACGTGTATTGCCAGACCTTCCAAAAATTCACCGAATAGAGTCTCTTCCTGCGAAGATAAATGTGCTTCTAGTAAGAGGCGAATGAGATCAGATGCGATGAGGATATTTTTAGCGCGAAAGAGGTAAGGGTTTTTGCGCTTGAGAATCTGCTTGAGCTCGAGATTGCGCAAACTGTTGAGGCGCTTCTCATGAAATGAACCAATGTGAGCTTGGATGTAGTGGCGCGTCGCGGTGATAATTACTGTTCACAACAATCTCGGCGCCTTCTCTGCAATTGCATCTTCTGCCAACGCAAAATACTCTGGCAGAATCTCAATCCCGATTCCGCGCCGGTTCATCCGGCGCGCTACTTTGATGGCGGTTCCCGAACCCATAAATGGATCTAGCACAGTGTCGCCTTCTTGGGTAAACAACTTGATAAACCACTCAGGCAGCGCCTCGGGGAAGACGGCGCTATGGCGACGATTTTTGGTTTCAGTGGCGAGATGCAGCACATTGGTCGGATACACTTTATCGCGGCTTAACCAATTCGCCACTCGTTTCCCGAAGCCGCTGCCGACTCGTGAGTTGTCTCTGATGAGATCAGTTTGGCTCAGGTTTTTGAGGCGTTTATCAGCCCAGTCGCCCATTGGCACCATCACTGCTTCTTGAAACATTTTGAAACGCTTGGTCTTGTTAAACTGTATCAAGCGTTCCCATGCATCACGAAAGCGATTCGGCCACTTACCGGGATAGCAATTCTTTTTATGCCAAATAAATTCTTCCGTCCATAGCCAGCCTTGTTGGCGTAACGCTAAAATAAGCTCAATGACGTAGGTATGGCGTTCGCCATTCTCAGCTTTCTCTTTGATATTGAGAATGAACGTGCCATCTGGTTTCAGAACACGCAGCAATTCTTGACCAATCGGCAGAAACCACTCCACATATTCTTCAGGGGCAATGCCGCCATACGTATGTTTACGCCGATCGGCATACGGCGGCGACGTGAAAATGAGATCGACCGAATCAGATGGCAGGGTTCTTAACACCTCTCGGCAATCGCCAAGGATAAGTTGCACAGCGTTTGGCGCTTCCATAGTGGTCAATACGTCCTTATCACAAGCATAGAACATCTTTTCAGATTTTAGCTTGTTGCTCGAACTTCGTCAAACCTCCACCACTCGCGCCGCCGCCCGCCGCAGCCGGTCGCGGAGGGCGCGGCCAAGGCCGGCGTCGTCGAGGTCGCGGGCCAGCATGCGATCGGGCTGGCGCGCGTCGAGGGCGCGGAGGGCGGCGTAGAGGCGTTGGGCCATCGTGGCCGGGTCGTTGGCTGGGCCGAGCGATTCAATCTCGACCGGGAGATCGCGCACGATGGCGAGATCGTCGTCGGGCAAGAGCACGCCAACTCGCAACCCGGCGCGTAGCGCCGCTTCCGCTTCAGCGCGCAGGCGGGCGAGGGCTGCTGCCGGCGGGCCGCTGAATAGCCATAATTCGTGATCGGGCGCGTAATGGCGGTCGAGCAGGCCGGGTGAAGCAAGGCCGTGCTGTTCGGCAGCGGTGGGGCGGGTGCGCACCTGCACCGGCCCGATCACCGCTTCCAGCGCTTCGAGGCTGATTCCACCGGGTCGGAGCAGGGTAGGTGGCGTGGTGGTGCAGTCGAGCACGGTTGACTCAATCCCGATCGGGGTTGCGCCATCGTCAATCACGGCGGCAATCCGGCCCGCGAGATCGGCCAGCACGTGATCGGCGGTAGTAGGACTGGTATGGCCGAAGCGGTTGGCGCTCGGCGCAGCCACTGGCACGCCGGCGGCGACCAGAAGCGCATGCGCTACCGGATGGGCCGGCACCCGCACCGCTACCGTCTCGCGTCCAGCGGTGACGGCGAGCGGCACCCGCGGGTGGCGGGGCAAGATGAGCGTGAGCGGGCCGGGCCAGAAGGCGGCGGCTAGTTGGGCGGCTAGCGGCGGCGTTGCGGCAGCCACGATCGACAAGTCACTGGCATGGGCCAGATGCACGATCAGGGGATCGCTAGCCGGGCGGCCTTTGGCGGTAAAGATCGCCGCGACTGCGGTTTCATCGAGCGCATTGCCGCCTAAACCGTAGACGGTCTCGGTTGGGAAGGCAACGAGTTCGCCGCGCCGGAGTAGTTTGGCAGCGTGTGCAATCGCCGCCGGGGATGTGTCAAGTCGTTGGGTGTGCATCAATCTACTGTCATGCGTTTAGACGTACCGCAGAAGGTTATGATCAGGTATTGTACTCTATGATCCGCTTGTCATTGCGAGCCGCCGGAGGCGGCGAAGCAATCCCCCGCGAGCACGGGAGCGGATCCTGTCCGCCGCAGGGGGAGATTGCTTCGGGGGCTGCGCCCCCTCGCAATGACCGGTC
>JAUQOZ010000068.1 GCA_030550625.1 Chloroflexota bacterium | reverse complement strand
GGCGGTCTGTGGCCCAAGGATCGGGCTATCGGCAGTGTACATCACAGCCATACTCCTTTACACGCGAACTATCGGCGGCGCATAGTCAACCCGTGGGTGATAGATAGATTGTAACGTGTTTACAAAGACCGTCTTAATCTGGCCCAACTCGCGCATGGTCAACGGCGCATCGCTGAGTTCGCCTTCGCGCACGCGGGCATCAATAATTGACTGCACGAGCTCATCGAGGGTCACAGCGCCATTCGCTGATCGTTCACCCGGCTCGCCGTTGCGTTTCGCGATCAATTTGCCGTGCTGGGCCTTCGAGCGAACAGTCGCCTCAACCGAGTCGGCCAGCATCAAGATCGCCTGCTCGCGGGTATGGGGACGGGGGCCGGGGTAGCGAAAATCGCGTTCATCGATATTGTCGTAGCGTTGGAGGGCCTGCTGGTAGAAATGGCGGACTAAGCCGGTGCCGTGATGGGTGGCGATAAAATCGACGATCTGTTCGGGCAAGCCGGCAGCGCGGGCCATCTTGATCCCCTCGCGCACGTGGTCGATGATGATCTGCGCACTGATATAGGGATCGAGATCGTCATGCACATTCTCACGCCCCATCTGGTTATCGGTAAAGAACGCGGGGCGAATCGTCTTGCCAATATCGTGATAATAGGCGGCCACCCGCAACAAGAGCGCATCGGCGCCGATCGCTTCGGCAGCGGCTTCGGCCAGATTACCAACCGCCACGCTATGGTAATACGTCCCCGGCGCTTCGCGGATCAACTTGCGCAAGAGCGGTCGTGACGGATGGGCCAGCTCCATTAATTGCAACGCCGTTACTTGCCCAGCCAGCCGGCCAATGACATTAAACAGACCAAACGAGAGAATCGTCGTCAGACCGCCATTGGCAATTGCGCTAAGAACGGTGGCAAGCATCCAATCGCTAAAGCCAGAGAGGGTAAAGATCGCTTGTTGGCTCAGCCAGAAGGTGATTTCCAGCGCCACAACGGTAGCCGTTACCCCCAGACCGGCGATCAAAAACGAACGCAGTCGTTCGGCAGGACGAACAAGCAAGATCGCGCTGGTACAACTCGCAAACAGGGTTGCCGCCAGCGTTAGATCATTGCCTGCCATCACGCTCATCACGATTGCGGCCAGCAAGCTGGCGGCAAAACCGATCTGGCCGGTGAACACCACTGTTGCGACCACAGCTAGCATCGCTAGCGGAAAAAAGACCGGGCGCATATCGTAGATCAGCAACGCGATCCGGGCGAGGATCAACGTTGCTATAATCGTACCCACCAATACGAACAGCGACCGGGCCTGCTCGGTGAGTTGGGGCTGAAAACCGCGCAGATAGCCGAACAGACCGGCGCTGAGCAAGGCAGCCAACAACCCGTGGCCGAACAATTCCGGCCAGCCAAGCGGGCGCGGCATCGCGCCGGTCGCCTGCAATTTTTCAATATGGGCAGGGGTAACAATTTCGCCGGCGCGAATAATCATCTCGCCGGCCAGCACCTTGACCTCAACCGGCGCCACTTGCGCCGCCGCATTGGCCCGGCGTTCTTCGGTTGCAACCGTATCAAGGGTACGGTTCACCCGCAAAAAGGCGGCGGTGATTGTTTGGGCCAATTCGCGTTGCTCTGGTTCAAGGTTCGTCGTTGCCAGCCAAAAGCTCAGCCACCGATCGCGCAATTGGGCCAGCGCCCGCTCATCAACCGCATAGTCATAGCGTTCGATAGCGCGATCGTACAAACTCAAGATCGTGGTGCGCAGCAGCGACCACGACTCATCATCAAGCGCGAGGATCAGGCGCGCCTGTTCGGCAGACAATTGCACATCAGCGCTCGGCAATTCGCGCAGCGCGCGCAACCGGCCCGCCTCATCGAGAGTCGGATCGCTGCGCACCCGCCCGATCAATTCGAGGAGGCTAAATAGATTGCGGCGCTGTTCGATCGGGATCTGCGGATCGTTGAAATAGACCAGATTATCGGGGTTATTGGCCGCCTGTTTGCGCCGTTCGGCTGTCAGCACCTCGCTGGTATAGATCACCTCGGCGGGTGCAGTAATGCTGAGCGGGCTCGGCTGGCCGGGTTGCAACCCACTGGCGCCGGGGAGGCGAAAGGTGAGCACAGCCCAAATCCCGGCCCAGAGTAACAGCGCCGCCAGCAGCAATCGCGCTTGTGCGCGCGACAGCGCCAACGTTTGCGGACGGACGAGCCAGCGGGAGAGCCGGTGGCGCGAAAGGGCTTTCATAGGCGCCTCTGGATGCAAGAACGTTATGACGCGCTCAAGAGTTCACGCGCAACCTGACTCAGGGTGCGGTTTTCCGCCTTTCCCTTGAATCGTTCGAGCAAAACCGGCATGACCTTCCCCATAGCAGCAGGGCCACTCACCCCCAATTCAGCGATCACGGCGGCCACCAGCGGGCGCAATTCTTCGGGGCTGAGCATTTTGGGCAAATATTCGCTCAACACGGCGATTTCGGCTTCTTCAGCCGCCGCCAAATCAGCGCGGCCCGCTTTGTGATAGATGTCGGCGGCATCGCGCCGGCGCTTGATTTCACGGGCAATGACAGCCTCTTGCTCGGCCTCGCTCAAGGCTGCATGGCTATCAACCGAAATGCTGGCCTTTGCCGCCTCGATGGCCGCCGGATCACCAGCATGCTTGGCTTCAATGTCAGCGACCGCGGCGTCGAACCGCTGCTTGGCCGCGTCGAGCTGAGCCGCTTGCAAAGCGGCGCGAGCGGCGCGAATCGCATTCACGCGCACCTTATCACCGGCGCGCATCGCTTCTTTCAGATCGTTGGCAAGGCGTTCTTGAATGGACATAATTCTTCTCCGAATCGAATATGGTTAGGCGTAGCAATGCTATGGCCTTACAAATTGACCCGGCGCGGATAGACGCGGGCTTTTTCGGCGCTGATAATGGCCCGAATCTGGCCAACCGCCTCATCAAGCCGGTCAGCGTGATTGATCACCACGTAATCAAAGTTGGGCAACTGGGCCAACTCGTCGGCCACCATCGCCAACCGGCGCTCAACCTCGGCGGGTGATTCGGTGCGGCGCAGCATCAGCCGGTGGCGCAGCTCATCGAGCGAAGCCGGCGCAAGGAAGATAAACACCGCTTCAGGCGCGAGCCGCTTGATCGTCGCTGCGCCATCAACATTGATCCGTAAAATAACATCGCGCCCGCTGGCCATCGCCTGCCGGATCTCGAATTTGGGAATACCCTTATATTGGCCGTACACTTCAGCCCATTCGAGCAGCTCATCGTTGGCGATCATCTCACGAAAGCGCTCGGTGGACACAAAATGGTAATCAACGCCGTCGATCTCACCGGGCCGTTGTGGCCGGCTATTCGCAGTCACGACAAAATGGAAAGGGAACCCCAGCTCGCGCATCCGCATCAGCACCGAGTCTTTGCCGACGCCAGACGGGCCTGAGATCACTACGAGTAGCGGTTGCGGCGGCTTGCCTTGCAACACTGGATTAAGAACCTGTTCCATGCCTACGCTCGTCTTGTGGTATCCTGCCGGCGATAGGGTTGACCCCGTATGGTGCAACGATGTATTTTGATGCTCTCACGTTAACGGCTGTCGTTGAAGAACTGCGTGCAACGCTCCTCTTTGGGCGGATCCAGCGCGTGGTCTTGGTTGGGCCACTCGCCATCGGGCTAGAGATCTATGCCTATGGCCAGCGCCGGTATCTACTAGCGTCGGCTGACGCGCAGGCAGCGCGGATTCATCTGGTGAGCCAGCGCCTCAGCCGTGGCGTTGACGGCGAACCGCCCTTTTTGCTTTTAATGCGTAAATACCTGCTCGGCGGTCGCATTGTGGGCATTGAACAACCGCCCTACGAACGGGTCGTTTTGTTCAGTATAACGAAAGCGACGGAGTCGCGCAAACCGCTGGTGAACGCTGATGAACTAGCCGACGATGAGCTGGATGATGATGAGATGGCGGATGAGGCGGCATTGTTGCGCTGCGATCTGGTGGTCGAGCCGCAAGATCGGCGCAGCAACATCATCTTGGTTGATGATAACAACTTGATTCTCGATGCGATCAAGCGGGTGACGCCGCGCATGAGCAGCCGGGTGATCATGCCGCGGCGGGTGTATGAATTGCCGCCAACGCCAGCCAAGCGTGATCCATTGCGGGCCACTGCCGTCGAGATCGAAGCAATCCTAGGGCCGGGTGATCCGGTCAAGGCATTGGTGAACGCTTATCGTGGCATCTCGCCGCAGGCTGCGCGCGAAGTGTTGGCACGGGCTTGCGGTGCAGTACCGGCGACTGGTCAAGGCTTGCCGGCCTATACCATCGCGGCCCGGCTGCGTGAAATCGTGGCCGAGCCACCGGCTCCGCATCTCGTGCGGGATGAGAACGGCCCCATCGCCTACGCGCCGTATCGTCCGTTGCACTTGCCCGGCGCCGTGGCGATGCCAAGCATGAGCGCAGCGTTAGAGGAGTTTTATGCCGCCCGCCAGCAACCGTTGGGACGCGATCAGCGCCGGGCCGATCTGGCGGCGCGCTTGCACGCCAGCCGCGAGCAACTCGAGC
Source organism: Chloroflexota bacterium (assembly GCA_030550625.1). GTDB lineage: Bacteria > Chloroflexota > Chloroflexia > Chloroflexales > Chloroflexaceae > Chloroflexus. Next base: position 6,151 of record JAUQOZ010000068.1, on the reverse strand, counting down.
GGCAACGCGAACAGATTGCGGCTGAGCTCGCCCGCGCCAACGAGCTGGATCGGCTGCGCTGGGAAGGCGAGATGATCTTCGCCTTTCTGCACCAATTGCCACGGGGGGCAACCGAGCTGGTGGTGGAAGGGGAGCGGATTGCGCTCGATCCCAGCCGTTCGCCGGTCGAACAGGCGCAAGAGCGGTTCAAGGCGTATGACAAAGCCAAAAGCGCACGTGCCATCTTGCCCGAACGGTTGGCCGAAACCGAAGCGCGGCTAGCCGGATTAGATCAATTATTGGCGCTACTGGCAGTCGCCGATGATGCCACCCACATCGACCTGATCGCCGCCGAAGCGGAAGAGGCCGGCTACCTGCGCCCATCACCCACCCGGCGCCGCCCGCCGCGCTCACGCCCGTTACAGGTGCGTTCGAGCGATGGCTTGCCGATCTACATCGGGCGCACTGCCCGCCAGAACGAAGAAGTGACCTTTCGCATCGCCCGACCCACCGATCTCTGGTTGCATGCGCGCAACATCCACGGCGCGCACGTAATCATCCGGGCCGAACATCCGCCCGAACGGACGATTGCCGAGGCTGCGGCGCTGGCGGCCTATTACAGCCAAGCGCGCAACGACGCCGCAGTAGAGGTTGACCTCTGCCGGCGCCGGGCCGTGCGCAAAATTCCCGGCGGGCCAACCGGGTTGGTCAGCTACCATCCTGAACGGACATTGCGGGTGAAGCCGCAACCTTGCGGCGAAGTGGTACAAAAGTGGTAGACGGCGGCTCAAGGTCTGTAGTAGTCTGAACTCAAACAACCATCGCGCGGGAAACCGCAGTGCCGATAGGAAGGAGCTGTCTGTGCCGTACGTGATTGCAGAGCCGTGTATTGGAACCAAAGACGCTTCGTGCGTCGCCGTCTGCCCGGTCGATTGCATCTACGAGGGCGAAGATCAGTACTACATCAACCCGGATGAGTGCATCGACTGCGGCGCGTGCGAGCCGGAGTGCCCGGTCGAAGCGATTTTCGCCGACGACTCGGTACCTGAGCAGTGGAAGAGCTATATCGAGAAGAACCGCAAGTTCTTCGGCGCGTAAGGCAGGGGCGGCAGAGGGGCCTAGCGTCGCTATGCCCCTCTGCCGCCGTTCGTAAACCTACCAACCTATGAACAAACCACCCACAACAGGCGCCAGCCTGCTCGACGCGCTGCGGCTACCGCTCCCACGCTTGGGGGCGAAGCAACCACCGATGCCGGCAACCACACCGGCGTGGCAGCGCCAATTGCAAGCTATTGCTGAAGTGCAACTCGCCCGCTTTCCGTTCTTGATCCAACTGCGGGCGATCTGGCGGCTGCTACGCGAAGAACGGCCTGATTGGCCGTGGCTGTTGCCGCTGCTGGCAATCGTCTTTATCCGCACTTACCGCCGGGAACGAGGGCGGATGCAACCGCGCTAATCACTCTTCGTCATTGATCCATTCGGGGTCGGCAATCAAATCGAAGCGCGGAATGATCGCCGTGAAATAGGCATTGTCCATCGTGCGAAAATAGTATTCCCCCTCCATCCAGCCACGCGGCGATTTCAGCACGCAGAAACTCTGGTACTCATGCACATCGCCGGGGTTGAGCAGTGGTTGCAAGCCAACCACTCCATCACCCACCACCTCCAGTTCCTCACCGATAGAATCGTAAATCGTCCAACGCCGGCTCATCAACTGAGCGGCGCGCCGGCTGATGTTCTCGATCCGCACATCGTAGGCGAAGACAAAGCGTTGCAGCGGCGGGAACGAATGGCCCGGCAGATAGTGCGGACGCACACTGATGCGCATGCCTTCGCTAAGGCGGTAATAGAAAGGTCTTCGTGTAAACATTGTCGCAATCAATGATGATCTGGCAGAGACGGGTTGCAACCCCATCCCTGCCAGCCATGATCCCCCTTTATTTCAAATGCGTCCGGAACCACTGAATCTGCTCTTGAGCGGCGTAGAGCTGGTTTTCCCGCATGCTTAAGCCGTGACCCTCAAACACAAAGCGCACCATGCGGGCCGGCACACCGCGATTGACCAATTGCAGGTGGAAGTTTTCGTTCTGCACGATCGGTAAGAAGTCTTCGGTGCCATGGAAGGTGAGCACAGCAGCCTTCACTTTATCAGCGCCATAGCTCGGCGAGTCTTTGACATACTCGCTGAGGGCCTTGTACGGCGGCAACCCCTCGAGGTAAGGCGGCAGAATGACGCTGCCGAGCTTCCATTCACTGAGCACATCAATAAAGGCGCACTGCGGATTAGCGGCGGCGTACAGATCAGGGTAGCGCACAATGCTCTGCATGGTAAAATACCCGCCATACGAACAGCCGGTAATCCCCACCTTGCCCCGCGACGTCCAGCCGCGCGTGATCGCTTGCTGCACAATTTCGGCCTGCTCGTCAATATCGATCTGGCCGAAGTTGGCATTATCAACCAGCGAATTGAAGACCTCTGGCGTATAGCCGTGGCGACCGGCGACCGGCGTGATCAAAAGCGCAAAGCCAAACGAGGGCAGCAGTGCGTATGGATTCTCGACATTGGCTGCCCACTGATTGAGCATCGGCACATTCGGCCCGCCCTCTTGCCAAACGATGAGACGAACATCCTTGGGCGGGAAGGGCGCATCAGCCGCTTGGATTAACGTCCCAACGCGCACCTGCCGATTGCGTAGCGTAAACGTCACCGGGTCTTGGCGGAGATTAGCTTCAACCCGCAGCTCTTCGTTCATCCATGTTAAGCGGTAGAGCGCGGAGCCGTCCCAGCGCAGACGGTAGATATCGGGCGGATCGGTATACGAGGTATAGGTAAAGACGATCTGGCGGGTGCTGCTGCTGGTGGCAACCACATTGAAATAAGAACCGGCACGGTCAGCCAGATTGCGCAACTCGCCGGAAACGCGGTTGTAGTAATAGGGATGGCGATTGCTGCCGACCACGCCCCGCAGAATAATCTCGTCGGGGCTGACGAAATCGGCAATACTCGCATAAACGACATCGCCGCCCGACAACATCGGATGCTCAAAGGTCTTCGTCCAGCGGAACTGGCCAGTGCCATCACGGTCGTAGAACCGGAAGCTGGTGCGCGAAGAGAAGCGCGGGAAGTAGACCGGATGGGTGCGGCCCTTGAGATAAGCCGGATGGTGGGCCTTGATCAACAACGCCTGCCCGCCGGGAGCCCAATCGTGGGCTTCGAGGATGGGCGCGCCGGCGGCGGCATCGGGGCGAATCACCTGTGTCTGGCCGCTGGCAAAGTCGATCACATAGGTATTGTTGTTTTGGATAACCGGATTCTGGCGTGGCGGCAGATTGCCGGTCATATCACGATAAATCTCTTCTGAGAAAAGCGAGCCGATGTAGGCGCTGCGCCCTTCGGCATCGGGCACGCCGAAGAACGAAACGGCCAATTGGGCCGAATCGCTCGTCCACGTATCATTAAGCAGCGCTGAAGCGTAGGGAATACTGGTGACATACCGCTCTTCGCCGGTGTTCGCATCGTAGAGGAAGAGGTTATACGGCGCGCGGGTTGCTTCAATCGCCGTGCCATCATCTTGCTGTTGGAAAAGAAAACGAGCCAGCAAATCGGGATGGCGCTGGCGGAAGAGATCGACCCGGCGCTGGAGGCGGGCCGGCAACTCGATCCGTGACTCGCGGGCGGCAAACGGGGTAGGCAAGCCAATCGTGTAGCGTTTGGTAAACGGCTTGAAACTCGCCGTCGAATCCCCGCCATTCTCGCTCGGCGGTTCGCGCACGATCAGCCAACTGGTGAGATTCGGCGCCACCGAGACAATGCCAATGTTTTCATCGGGGATGCCGACCGGCGCCGCGCTGATCGAACCGGTAAACCGGTCGATGAAGAGGGCCGCGAGCACATCTTCGTTGCCGGTGGCAAAGAAGTTGACTGCCAGCACGCCCAGCGTGCTCTCGTCTTGCCAACTATAGCTGCCGAAACCGAAGAAGGGCAGCGGGACGAGGAAATCGAATACGGCTGTGTCAACCGGCACCGTATCGCCGGTGGCGATATCGAGGAAGGCAATTCCTTCACTGGAGCTGATCAATACGGCAGCGTCATCCGGGCTGATCTCGCTAATCGGAACCGGATACGATGCGCCATTCTGCAAGCGATCGATCCGCTCAACTTCTTCATCACTAAGCAGATTAGGCGGCAAATCCTTCTCATCACCGAACTGATTAACGTTCACGATGTTGTTTCGAATCGGAGCAGCAGCTACCGGCGCCACCAAACCGACAAGCGCGACCAGTACACCGATCCACCATAGCCGGCGGGATAGTCGCATACAAGTGCTCCTTAACCATTGTAAAAAGGCGAAGATCGCTTCGTTTTGTATCATAGCAGATGGACAGGCAAAATGGTATACTACACTGTACTATATTTTTATTGGAACTGTAACTTTGCTCGCGATAGTGATCACTGGTGCAAGATTGATGAATGTGAGCATAGCAATCATCTTGCGATAGGATATACCTTCATCCGTCATAACCGGTGATCGAATGGCTCTCGTATGACCTGTAGTGAAGCGCGCGCGCTGCTCGCCGCCGGCATCCGGCCCGGTTCGGGGTCAACCACCCAAGCGCGCCTGCACGATCATCTAGACCAGTGCGCCGCTTGCCGCGCGCTAGCCGAAGGAAGCGATCAGGCACTCTTAGCAGCGTTGCTCGCGACGCCGCTACCGGCACGCCCCCCAAGGCGAAACTGGTCGTTCCACCACTTCCTCTTTCTGCTGCTCGCCTTGTTCGCCGGCTGGCTCGGCTTTCAAACCGGCAGGGTCGTGTTGGCAGGAATCACGATTAGCCAGAACGTGGCGGCAATGCAATTGCCCTCGCCAGCGATCACGGCAACGCCAGCGATGATGGCCATAGCGACACCCCTGCCAAGCCAAGCGTTGCCCACCCCCATCCCCTCACCCTTACCATCGCCAGATCAACCCACGACTACCAGCGAAACGATCGCTGTTAGCGACTCACCAACGCCAGCAATGTTGGAGATGGCCGTTGCCGCATCGATAACGCCAATTCGTTTGCCGGCAATTGATGGCCGCGTGCCAGTGCCGACGCTGATGCCAACCGTTGGCGTTCGTCTACCGGAGGGCGATGCGATTCACATTCTGTTGCTGGGCAGTGACCGGCGGCCCGGTGAGAGTTGGGCCACGCGATCTGACGCCGTGATGCTGGTGCGAATCGAACCATCTACGCGACGGGTGGCGCTGCTCTCGCTGCCGCGTGATCTGATCGTCGAAATTCCGGGATACGGCTATGGGCGAATTAACAGCGCGACGGTCTACGGTGAAATGAACCCGGCCATCGGTGGGGCAGAACTCGCCCGGCGGACAGTGACGAATCTGCTCGGTCTACCGATTGATCATATCGTGTGGGTTGATTTTACCGGCTTTACTGCGGCAGTTGACGCCATCGGCGGGATTGAGGTTGAGCTTGAGCAGGCGATCTACGATCCGGCCTACCCGACGATGGATTACGGGATTACAACGGTCTATTTCCCTGCTGGGAAGCAGCGGCTCGATGGCGCGCAGGCGTTGATCTTGAGCCGCACCCGCCACGCCGACAGTGCTTACGCCCGCGAAGCGCGCCAGCAAATGATCATGTTGGCGATTGCCCGCCGGATTCGCGAACACGATCCGGTACGGCAGGTTGAGCTGGCCGCGCACGTGACCACTGCGCTGCGCCCGCACATCCGCACTGATCTGAGCGCCGATGACATTTTGGGATTGGCATGGTCGTTGCGCGATGTCGATCTCGGCGCGATCGAGCGGTTTGCGTTGGGGCCAGATGGGGTATACGAGGGGTTGATTGAAGGAGATCCGTATGCGCTGACGCCGCGCCCCGGCGCGATTGCGGCGCTGGTGCGGGATTTTGTGAATGGGAAGTAGCTGCGGCGGATGTGGCGAGGAATAGCTACGAAAAGACACAAAAGTAATAGAGAGTTGGCCAGCACCCCTCGCCCCTCTTCAGCGTGGCGGTTCAAGAGTGAACAAAACCTCTGATCGCGAACCCGGCCCTCAAAGGCCGGGCTATGGTTATGAAGCCCGCTGCGCGGGCTGATGCCCCCACCCCTTACCCCTCCCCCGCTGGGGGAGGGGTGATGGGGAACGCACCCCTTGCCCCTCTGATCGTG
>JAUQOZ010000065.1 GCA_030550625.1 Chloroflexota bacterium | reverse complement strand
GGAGGGTGACTCCTCCCCCCGGAGGGGGGAGGATGGGAGGGGGGCTGCGCCCGATGGCCCCCACCCCCGGCCCCTCCCCCGCTGGGGGAGGGAGGAGGCGCTTGCCGGTGAGCGGGGCAATGCACTACTGATAGGCGGGCCAGCGGCCCGCGCCCCGTGTTACCCCCACCCCCGGCCCTCACCCGCTGGGGGAGGGTTGCCCCCACCCCCGGCCCCTCCCCCGCTGGGGGAGGGAGGACAGAAGGTTTGACCCGAACCCCGACCCTTCAGGGCCGGGCTAGGGGTACAAAGCCCGCTGCGCGGGCTGCTAGCCCTCACCCCCAGCCCCTCTCCCACCTAACGGCGGGAGAGGGGAGCGTAGAGCCGGGCTTTAAGGCATCGCACAACGATCAACGGTTGTGCTCGTCAAACGTTCTCTCCGGCTCTTAACCCCGCTGGGGGCGGTTAGCCCCCACCCCCGGCCCCTCCCCCGCTAGGGGAGGGTTGCCCCCACCCCCGGCCCCTCCCCCGCTGGGGGAGGGGAGTGCGACTCCTCCCCCGGAGGGGGGAGGATGGGAGGGGGGCTGCGCCCGATGGCCCCCACCCCCGGCCCCTCCCCCGCTGGGGGAGGGAAGATACAACGCGCTGAGACTTGGTCGTAGCCTTACACCGTCGCGTACTGCAACACCGAAATCCGAGCAGCGACTTGGCGGGCCAATTCGCGAAAGATATCGGCGTAGGCATCGGGCGCGTCGCTGATCACCGCGGGCTGGCCGGTATCGCCACCCTCGCGCACGCTCATGCCGAGCGGAATCTGGCCGAGCACCGGCACGCCCAATTGGCGCGCCAGCCGTTCGGCGCCGCCGCTGCCAAAGATATCGTAACGCTTGCCGGTATCAGGCGCGATGAAATAGGCCATATTCTCGACCACGCCGAGCAACGGCACATTCACCTTGCGGAACATCTCCATCGCCTTGATCACATCGATCGTCGCCACCTGTTGGGGGGTGGTCACAATCAGCGCGCCGGTCAGCGGCAGGCTTTGGGCGAGGGTCAGGGCCACATCACCGGTGCCGGGGGGCATATCGATAATCAGATAATCGAGCGGCGCCCATGCCACCTGATAGAGGAACTGGCGCAGCAATTGGCTGACCATCGGCCCGCGCCAAATCACCGGCTGCGACTCATCGATCAAAAAGCCGACCGACATCACCTTAATGCCGTGATTGTTCAGCGGCAGCATCATTGGCTGGCCGTTGGCATCGCTGACGGCGGTCGGCTGGCCGCGCACCCCCAACATCAACGGCAAGCTCGGCCCGAAGACATCGGCGTCGAGCAGACCGACCTGCGCCCCCATCTGGGCCAGCGCCACGGCTAGATTGGCCGCCACCGTGCTTTTGCCGACCCCGCCCTTGCCGGCGGCCACCGCGATCACATTGGCCACACCGGGAATAGCAGCTTGCTCAGGGATACCGGCGGGCCGGCGCACATTCGCGGTGAAATCGACATTGACCTCTTTCACGCCGGGAACGGCGCTCACCGCGGCGACGACCTCATCGCGGATCTGATCTTTGAGCGGGCACGCCGGGGTAGTCAACTCAATCGTACAGCGGACGATCCCATCACAAATCGCAACGTGCTTCACCATTTGGCGAGACACCAGATCGCCGCCCAACTCTGGCTCTTGCACCTGCCGCAACGCGGCCAAAATCTGCTCTTCCGTCACTTGTGCCGGCTGCTTGCCAGAAAAGAGACCCATGCCTCTACTCCATAAAACCTAACTGCGGATCTCTTAGCATTATACCAGAGAATTAAAAAAGAATGATGTTGCTAAAGTAGCAAAATTCGCGCTTCTTCCTTGACAGGCCATAGCGCGATTGATATACTCACCATAAGGCCATATCGATAGGATCATATACGTAAAGTGGTGACGCCGGCCATGAAAGTTGAGCGCAGAGAACAAGGGGCGACGCGGCGCAGCATCTTGCAATTGTTGCGCCGGCACGGAGAGATGAGCGCCGTTGAATTGAGCGCCGCGCTCGAAATTGGCGCGGTTGGCATTCGCCAGCACCTGACCGCGCTCGAGCGGGAAGGGCTGGTCTACATTAGCGGCTTGCGCCGGAACGTTGGCCGGCCAGCGCATCTGTATGCGCTTACCGAACGGGCAGAGTCGTTCTTTCCTAAGCATTACGAACGGCTGGTGTGCGAGCTGATCGAGAGTGTTGCCGCGGTGGGCGGCGATACGGCGGTGAGTGAGGTGCTTGAGCAACGGCGCAAGACGTTAAGCGCCGATCTCGCGCCCAAATTGGCCGGCAAGTCGCGGGCGGCGCAAGTGACGGTACTGGCCGATACGCTGGCCGCACAGGGCTATATGTGCGAGTGCGAGCAGCTTGAGAATGGCGATTTTCTGATGACGCAGTACAATTGCCCATTCGATTGCGTTGCGCGCCGTTACCCGCAGATTTGCGATCAAGAGTTGCGGCTCTACGAAGATCTGCTGGCAACGCCGATCACTCGTGATATGACGATTGCCGAAGGCGGGCATTGCTGCCGCTATCGTATTCCGGTGTAGCATTCGTTTGATAATTCGCGGTACAATAGAGATACGCGCAAGCTGACGGCCAATGGTGGCCGTCATTGTTTGAACATGTCTCGGAGGTTACTCATGGCATTTGAAGTTCCGCCGTTGCCTTACGCCTACAACGCGCTTGAGCCGTACATTGACGAAGCGACGATGCATTATCACCACGATAATCACCATCAGACCTACGTCACCAACTTGAATAACGCCTTGGCCAACTACCCCGATTTGCAGGGCAAGACGATCGAAGAGCTGCTGAGCAATCTGGACGCCATTCCCGAAGCCATCCGCACCGCGGTGCGCAACAACGGCGGCGGGCATTGGAACCACACCTTCTTCTGGGAGATTATGGGGCCGAACGCCGGTGGCGCACCGGAAGGCGAGCTGGCGGCAGCGATTGACGCAGCCTTCGGCAGCTTCGACGCCTTCAAAGAGAAGTTCAAGGCGGCGGCGCTGGGCCGCTTCGGTTCGGGGTGGGCATGGCTGATCGCCGGGAAAGACGGCAGCCTGAGCATTATGAGCACGCCGAACCAAGACAATCCGCTGATGGAGGGCAAGACGGCCATCCTCGGCATTGATGTCTGGGAGCATGCCTACTATCTGAAGTACCAGTACAAGCGGGCCGCCTACGTCGATGCGTGGTGGAATGTGGTGAATTGGGCGAAGGTGGCCGAGCATTACGCAGCGGCGAAGGCCTAGGCTCGCGAGGAGTGCGGAGAGTAATTCTCGCTGGAGTGCGGCAGTTTAACTGCCGCATAACGCAGCGGCGAAGACCTACACTAGTGATGGTTGAGGAGCGTGCGGCAGCCAAGCTGCCGCACGCTTTATTTCCACCCTCGTGCTCAGAGCAAGCTTGAGCGCAATCAACCAATCCCCTCTGTTCCTACCTTTGGGAACAGAGGGCTGAACATGATCTACGGCACCCGCGCGTCCGGGTTAATCCGGTACGTATTGATAATCGCGTTGGTCTTGTCGAGCAGCGCATCAAACTGCTCTTCCGGCACCAGTGTCGTCAATACGGCCACTTTATTGCCGCGCTGTTCGATGAAGCTGTTGCCCAACATTGACGCTTGCACATTGTTTGAGGCGGTTGAGGTATAGCCCCAGACGATCAGAATGCTGCCGTCGTTCTGCAGGCGGTAGTCTTCGTAGAAGAAGTCGGGCTGGTTGCCGAATGAATTCTCGAGATAGGCAATCAACTTATCCACCAACTGATCATCGCTGTATTGTGTGTTATCTGCTAACACATCCACAATAATCGCGGCATTGTTCGTGGGATCGGTCCAGACCATTATCAACTCACCGGGCCGGCTATTGTCGGTGAGCGTCCAGTTGACCGGCAGATCGATACTAAAGACACCCGAAGGGTGCGAATAGGTGCGCAACTGGCCGATCTCGACCGGGGCCAGACCGCCGCCGCTGGTGGTGCCGCCGCCAATGGTGGTACCGCCGCCGAGCGCGGCGCTGGGGTCGATGACATACGTATTGATGATTTTGTCGGTCTGGCTGCGCAAGGTTTCAAACTGCTCATCCGGCACGAGCGTGGTCAAGATTGAGACCTTATTGCCGCGCTGCTCAACGAAGCTGTTGCCGAGCAGCGTGGCTTGGATATTGTTATCGGCGGTTGCGGTATATGACCAGACCACGAGTTGGCTGCCATCAGACTGTGGGCGAGGATCTTCGTAGAAAAAGTCGGGTTGATTGCCAAAGCGATCTTCGAGGAAGGTATTGAGCAGATTCACCAATTGGCTATCTGTAAAGCTACGGCTATCCTCGAAGATATTGACTAAGATCGCGCCATTACCGGTCGGATCAGTCCAGATCAGCAACAGTTCATCGGGCGAACTACTGTCTTGCAGCGTCCAGTTGTTGGGCACATCGATACGAAACACGCCGCTCGCATGGCGATAGGTTTCGAGCGGGCCAATATCAACGAGCGCTAATTGGCCGCTTTGGGTTGAGGCAGCGGTCGGCGATGGGCGTGGCGTGGCGGTTGGCTCAGGCGGGCGGGTGGGGCGAGGGGTGCGGGTGGGTGCGGCAGCGGCTTGGGTGGGGGTAGCGGTCGGCGCAGCGTTGCCGCCGCCACCGCACGCGGTGAGAGCAACGATGAGCAGACCGACAAGGGCGACGAACCAGTACCGGTGAGCGAAAAACATACGGCCTCCCTACAACGAGCGCTTTCCTGCCGTCTTGCCATTTAAGACGGTAAACGACCTTGGGGTATCGAATTCGAGCAGCCGAGAAGGCTTGCATGCATGTACGCGCTATCTGCAGAGAGGTTGCACTGCCGGCAGATAGATTGTACTGCTACTATAGCATTGTGCAGAGCGGGAGGGAATGGGGGATTACCCGCAAAACCGTTATCTCATGCGTTCCATTCCTGACAAATTTGCCATCCAAACATCCGGCGCTACCCCCTATAATAGAAAGCAACCGCCGCTGCTGTGAGGGAGGGTTGCATGCGCCGTTATCTTGCCATCGTATTGATCGTTTGGTCGCTGCTTTCGGTATCGGCGGCGGCTGCCCAATCGCAGCAAACATTTACCCTCGATTTTGAAGGTTTTCCTGATAATCAATCGATCGATGCCTACGGCGGGCTGGTGTTTCATTTTGGCTGGCGGTTTGGCGATCTGCGCAGCGGGCGCTACAACGCGCCGTTCCCCGAGTCATGCCCTGATTTCGGCGGCACCTGCGCTTTTGCGGTGAATGGCAACGGTTTTGCACGGGTGAGCGGGGACGGTCGTGGGTGGATCTTCTTACCTGACAATACCGTTTCGTTTAGCGCCCTTGTTTCGACATCTGATCCGTTGACCTTTACGGCATTCGCCGCCAATGGCACGATCCTTGGGTGGGTGGTAGCTGATCCGAACACGTTCACCGGTCAGCTTGATCGGGTGACACTCACTGCGCCGCCGAACCAGACCATCGCGACGGTTGAGGTGAGCGGCACACGCGACACGTGGCTGATCGATGATGTGCAGTACACGGTGAATGTGGCGCGCGGGGCGCAGCCGGCCCGGCTGGTGTTGGCGCAGCGGGTGGATGATGTGGCGCGGCCCGGCGAGGTGTTGGCGCTCGATCTCGTGTTGGAGAACTATGGCCGCGGGCCAGTGTTTGATGCGACGATCGAGTTGCCCTTTGATGATAATACGTTGATCTTGCTTGATGCGACGCCGAGCCGGGCCGGGGTGTGGGTGAGCGAGGTGCAGCCGGGGTTGATGACGATCCGTACCGGCCCGCTGGCCGCTAACCGTGATCTGGTGAGGATGACGATCCGCTTCCGGGTGCGGGATGAGGCGCCGAATGGGGTTGCGATTGGCCGGCTAGCCCGCTTGGCCTACCGTGACGGCGTGACCGATTTTGGCCGCGGGCAGAGTAATGTGCCGCGCGCTACCATCGGCCCCGGCCCGGAATTGACCTACTGGCGCGCGCCGGAGATAACGGTGGCCGGGCAAACGCTAACCTATGCCGCCGCTGGGTTTGCTCCCGGTGAGCCGGTGGGAATTTGGTATAACCCGCCGGATGGCGCGCCGCCGGTGACGGTGACGACGGTGCGCGCCGATGGCGATGGCCGGGTGAGCGGGACGTTATCGCTGCGCGATGTGCCGGCGGGAATGTATACGCTGGTGTTGTATAGCCACCATTCGCAACAGACGTTTGTGGGTGAGTTTGTGGTGGGAGCCAAATAGCCGCGATCATGTTACCGCCGGGGGCGCGGGGTGATCTTTTTTTACCGCAGAGGGCGCGGAGGACGCAGGGGGATAGGTTTACCGCAGAGGGCGCAGGGGATGTTCCAAACCCAACATCTCTGCGCTCCTCTGCGTTCTTGGCGTCTTTGCGTTTGTCAATCTTTGCGCTCCTCTGCGTCCTTCGCGCCTTTGCGTTTGAGGTCTCTGCGCCTTGGCCCCCTCTGCGCCTTGAGCCGCACTGCCGTGTGGGAGAGAGCCGCACGGCCGTGCGGCTTTACTTATGCCGCCAAGACCCGCTCGTGACCGAGGATCTGGCGCAACTCGTTGACCAGCGCGTCTGACAGTTCGATGGTTTGTTGCGATTGCAGCACGACCATACCGACGCCGTTAGGCAGGTACAGTGTGACCTGATCGTGGCCGTGGCTGGCGCTGAGCAGGCTGTGGATGTGCTGCATCAAGGCCACGTCGGCGTCGAAGTCGTTGCTGCGCGGCAGGTAGATGCGCAGATTGCGCGCCGGCGGGCCATCGGCGCGGGCCGGTTCGGATGTCTTCCCGTGGCCGTTGCCATTGCTATGCCCGTTGCCATTGCCGTTGCTGGCTAGCTTGACCGGCTGGCGCGGACGCACGGCTGGCGGTTTGGCCGGCGGCGGAGTGGCGGCAGGCGTGGCAGCAACAGGCGCGCTGGCAGGAGCAGCAGCCGGGGCTGGCGCCGGTTGCGCGGCGGGTGCCGGCGCTGGCAGCTCGATCACCATGTCGCCGATCAGATCCTCACTCATCCCCTCCAGATCCATCTCGACCGGTTGCGCGCTGGCGGCGACATCAATCGTGCTTGGCGCTTCCACGCTCTCGACCACCAACTGCGGCGTATCGCGCCGGTTATCGACTTTCGCCGTCACCCGCACCACCGCATCGTTCTGCAACAGATCGGCGGACTTCGCCAGCACCTTGGGGAAGACCACGATCTCGATGCTGCCGGTGAGGTCTTCGAGCATCGCCACCAGCATCGAATCACCCTTCTTGGTCGCAATCCGGCGCACGCCGCTCAGCACACCGACGAAGGTCAGCGTCTCGCCGATCAGCTCTTCGGTGATCGAGCCAAGCTCGGTGGCGCCGCTGAGGTCAATCCCTTCCAGCGCCTTGGCGATCGGATCGTCTGAAATATTCAGCCCCAACAGCTCTTTCTCCCACAGCAGCACCTCTTTCTGCTCGGCGGGGGTCTCGGTGATGAGCGGCATTGGGATGCGGGCCACGGTCGGGCCGCTGTTGCTGCTTTCACCGAAGATATCGAACAGGCTGCTCTGGCCGATTTCGCGTGCCTTCTGCGCTTCAATGCCAGCGTTCACCGCCTGATCGAGGATGGCCAGCTTTTGGCGGCGGGTGCCGGGCAGCGAATCGAGTGCGCCGGCCTTGATCAAACTTTCCAGCGTGCGCTTGTTGAGGGCGTGGCGATCGACACGGGCGCAGAGGTCTTCGAGCGATTGGAACGGGCCGCCGGCCTCACGGGCGGCGATAATCGCCTCAACCGGCCCTTCACCGACGTTCTTAATCGCCATCAGACCGAAGCGAATGCCACGGTTATGGGTGACGCCAGCGGGCAACGGCGACGCCAGCGGTTCGATGGTAAAGCCCTTTTGCGAACGATTGACATCGGGCGGCAGCACCGCCACCCCCAACCGGCGCGCCTCAAGCGCGGCCTTGGTCACATCTTCAATCACGCCGCCGGCCCCGGTCAGCACCGCGGTCATATACTCGACCGGATAATTCACCTTGAGCCATGCTGTCTGATAGCTGAGCAAGCCGTAGAGGGTGGCGTGGGGGCGGTTGAACGAATAACCGGCAAAGGGCAAGATCAGCTCCCAAAGCTGGTCGGCGACCTCTTTGCTAATGCCTTTGCGCTGGCACCCCTGCTTAAAGATCGCCTCGTTTTCGGCCATCAGCTCCTTGTTCTTCTTGCTAATGGCCTTGATCACGATATAGGCTTGGCCGAGCGTATAATCGGCCACCGTCTGGAGCAGTTGCATAATCTGCTCTTGGTAGACGATCACGCCGTAGGTATCGGACAAAATCGGCTCAAGCACCGGGTGGAGATAGCGGATTTGGGAGGGATTATTCTTATTCTGGATATAGACCGGAATCTGCTCAAGCGGGCCGGGCCGGTAGAGCGCGACCATGGCGTAGAGGTCTTCAACGCGGGTCGGTTTCAACTGCATGAGATAGCGGGTCATCCCCGCTGATTCCAATTGGAACACATTCTTGGTCTCGCCGCGGCCCAACGCCTCAAACACCTTCGGATCATCGAGCGGAATCTCATCGAGCCACATGCGGCGACCGGTAGTCTGCTCGATATACTTCAGCGCCTCGGCCACCACCGATAAGTTGGTGAGACCGAGAATATCCATCTTGAGCAGACCCATCTTGGCGAGCGTCGGCCCCTCAAACGCCGCCATCAGCGCGTTCTCGTCTTTGGTGGTGCGTTGGAGCGGCACAATCTCTTCGAGCGGGGTGCGGCTGACGACCACGCCACAGGCATGGGTGCCGACCGAGCGCATACGGCCCTCGACCTTCTGCGCTTCGATAATCAACTCGCGCAAATGGGGCTGGGTCTCGTAGATCTGCTTCAATTCAGGCACCCGCTCCAGCGCCTGCGCGATGGTGGTGCCAACCGGCAGCGACGGGATCAGCTTCGCCACCCGGTCAACCTCGCCGGGATCGAGGCCGAGCACGCGGCCCATATCGCGGATGGCTGCCTTGGCGCCGAGGGTGCCGTAGGTGATAATCTGGGCCACATTCTCGCGGCCATACTTTTGAGCAATATAATCAAGAATCTCGTGGCGGCGCGAATCGGCGAAGTCGGTATCGATATCGGGCATCTCAAGCCGTTCAGGCGAGAGGAACCGCTCGAAGAGCAGCTTATTCTTGACCGGATCGACATCGGTAATGCCGAGGGCGTAGAGCACGAGCGACGCGCCCGCCGAACCGCGGGGCAGACAGGGGATGCCGCGCGAACGAGCGAATTTGACGTAATCCCACACAATCAACATGTAATCGGGGAAGCCGGTCTTATTGATCACGTCCAGCTCGTACTCTAGCCGGCGCATATATTCCTCGGGCGGCTGGCCGTTAAAGCGGCGCATCAACCCCTCTTCGCAGACAAGGCGCAGGTACGAAGCGGCGTCGTGCCCTTCCGGCAGCTCGAAGACTGGCAACTGGACGCGGCCAAACTCCAGCTTGAGCCGGCACATATCTGAGATGCGGCGGGTATTTTCCAATGGCTCGGCGCCGTACCGCTTAAAGCGGGCCCACATCTCTTCGCCCGACATAATGTGGTAGGTTTCGTCCATCGCGTATTCGCGGGCGCAGAACTCGGCGAAGGTCATATTCATGCCCATCGCCATCACCTTATGCTGGGTGGTCTTATCTTCGGGGCGAACGAAATGGGCATCGCTGGTGGCGACAAGGGGAATGCCGAGTTCGCGGGCGATTCGCACCAGTTCATCGTTGAGCGGTTCGAGTTCGGGCGTATTATCGTGCAGTTGCAACTCGATATAGTAGCGGTCGGGGCCGAGCAGATCGCGGTAGTAGGCCGCCGTCTCGACGGCGGTGCGGCGATCGCCGCTCTTGAGATAGTGCAACACCTCGCCGGCCAGACAGGCCGAGGTGACGATCAAGCCCTCGTGGTGGGCTTCGAGCAGCGTGCGGTCGATGCGGGGGCGGGCGAAGACGCCTTTCCCCATGCCTTCAAGGTGAGCGCGGGTGGTGAGCTTGACCAGATTGCGGTAGCCGGTCTCGTTTTGGGCCAGCAGCAGCAGGTGGAAATAGTTCTTGGCCCCTTTGGTCATCGGGTCGCTGAGCGAACCGGGGGCCATATAGGCTTCGACGCCGAGGATCGGGCGGATGCCGGCTTTCTTGGCTGCCTCGTAAAACTCCATCGCACCGTACAGCACCCCGTGGTCGGTGAGGGCGATGCTATCCATGCCCAAATCGGCGGCGCGCTGAGCGATGCCTTTGGTGGTGGCGTAGCCGTCGAGCAGGCTATATTCGGAATGGACATGCAAGTGAACAAAGTCGCGCATGGTATGCTCGCGTTAAAAACTCTTTACACTTGACAAGCGTGATCAAGGGCAAATAGGCGATCTGAACCTGAAACATTTGTCCGAGAGAATGATGGCGATGTCGGTTTTTTGGTGTTATATCGACATAAATCGCGCCTAATGGCGCGGCGGTTTGGTTTGATTATAGCACATCGGCGGCGGGTTGCGAACACGGATTCATCAAACTGTAAGGGATTTTTTAACAGCCGGACGGCTGTCCGGCTCCTCGCCGCTGAGGGGCAAAGGCGCAGGGATGTACACGCAAAGGCGCAGAGAACGCGAAGGGGCGCAAAAGGAATATATGTAAAGCCGGACGGCTGTCCGTCTCACTATCACAGGTAGAGCATGCCCCT
>JAUQOZ010000367.1 GCA_030550625.1 Chloroflexota bacterium | reverse complement strand
ATGAATTTGGCGAACAGCAGCAAAGATCGGATCCATAGATGGAGCTCCATTGTTATTGAACAGCGATAGCCACAACGAATCGACCAACGCAGCGGCACAATCCGCGGTTGAGCGGATCGAACACCCATGGTTCACGTTCATCGTACAAATTTTCACAAGAGCTGTCAAATCGGCTCGTTCTGGCGAATGCGGCGGTAGAGGGCCTCAGTTTCGGGCAGCGGTTCGATCCCCAACTCTTCGCGCAGCGCCTGCACGCAGCGGGTATACGACCGCATCGCCTGTGAGCGGCTGCCGGCGCGGGCATGGGCGCGCATCAGCAACTGGTAGGCCTCTTCGTAGCAACGGTCACGGCGCAGCACCTGCTCGGCAATCTGGATCGCCTCGTTATGGCGACCTTCGGCGCTGAGCTGTTCAGCATACGAGACGGCGGTCGCAAGATAGCGGGCTAACAGACGCTCACGTTCCTCGATCGTCCACGAGTCATAGAGCGACTCGGCGAGATAATCACCGCGGTAGAGTTGGAGGGCAGCCTGTGCGCTGCGACGGGCAAAATCGGGATCGGTCGTGGTTTGGGCGCCGCTGGCGCGCAATTCAAACTCATCAACATCGATCCATGCGCCGAACGAGGGGGCAAAGCTATAGGCTAACCCTTGCCGGCGAATGAAGAACGGCGGCACCCGCGGCGGGCGATGGGGTTCGAGGGCCGCATTGAGCGTATTCAGCGTCACCTTAAACTGGCGTTCAGCAGCTTCGAGATCGGCATCAGGCCACAGCCACGCGCAGATCTGCTCGCGCTGCACCCAATTCCCGCGCATCGTCAACAGCAACTGAAAGAGCTGGCGAGCCTTTTCACGTTGCCACTCGCGGGCCTGAATCTCTTGATTGCCGCGCCACACCCGAAACGCGCCCAGCATTTGCACGCGCAGGGTAAAGCCGGGATGATAATCATCAACCGTATCATCAGCGGCGATCGAGGGAAAACCCTGCCGGAGCAAGCGGATGGCCGTCTCGCGATGGGCTGGCATCGCGCGTGCGCGGAGCAACAACGGCACGAGAGCGGCAATGTCACGCGGACCAAACAGGCTGGGACCGATCAAGACATTCTCGTAGCCGTGTTCAACCGCCTCACGCATTACCTGATCGACGAGCGGATCAACGGTCGCGCCCCGGCCAGCGCGCAACGCAGCCAACGCACGCCACAGATGGACGAGGAACAGACCGAAGGTATCGTGGCCGGCTTGGAAGCGTTGCTCGGCCTGATCGAGCCATTCGTAGCCGCGCGGATCATCGGCAACCAGCGTCACGCTGCCCAACGCCAGCAGCATCAACGCCGCCACCCACTCATCGCCCGATGAAGCGGCCAGCAACAATCCTTCGCGGGCATCGGCTTCGGCCCGCGCCAAATCGCCGGCATGGCCGTGGAGCAAGGTCAAGCCAAGGTAGCCTTCGGCGCGGGTGCGGGGCACCGTCACCTGTTGCAGCAAGCGCAAGCCGCGGCTATAGTGTTGGCGCGCAGCGTTATCATCACCGCGAGCGATCAACTGATAGGCATGGCCAAGGCGCAATTCGGCCAGCGCTTCGGTCACAAGGTTGCTGCTCTGCTGAGCTTCGAGCAACATACGGTGGGCAAACGCTAGCGCTTGGGGGCCGGCGCCGAGCATCGCATTGATCAGTGCCAGCAATAAGAGCGGTTCACGATGAGCGGTAGCGCGAGCAAATGGCTGTTCTGTCCAGAGCCGTTCTTCGAGCAATTGGCGCGCTTCGCGCAGGCGACCAGCGCGCAACAACAAGCGTGGCCGCAAGGTTTCAGCGCGAGCAGCATACAAGTGCTCTAAACCATGGGCCATCGCCAACGCACGCGCCGTCTGTTCAAGGCGCAGACCAATATCAGCCCGGCCGCGATTAGCCCAATTTTCAGCCTGCATCAACAACAGCTCGATCCGCTCTTCGCCGCAATGGCGCGGGAGCAATTTGAGCGCCCGGCGCAGCAGATCGGTCGCCGGCGCCGGTTGGACGGTATCGAGATAGATCGACGCTTGGCCACGGAGACAGCGTGATTGGCCGAGGCGATCGTTCTGATCGGCAAAGGCGCGTTCCGCGCGACGATAGGCGGCGAGCGCCGCCTCAAGGCGGTTGAGCTGATGGAGCGCAGCGGCCTGTATCTCAACCAATTCCGGCGCTTCATCGCCCGACAGCGCAAGCCGGCGCATCCAATCCAACACCGCCTCTGCCCGTCGCTCGGCGAGCAATGTCCGCGCAAGGGGGAGGAAGGTGGACACAGCAGCGGGATCACCGGCGGCAATCTGATGATACAGCGCGCTCTCTCGATCGCCAGTGCGCTGAAAATAGGCTGCCGCTTGCCGGTGCAGCGCAGGCCACTCCGGATCAGCCGCAGCGCGGCGCGCCAGCCAAGCGGCGATAATCGGCTGGAAGCGCAGGCCGTGCTCGCCAAACGGTTCAACAAAGAGGCGCCGGCGGCGCAGCTCGGCCAGCAAGCCCGGCGCGTTGAGCGACGAATCGAGCGCCGCGCAGATGCCGGGTTCAAGCCAACGCAGGCCGGCGCTACGTTGGAGGCATTGGCGCAACGGCGCGGGCAGCGGCGCTAACACCTCACGTTCCAGATATTCGTCAAGCGCCGGCGTCACGTGTTCACGCAAACCCAAGGCACTGCGCCAATCGGCGGCATCGAGCGCAATGCGCAGCGCCAGCGCCCACCCCGCGCTCAGCGCGATTAACTCATCGAAATCGGCTGGCAACGTCCTGCCAGCCTGTTGCCAGAGCATAGCCGCTTCATCAGAGGTAAACGCCAGATCCTCGGCATCAACCAGCAGCGCCTCGCCGCGCAGCCGAGCGGTAGCGATCAATGGCGACTCGGGTTCACGCCGGCCAGCCAGCACTAAATGCAAGCGCGGCGGCTGCGCGGCGATCAAACGCTCGATCAGCGCGCGCAGCTCAGGCTGTTCATCGATCAGGTGGGCATCATCGATAATCAACAGGGTTTCATCACCGAGATCGCCGGTCAGCGCATTGATCAACGCATCGATCGTCGCTGGCGGTCGTTGCGGATCGAACGAGGCCACCCGGCTCAGCGCAGCGGCCAGATGGCGCAAAAGGCGCGGCGGGTCATCGCTCATATCGGCACGGCACCACGCCGCCGGCCAACCGCCCTGCATCGCGAGCGCGGCCAACGCCACAGTCTTGCCGCTGCCGGGTGGCGCAACGACAATGGTGAGCGGCGCATCGAGCGCCACCGCCAACCGCTGCTCAACCCGCACCCGGCGCACACGGTGCAAGGGCGCCGGCGGCGGCAAGAGACGGGGCCGTAAGAGATATTCATTATACTCGTCTGTAACCGCTTGTGATACCATGAGAGCGGCAGGGATCATCAGGGCAATGTGGCTCATCGCCATTCCAGTATTGGGTTGCGCGATGCATGGCTATGGCCATCACCGATCTTGCCAACATTGTCTATTGTACACAGGGTCAGATACAATGCCGAACAACGAAGAACACGAGCGCCCAACCCCCAACCGGCCAGTGATGCCGGATCTGACTGATCCGATGTTCCAGTCATTGCGAGCGTGGAACGAACTCCTCGCCGCGAGCACGGATATGGCCTTCGACATCGTGCTGAAAAACTGGGACTACAGTCGCAGTTTGCGCCATTCTACCGAACAAGCCGTCGCCGACGCGATTCGCACCCAACAACGCCTGAGCCAAGAGATGATGCAGGCGTGGCAAGGCTACGTCGGCGATATTCAATCGATTATCGAACGCATGCGCAAATCGTAGTGCTTGCGCAGATGATGGCTACATGTACACACCGCCGTTAACGTTAATCTGCTGGCCAGTGATGTAATCGCCATCGGCAGCTAAGAACACGACGGCTTTCGCAATCTCTTCGGGCAAGCCAAACCGGCCCATTGGGATGCGGGCTTTGATCTGTTCTTGCACCTGTTCAGGCACTTTGGCCAGCATATCAGTGATGGTAAAGCCGGGCGCCAGCGCATTGACGGTGATATTGTGCTTGGCCAGCTCAAGCGCCGCGGTCTTAGTAAAAGCAATAATTCCGCCCTTTGACGCCGCGTAGTTGGCTTGGCCAAAATTACCGGCTTGCCCGACAAACGAGCTGATATTAATGATCCGCCCGTATTTGCGCTCGATCATGTACGGCATCACGGCCGTGGTGCAATAGTACACACTATTGAGGTTATTCTGGATCACTGTGCTCCAATCCTCATCGGTGAGCTTGCGCAGAGTACGGTCGCGGGTAATGCCGGCGTTATTGACCAAAATATCGACATGGCCCCAGCGCTCGATCACCTGCTGCACCATCATGCGCGCCTCATCGGCTTGGCTCACATTAGCCTGCACCAGCATCGCCTCGCCGCCATTGGCGTGGATGGTATCAACCACCTCTTGCGCAGCAGCCGCGCTACTGTTGTAATTCACCGCCACCTTAGCGCCCTCAGCAGCCAATGCGAGGGCAATAGCTCGCCCAATTCCGCGCGAAGCGCCGGTCACGATCGCAACCCGGTCGGTTAACTTGCCCATCCCAGCCTCCCAAACAGCTTTATTTCGCTTTTATTCCTTGAGCGGGCGCAATGGCATCACGCCCGCTCATCACCTAACAATTGTAGCACACCTACATGCGCTCAAAAATCGCAGCAATACCCTGCCCGCCGCCGATACACATCGTCACCAACGCATAGCGACCGCCGGTGCGGTGCAGTTCATGAATAGCCTTCACCGTCAGAATACAACCGGTAGCGCCGATTGGATGGCCGAGCGAAATCCCGCTACCATTGGGATTCGTGCGATCCATTGGCAAGCCCAAATCACGGATCACAGCCAAGGCTTGGGCGGCAAAGGCCTCGTTGACCTCAAAGAGATCGATATCGTCGATCCGCAGACCAGTGCGTTCGAGCAACCGGCGCACCGCCGGCACCGGGCCGATCCCCATATACTTTGGCTCGACGGCAGCGTTGCTGTAACCGACCAAGCGAGCCAGCGGCTTATAGCCGCGCCGTTCGGCGGTAGCGCGATCCATCAGCACCACCGCCGCGGCGGCATCATTAATGCTAGAGGCATTGCCGGCGGTAACTGTGCCATCCTTCTGGAACACCGGACGCAGCTTGGCTAATTTCTCGATCGTCGTATCGCGACGCACCCCCTCATCAACGGTGAACTGAGCCGTACCGCCTTTGACCTTAATCTCAACCGGCACAATCTGATCGGCGAAGCGGCCCTCTTCGATCGCACGCGCAGCGCGCATGTGGCTCTCGTAGGCGAGTTGATCTTGGTCTTCGCGGCTAATGCCCCACTTCGCCGCCACATTCTCAGCCGTCACCCCCATGTGGCAATCGTCGAAGGGATCAGTCAACGCGCCGACCATCATATCGACCACTTTCGAGTCGTTCATCCGAGCGCCGAAGCGCATCGCCGGCAGGCTATAAGGGCCGCGGCTCATGCATTCAGCGCCGCCAGCCACGGCGGCATCAATATCGCCTTGCAAAATATACTGCGCCGCCGAGACAATCGCCTGTAACCCGCTCCCGCACAGCCGGTTAAGGGTGAACGCCGGCGTTTCGACCGGCAAACCGCCGCGCACCGCCGCGTAGCGCGCCATATACATATCGTGCGGTTCGGTATTGATGACATGGCCGAAGACAACGTGCCCGATCTCGTCAGGTTGCACACCGGCGCGCGCAACTGCTTCGCGCGTCACCAATGCCGCCAGTTCGGTGGGTGGGGTATCTTTGAGACTGCCGCCGAATGTGCCAATAGCCGTGCGCACACCGCTGAGCACGACGACTTCGCGCTTTTCGCTCATGACGACCTCCTTGTGACGGATCGCCGGGCGACTCCGCCGGTTGCTACTGATCCAAGGAACGGTTACAATTATACCAGTTTCAATAACACCATCTAGGAAAAGAATCGACCATTTCAAAGAGATGTTACACGGCGTAACCCGGCTGTAACTTCATGTGGTATATTTCACACACTTCGATATGAAACTGTCCCTCAGCAGCACACAGCAGGAGGCTGGGCATGGCCCTACGCAGCGAAGCGATAAGCAATGCAGCACTAAAAGATGGCCGGCAGGTGACGATTCGCCCGCTGGCCGAGAGTGATCGGGCGGCGCTGGCCGATTTCGGTCTCAGCCTGCCGAAAGATGATATCCTCTATCTCGAAGAAGATTTCACCAATCCCGAAATTATTGCCCGCTTGGCCAACGCTTCGCACGCCGAGAATTGGCGGCAGATCATTGCACTGGCCGACGATGGCTCGATCGTGGCTTATACCTCGGCGCGGCGGGTACCCGGCTGGTCAAACCACGTCGCCGAATTGCGCCTGATCGTCAAACCGGGCTGGCGGCGCAGCGGGTTGGGGATGCACATGGCGCAGGCGATCGTCGAGGCGGCGCGTGAATTGGGTGCGCAAAAGGTAACGGTCGCGATGCTAGCGGCGCTCAAGGCCGGCCAAGCGATCTTCTCGCGCTTAGGTTTTGCTGTCGAAGGCCAGTTGGCCCGCCACGCGATCGATCGCAACGGCGAGTTGCACGATGTGGTGATTATGTCAGCCTTCCTGCGGGTGTGATGGTGATATAATGGGGCGAGACGTGATATAGTCCCGCCCCAATGTATTCTTGAAATACTCTATGCCGAACCCGCTACGCAACCTCCCCGAAGAAATCAAACGACCGCTGCGCAGTGTGCGCAATAGAGTCTAGCAGATCAGCAACCTCGTTCAATATCGTGGCACAGGTCGTTTCTGCCCCGTTTGCCAACGCGAGTCGCGCGCATTTGCCCCTTACGGAAGATCAAAGCGCCAAGGCGCGATGTGCATTTATTGCGGTTCGTTGGAACGCCACCGCTTATTATGGTTGTACCTCACTAAGCGAACCAATCTTTTTGACGCACAACCCAAAAACGTTCTGCATGTCGCTCCTGAACCATGCTTTGAGTCGATCTTCCGGCGCCGCTTGGGCAAAGGCTACCTCACCGCGGATTTACTCGACCCCCGTGTCATGGTCAAAATGGATATTACTAATATTCAATATCCTGATGAATATTTCGATGTTATTTTATGCAGCCATGTGCTCGAACACGTGCCTGATGACCGCAAAGCGATGCGCGAATTTTGGCGGACACTCAAGCCAACCGGCTGGGCGATCTTGTTGGTGCCGATTATGGCTGAAACAACCTTTGAAGATCCCACGATCGTTGACCCAAAGGAACGACTGATTGCGTTTGGGCAAGAAGATCATGTGCGCAAGTATGGTCGCGATTATATCGATCGGTTGCGCGAAGCCGGGTTTACCGTATCGGTCACGACGGTAACTGATATGGTTCCCGATCGCGAGGCGGCGCTGCGGATGGGGTTGACCGCCGAGAGCGGCGAGATTTACTATTGCACACGCTAAGGGTGAGAGGCTATCTCGCCCCGACAGATTGACAACCCTCATTCTTTCCTGCTATACTTTTCCCAATTGCAGAACGCTGCACTCATCCAGAGCGGTGGAGGGACCGGCCCGATGAAACCGCGCCAACCCGGCGGATCAGCGCCTGACGGGTGGCAACTCCGGCAGCATGAAGCTGGCAGATGAGAGGAGAGCGGCGTCTTCTCGCCCCCGGCAGAAGCGCGTCATCTGATCTCTCGTCGCCCCGATGAGAGGTTTTTTTATGCCCACTAACCAGTCTTCCGGCCTCGCGACAGCCGCCGTCCACGCTGGCGAACCGCGCCGGCGCGCATTCGATTCGATCACACCGCCGATTGTGCAGAGCGCCACTTATACCTTCCGCGATAGCGCCGAATTGATCGCTTTTCAGTCGGGCGAACTTGAGCGCGAAGAGTATGGCCGCTACGGCAACCCAACCGTGCGCGCCGTTGAGGCCCGCCTCGCCGCGCTGGAATCGCCGGATGCGCCGGCGGCGGCGCTGCTCTGCGCTTCTGGGATGAATGCGCTGACCACCGTGATGCTGGCGATGTTGCCCGCCGGCAGCCACGTGATTTTGACCGATGACGGCTACCGCCGCACACGCCAGTTTGTCCGTACGATGTTAGCCCGTCTCGGCGTGACCCACAGCGTCGTAGCAGCAGCTAGCCCAACCGCCATCGCTGCCGCGATCGAGCCGGGCCGCACCCGCTTGATCATCACCGAAGCGCCGACTAACCCCTACTTGCGGGTGATCGATCTGGCTGCGGTGGCGGCAATTGCCCGCGAACACCGGATCAAGACCGTGATCGATGCGACCTTCGCCACCCCCTACAACATGCGCCCGCTCGATTACGGGATCGATCTCGTGGTGCATAGTTGCAGTAAGTATCTGGCCGGCCACAACGATCTGTTAGCCGGCGTGATCATTGGCCGCCCGCCGATCATCAGCGCACTACGCGAGACGCAAGGCATCCTCGGCGGGATCTGCGATCCGCACGCGGCTTACCTGCTAGGCCGCGGTCTCAAGACTTTGGCCTTGCGCATGGAGCGGCACAACCAGAATGGGCAGGCAGTGGCCGAATTTCTCGCCCGCCACCCGCGTGTGACCAAAGTGCATTATCCCGGCTTGCCCGATCACCCCGACCACGCCATTGCCCGCGCCCAAATGCGCGGCTTCGGCGGCGTCGTTTCGTTTGAGGTGGCCGGCGATCTGCACAGCGCAATGGCCGTGGTTGACCGGCTGCGCTTGCCCTACATCGCCCCCAGCTTTGGCGGGGTCGAAAGTTTGGTTGAACAACCGGCACTCATGAGTTACTATGAACTGAGTAGTGAAGAACGGCTGGCGGTGGGCATCCGCGACAATCTGATCCGGCTTTCGTGCGGGATCGAAGATGCGAACGACCTGATCGCCGATCTGCAACAGGCCCTTGCCGACGAATAGCTTATGCACTCTACCCTGCAACGCCGGCTGGCCGCCGGCCAGACTGTGGTTACTGGCGAGATTGCGCCGCCAAAGGGGGCGGCCCGCGCGCACCTTGAGACCCTCGCCACGAACATTCGCGATTATGTCGATGCGGTCAATCTGACCGATAATCAGCGCGGCATTGCCCGTATGTCGTCGTTGGGGGGCAGCGTAATCTTGCAGCAGCTCGGCATCGAGCCGATTATGCAGATGACCTGCCAGCACCGCAACCGGATCGCGTTGCAAGCCGATGCGTTGAGCGCATCGGCGCTCGGCGTGCGCAATCTGCTGGCGATGACCGGCGATCATCCCCGCATCGGCGACCATCCCGACGCCAAGAATGTGCTCGATCTGAATTCGTTTCAACTGATCCGCATGCTGCGCACCTTGCGCGATCAAGCCACCTTTCAGTCGGGCACGCCGTTGAAAGAAGCGCCGCGCTTCTTTATCGGCAGCGTCGCTAACCCAAACGTCGAACGGGCGGCGCGACTCGAAAAGAAGATCGAAGCCGGAGCCGAGTTTGTCCAGACCCAGTTGATCTTCGATGTGGCCCGCTTTCGCCACTGGATGGCCGACGTGCGCGCCGCCGGCTTGCACCAGCAGGCCTACATTCTGGCCGGCGTCATGATCTTGCGCCGGCCCCAGTCGGCAATCTACTTGCGCGATCACCTGCCCGGCACGCTGATGCCCGATGCGGTGATCGAGCGCATGCAACGCGCCGCTGACAGCGAAGCCGAGGGGATTGCGCTGGCCGCCGAGCTGGTCAACGAACTGCTGAGTATCGAAGGGGTGGCCGGTGTGCATATCATGTCGGTTGACTGGACGCGGGCGATTCCGCGGGTGGTGGAACAGGCCGGCTTGCTGCCGCGCCCGCCCGCGCCGGCAATTGAGGAGGGAGTGGGGAGCAGGGAGTAGGGAGGCGGCTGAAGGGACTCGTCTGATCTGTGCTATAACATAGGTAGCATCTGCTGAAACGATTGTGAGTAAACCAATGGCAATCATCCTTAAATCTCCCGCTCAAATTGAACTGCTGCGCGCCGCCGGCCAATTGGTGCGGCAGACGTTCAACGTGCTGCGCGAACATATCCGTCCCGGTGTGACCACCGCCGAACTCGATGCGATTGCCGAGGAGTTTATCCGCTCGCACGGGGCCGAGCCGGTGTACAAGGGCTATGTGCCCGCTGGCCGGCGCAACTACATCCCGCCCTTCCCCGGCACGATCTGCGCTTCGATCAACGACGTGATCTGCCACGGCATCCCCAGTAAGCGCGACCGGCTGCGCCAAGGCGATATTGTCGGCATTGACATCGGCTTACGCCTAAACGGCTGGATCGGCGACGCTTGCGAGACCTTTGCCGTCGGCGAGGTGGATGACGAGACGCAGCGGTTGCTCGATGTCACCCGCCGCTGCCTCGAATTGGGTATCGAGCAGGCGCGGGTAGGCAACCCGCTGCGCGCGATTGGCGCGGCCATCCAACGCTATGCCGAAGCCAACGGCTTTTCGGTGGTGCGCGAGTATACCGGCCACGGGTTGGGCCGCAATCTGCACGAAGAGCCAACCATTTTGCATTACGACGACCCCAACCAGACGCGCAAAATTGTGGCCGGCATGGTCTTTACCATCGAGCCGATGATTAACGCTGGCAAAGCGACGACCAAAGTCGATCGTGACGGTTGGACGGTGCGCACCGCTGATGGCAAGCGGTCGGCCCAGTTTGAGCATACGCTGGCGATCACCGAAGAGGGGCCGATCATTCTGACCGCGTAACATAAAGGCGCAGAGGGATGATAAACGCAAAGGCGCAAAGAACGCAGAG
>JAUQOZ010000023.1 GCA_030550625.1 Chloroflexota bacterium | reverse complement strand
CAGATGCTGGCGCAGGAGAGGGGCGCTTCTGCGTTCCACTCCCGCAATGCCGTGACCGCCATCACGCAGCTCCCCCGCTCCCGCCGTGAGGGAAGAGTGGGGATGGGGGTGAGAGCCATCAACAGCATACGTTCCGTCTGCCCTCGAATACTGGCGTGGGAGAAGGGAGCGCAGCGCCGAGCATTGAGGCATCGCACAGCGATCAACAATTATGATCGGCCATACGCCCAACCACCGAATAGCAATACGTTCTCACTGGTAAGAGCGACACACCTATCCAGTGCCTATCCACCCAAACGTGCGTTGCGTTTTGAGCAACCATTCCCCGTAACAACCAGCGTGCCCGCCGGTATCCGGCGGGCACATCTGCTAAGAGCTACCTTGTGATTGCGTTGCGCGCCTCTCAAGCAAGCACGCCTACCCACAGCTTGATGTCCATCACTCATCACCCAAACCGCAACCAACCCTGCCCGGCTTACCCCCACTACCTGCCAACCACCGGCTCGCGGTTGCATCAGACAACGTTTGCCAGCCGCCATAGAATCCTGCTTTCTAACGACCCATCTGGCGCACGATCTGCTGCCGCTCTTCGGCAGTGACGAGACCGAAGCTATCGCCGCGATTTAGGTAGACAATCTCTTCGTTCTTGATCCCAACCACCAGATCAGGCAAGGCATCGCCATTCAGATCGGCCAAGCGCATCGTGATCGGCGTCAAATCCTCGTTCGCCCCTACCAAGTACGGCCCGATCAGCGTGCGCGTCTTGCTCACGTCACCACCGGGAATTTCGAGGATCAACACCTGCCGGTCGAGATTCATCGCGATCAGGCGCGTCGGCCCAACGGTCTCTTCGGCGCGACCAACATCCGCCGTCAGATGGAACGTGCGTGGCCGCCCATATCGCCAATCGTCAACCACGACTTGCCCCCAACTAATGACGGCGCTGACCAGCACATAAAGCGCCAGAACTGCCAACAATCCAGTCACGATATATGCTGTGGTGCCGAGAGCTGGCGCCGGCACGGCCATCGTAGACATCCGGCGCGGTGAACGGATTTCACGACTTGTTACTGCCATAGCAGCCCTCCTCCGCGAAACGGCTAGCATCATAGTAGAACAAAAGTTCTTTCGCTCACTTGTTCGGAAGTATATCAGAGATGCGATTGACTGTCAAGAACCTTTGTGCTACTTTTTCTAACAACCGGTGGACAAGACGGTTGTGGTACAATGCAGTGCGTGTAGCTATCGCAACACGTTCCGGTGGTTAAACGCTCAGACGGGTACTGCGCCTGCCGTATGCTACTTGAGTTGCAGATTCAGGATTTTGCCATTATTGACCGTCTGCATCTGCGCTTTGAGCAGGGCTTTAATGTGCTGACCGGCGAAACCGGCGCCGGTAAGTCGATCATTATTGATGCCCTCGGCACCTTGCGCGGCGAACGGGTTGATCCCACCTTTGTGCGCGCCGGCTGTGCCCGCGCCCGGATCGAGGGCGTCTTTAGTCTCGATGATTGCCCGCACTTGCTCCCCCTGCTCGCCGAACACGATCTGCTGGACGAGGACGATGATCAGATCATCCTCGCCCGCGAGATTTCGGCTGAATCGGGGCGAAGCGTCGCCCGCATCAATGGCCGAGCCGTCAATAGCGCCACCCTGCGCGAAATCGGCAGCCGCTTGATCGATATTCATGGCCAGCACGAGGGCCAATCGCTCTTTAACCCGCGCACCCACCTTGAGCTGCTCGACCGCTTCGGCGATCTGTTACCGCTCCGCCAGCAGGTGGCCGAACAATTGGCCGCGTTGCGCGCGGTGCAGGCCCAGTTGGCCGATCTGCGCACTGGCGAAGCGCGCCGGCAGGCCCGGATTGAGGAACTAGAAATGCTGCGCGCCGATGTGGCGGCGGCGAAGCTCAAGCCGGGCGAAGAGGAAGCGTTGCTGCGCGAGCGTGCGATGATGCAGAATGCGACGCGCATTGTCACGCTGGCTGATGACGCATACCGGGCGTTGTACACCGGCGCTGAGGGGCGCGGCGGGCGTCCGGCGGTTGAGTTGCTGTCGCTGGCGGTTGGTGCGCTTACCGAGCTAGCCCGTTTCGATGAGCGGGCCGGGCCGCTGGCTCAGCAAGCCACTGAGTTACATTACCAGCTCGAAGAACTAGTGATCGGGTTGCGCCGCTATCGCGCCGATCTCGACGTGGATCCGCGCCGGCTCGATGCGATTGAAGATCGCCTCACCGTGTTGCGCGATCTGCAACGCAAGTATGGCGTCGACTTGGCAACATTGATCGAACGGGCCGCCAGCGCCGAGGCCGAAATCGAGCGGTTGAGCAACAGCGCCGCCCAAATCGCCGCCCTTGAGACGCAAGAGCAACTCCTGCTCGCTGAATTGGCCCGCCGCGCGCTTGAACTGTCGCAACGGCGGCGGCAGGCCGGTGAGGAGTTGAGCCGCCAAATCAGTACGGCAATGCGCGATTTGGCGATGCCGAATGTCCAGTTCGCCGTCCAGATTGATCATAGCGATGATCCGAACGGCCCGCTGATCAATGGTCGCCGGCTGGCCTGCGATCGCACCGGTATCGACCGGGTCGAGTTTCTGATTTCACCGAACCCCGGCGAGCCACTTAAGCCGCTCGCCCGTATTGCCTCCGGCGGTGAGAGTGCGCGCTTGCTGTTGGCGCTGAAATCGATTTTGTCGCAAGTTGATGAGGTGCCGACCCTGATTTTTGATGAGGTTGACGTTGGAGTGGGTGGAAGAGCTGGGCATGTGGTCGGCCAAAAGTTGTGGGCGATCAGCCAGCGCCATCAGGTGTTGTGTATTACCCACCTGCCGCAAGTCGCCGCTTTTGCTAACGCCCATTACCATATTCGCAAAGAAGTGGTCGCTGGACGCACCCGCACCAGCGTTGAGCCGTTGTCGCCTGAACAACGGATCGATGAAATTGCGGCGATGCTTGACGGCGTACCTAACGACCATAGCCGGGCCAATGCCCGCCAGATTTTGGAACGGGCGCAGGCGTGGAAAGGAGGGATGGCTGGGGCAACCCGCGGGCCGTCCCCCCAGCGAGCTTCATAAACTGATGAGCAGGGCAGCCAATCGGCTGCCCCAATAGAGAGGCCGTTGTCGCCACTATGTCCCCCCAAAGTTCGCTCAGTCGCTGGAGCGCGTGGATCGTTGAGGCGAGCTGGTTGCTGGCGCTGACGCTAGTGCCGATCTATTTCAACCTCTATTCCGCGCGCCATTTTGAGCCTGATAAAGCGGCAACGCTGCGTTCGCTGGCGCTGATCGGGGTTGCCGCGGCCATCGTCTGGCTGCTCGATTGGCTTAATCAGCGCGCCTCAGATCAACCGCCAGTGAACGGCTCGTGGTGGGCCGCGCTGCGCGCAATGCCGCTCTTCTGGCCTACGGTTGCCTACACTGCCGTCTTTATCCTAACAACTGTCACCTCGATCACCCCCGCCGCCAGTCTGTGGGGGTCATACCAGCGGATGCAGGGGCTGTACACCTACCTCTCCTATCTTATGCTCGGCGTGCTGGTGGCATTCACCGTGCGCACCCCTGCTCAACGCGAACGTTTAATCACGGTGAGCCTCGCCGCCGCCGCGGTGGTGGCAGTGTACGGCATCATGCAGCAC
The DNA here is from genome assembly GCA_030550625.1 of Chloroflexota bacterium. Classification (GTDB taxonomy): domain Bacteria; phylum Chloroflexota; class Chloroflexia; order Chloroflexales; family Chloroflexaceae; genus Chloroflexus. Next base: position 42,728 of record JAUQOZ010000023.1, on the reverse strand, counting down.
TACCAGCTTGACCCGCTGCCGTGGCGCGGCGATGTGATTGCACGGGTGGCTTCGACCCTCGGCAATTCGATCTTTGTGGCGGCGTATCTAATCATGATCGTGCCGCTGGCGCTCTACCGGCTGTTCGCGGCGCTAGCCGCCGCGCGCAATGCACCGCTCACTTCACAGCCGTCCGCCGAATGGCGCTGGGCAATCGCGCGCGGCTTGCTCTGGCTGGCCGGCACGCTGCTGATTATCGCGATTTTGAAGTTTAGCGTCGCGATCCGCACCATTGATTTCCGCTATTGGTGGCTCTTTCCGGGAGCAGTCATCTGTGCGACAGCGCTCTGGTGGTTGCTGACGATCAACCGCAGCCAGCCGCTGCCGCGCTGGCCCCTGCTGCTCACCTTCGCGTATCTGCTCGGGTTTGGGCTGGCCTTCGCCATCAATGCCACCGCCGGCGTGCAACAGTTCGCTCCTCCCGACATTGCCGCCAATGCGCTTGATTGGTGGTTGTGGTTGGGATTGGCAGTGGTTGCGTTACTCGCTGGCTATGGGTTAACCCTGTTTGGCCCAGCGCCGGCGGAACCATCGCGGTTGGGATGGCAGCTCAAGGCCGCGGCTAGCGCCATCGTGCTCGGTCTTGTCCTCGTCACCATCTTCTTTAGCCAGAGCCGCGGGCCGTGGATTGGCTTGGGAGCAGGCCTGTTTCTGTTCGTGTCACTCACGCTGTGGCACGGACGAAAGCGGCTACAGGCGAGCGGCAATCTGCGCGGCAGCCGGTTGCTGGCGCAGGCGCTGGCAGCTTGGGTGGCGATCACGCTGGCGACCGGCGGCTTTCTGATCGCGTTTAACCTCTCAGATGCACCCTTCTTCACCCAATTGCGCGAGGTGCCGTACCTTGGCCGGATGGGCCGGCTGTTGGAAGTCGAGAGCGGCACCGGGTTGGTGCGGCGTTTGATCTGGGTGGGAGACGAGCATGCTGGCGGAACCATCGGTCTTATCACCAGCGACCCGCTGCGATTGCTGATCGGTTGGGGGCCAGAGAGCATGTTTGTCGCGTTCAACCGTTTCTACCCGCCATCGCTGGCTAATGTCGAAGCGCGCGGCGCGTCGCCCGACCGCTCGCATCAGGCCTTCCTCGATGAAGTGGTGACCAAAGGGTTGCTGGGGCTAACTGCGTATCTCTGGCTGATCGGCAGCTTTGTCTGGTTCTGCCTGCACCAATTGCGCCAGCCGGCCAGTTGGCGACACCATCTGCTCATCATCGCCATCCTGAGCGCAATCACGGCCCATCTGGTCGAGGGTTTGACCGGCATTCCGATTGTAGCGACGCTGATGATGTTTTGGCTGCTGCTGGGCCTCACGGTTGCGGCGGAACGGATCGAGCGCAGCCAAGAACCGGCACCGGCGTCTGAGCCGGTTGCCGCAACCAAGACGGCAGCACGCCAACCGGCCCGGCGCGGCCAGCAACGCCCACTCACGCGCCGGCCTGCTACCCGCCGGCCTGCTGCCGGTATGCTCGGTACTGCCGGCTTGATCGGCTTGGTCGCTGCCGGTTTGATCTGGTGGCTGAACATCCAGCCAGTCTATGCCGATATGCGCTTCCAGCAAGCGCAAAGCTATAGCGAGCAGGGGCAAACGTCGCCACGAGCATTATTGGCCGCCCTCAATGAGTCGATCGCCACTATCCGCGCTAATCCCGGCGAAGATTTCTATTACCTGCATTTGGCCCGCACTCTGATGAATCTCGCCGATGCGCTACGCGCGCAAGGCGCAGCAATTGGCGATGCCGGCAAACCCGATCTCAACGCACTGCTGCGGCTTGATAGCGTGGAAGCAGTTTCCGCCTTCGTCCAACGCTCATCACCGCTCAGCCTGCTCGCCTACGCCGAGGCCGCCATAGAACGCGCCCACCAACTGAGCCCGCTTAACAAGGATCACTACGCCAATCTGGGCCGGATCAACACCTTCTGGTATGGGTGGACAGGTGACGCGCAACGATTATATACGGCGCTACGGTGGTACGAGCAGGTGGCCGAGATTGCGCCGCAAGATGTGGCGCTGATGAACGAGCGGGCCGGCGTGTTGATGCAACTGGCCGAGCACGCAACGACGAGCGGCGATGCCGCCCAAGCTGGCGCTTTCTTCCAACAAGCTGATGAGTTATTGCAAACCTCAGCCCGGCTTGATCCTCGTTTTGGCGACACCGCCCTCCGCCGCGGCGATTTAGTGCGTTTCCGCACCGGCGATCTCGACGCGGCTACGGCCTTCTACCTGCAAGCTATCGAACAGGCGCCGCAGCAGATGGTTGATAACCTCGACCGGATCGCGCGGGGGCTGAGCAGCCGGCCCGATCTGCTCGGCCAACTCCGCACTGCCTTTGCGGCACAAGCCGAGCTAGCCGAAAAGGCCCTCGCCGAAGCGCAAGACAAGCCCGAACGTGCCATTGATCTGCCCACCCTTGCCGCGCAAGCCGCCGGCTTGTACGCCGCCGTGGCCCGGCTAGCGGTGCAGACCGAGGATATGGCCGGCGCGGTCGCGCCGTATGCACGTGCGGTTACTATTCAACCCGACAATGCTGCGTTGAGCGAGCAATACACTCTGATCCTCAGCGAAACGCTGCAATACGATGCGGCGCTCGCCGAAGCGCGCCGGTTGCGGGCGGTCTTGCAGAACAGCGGGCGCACCAACGAGCTGGCGCGGGTCGAGCAGTTGATTGCGCTGATTGAACAGGCGCGCAAATGACGCCAAGACGACACGCAGCTTTGCGTCTTGGCGTTGAAACGACAGGCTATGGCTAATATCGCCCTCATCTTGATCGCCGCGCTCACCTTCTCGATCCTCGCCACGCCGATCGCGCGGCGGGCAGCGTTGCGCAGCGGCGTCATCGCGGTGCCCCGCGCGCGCGACAGCCATACCACGCCGATCCCGCTGCTTGGCGGGGCAGCGATCTACGCGGCGTTCGTCGCCGCCTTGCTCATTTTTGGCGATCAGGCCCATATTCGCGAATTGATTGGGATTTTGCTTGGTGCGACGATTGTGTCGCTGTTTGGGCTGGCCGATGACCGCTGGGGGATGCCGGCGCTCGTCAAGCTGGCCGGGCAAACGCTAGCCGCGATTGTCCTGCTGCTCGGCGGGACACAGGTGCAACTCTTTCCATGGCCGGCGCTGAATTGGGCGATCACGCTGCTGTGGGTGATTGTCATCACCAACGCGATCAATTTCCTCGACAATATGGATGGGTTGTCTGGCGGGGTGGCCACGATCGCCGCTGCGTTCTTCCTGTTGCTGGCAGCGATGAATGAACCGCGGCAGGTGTTGGTCGGCGCGATGTCGGCGGCATTGATCGGCGCCTGTATTGGCTTTCTGCGCTACAACTTCAACCCGGCCAGCATCTTTATGGGTGATACCGGCAGTCTGTTTATCGGTTTTATTTTGGCGGCGCTGGCGATCAAGCTACGCTTTCTAAGCAATACCCCGCTAGTCACGTGGTTGGTGCCGGTCTGCGTGCTGGGGTTGCCGCTCTTTGATCTCGCGCTCGTCGTCGTGGCCCGGATCCGCCGGCGGGTCAATCCCTTCACCACTGCCGGCAAAGACCACCTCTCCCACCGCTTGCACGCCCTCGGCATGACCAAGCGCGAAGCGGTGTTGACTTGCTATTTGCTGGCTGGTGCGAGCGGGTTGGTAGGGGTCTATGTCACTCAAGCACGACCATCCGAGGCCTACCTCGTGTTCGCCGGCCTGCTGATAATTGCCATCAGCGGGATCATCTGGCTTGAACGGGTCTGCCCATCAGGGCAGCCACGGCAGGGGGCGTCGTAGGGGCAGATGGCCATCCGCCCCACGACGCCCCTCACCAACGTACTGCTACTCCTCGCGTGATGTCCACGCCTCGTACAGCTCGTCCTTGGTCTTAATGCCAAGCCGCGGCAAGGCATGGTTGACGACGTAGGTCGCCGCGGTATGGCGGTTCTCCCACATCGCCTGATGCGCTTCGGGCAACTGCTCCCACGGCACCACTGCCGGTTCGGTGATCGTGATCAGACCGGCGCTGATCTCCTCGTTCATCCGCACAATCTCGTAGGCGTTCGAGAGGTGCGTACCGAAGATCTGGGCCGTCGGCATGTAGATGCGGCGCTGGCGCACCCAAATCTGCGGTGCGAAGAACGAATAGCGCCGCCCGCCGATATCCTCGAAGTAGACGATCCGGCCAGTGAAGGGCTTGATCAGCATCGCACTCACCGCTAGCGCATCGTGGCCAGCGCGCTCGATGATCAAGTCGGGGTAGCCGCGCGGGTTGTCGGGCGTGCGCAGGAAGCCGCCGACCGCACTGCCGATCGGCTTGAAGGTCAGGTCGTTGAAGCGGCGCACCGCCTCTTTGAGACCCTGCGGATCCTTGCGCGAATCGGGCAGCGGCGGCATCGTCTTCGGCCACTCGAAATCATCGCCAAAGCGCCGCTTGAGATCAGCAATGCTGACCACGCCGCGCAATGCCGCGCCGAAGCCAAGCGAGAGCACAAACTCGCGCTGCGCATCGCTAGCCGTCACCACTACGATCCGCGCTCCCATCAACCGCGCCGCCTCAATCGCCTCAAGGCCGCCGCCATCGATGAGATCATCGCTACCCACACCGTAATAGATCAACACCCCCTCACCGGCGCGCAACCCGGCCCGGCGCAGCATCTCGGTCGGTGAAGCTGCGCCGGGTTTGCCGATAAAGGTGAAGTGATAACCGCTGCTCGCGCCGTAGAAGGTCAGGGTTGGGATATGACCATCACGCGGCTCGCCGAGCAATTGGAAGCTGCGCGGGAAGGCCGTCTCGCCAGCGTGCGAGACCACGTAATCAGCCAAGCGACCATCGTTCTGGGCCCGGAACATCTCGAGCAACGGATGGCCAGCCGCCTCCCATGCCGCCCATTCAGACGGGTCTTCCGGCACGCGGGTGAAGCAATTGGCGATCGCTGGATCCTTGCGGTTAATCGCCCCCTTGCCGCCAGCCCCGATCACCGTCGCCGCCCGGTCAGCCGAGCTGACCATACCGATCACATTGAGGCCGTTGCGCGCCGCAGTGCGGGCCGCATCGAGACCAGTACCGGTCGCCGCGCCCTCGATGAAGATCGTGCGACCGGGTTGCACGCGCAGCGTGGTAAAGAGCGCACGATAGATCGTGCCCAGATTGAGGATATAGCTACCCGCCGCCTCGATGGTCATATCCGGCAACACCGGCATACACTGCGGCGCTTGCGCCACCATAAACTGCTGGTGCGAACCATCTGGCGTATCATTGCCTTGGATAACGAAATCGACCGCCATCGGATCAAGGCCCACCAACGGCGAGAGCAGGTCGTTCTGACCAGAGTAGATAGCGACCAAATCGCCGATCTTCAGCCGGCCTTCGCGGCGCGCCTCTTCACCAAGCGCCACCACCAACCCGATCCCGCCCGAACCGGTCACGTGCCAATCACGGTCGTGCTCGTCGAACCGCGACACCGGAATGCCGGTAATCGCCCAAATATCGTTGAAGTTGACTTCCGAAGCCAGCACGTAGATCAACGCCTGATTCGCCCGTGGCCGCTCGACCGGAATGATAATCTGCTTCTCAGCCACGATCGGGTCGCCGTGCATCGCCGCGCCGGTCTCTGGATCACGGATGAAAGCCTGCGCATACTGCCACTTCGGAATCCGATCGATGCCGGGGAAGAAGGGCGAACCGATCGGCAATAGCTCTTTCTGCTCTAGCAAGAGTTGCTCCTGTTCGGGAGTGATCAATGGCCGGCGTGTGGGCAACGGCGGGCTATGGCGATCGAGGAACTCGCGGATACCACGCTTACCGCCATTCGGATCAACCACCGCTTCGGCGAACAGCTTCGCCTCGTGCTCAAGGCCAGCCTCGAAGCCGTGGATGAACCCGTAGCGGATTGCCTCAAGCGCGCGATGCACGGCGGCGTCACGCCCAACGGTATGCGACTGCTTGATGATACGTTCAATTCGCGGATGGGCAATGATCGAGCGCAGCTCATCATCAGCGAAGTGCGGGTTGGGCTTGCGCCACTCTTCGAGTTGCTCGTGGCGGTGGCGGAAGGCTTTGGTGACTGCCGCCTCTTCGCGCAACGCGCCATCAGGGCCAATCGCCTCACGGGCCAGCTCGCACGCCAGCGCGAGCGCATCGTAATCGCCGGTCGCGATTGCATCGATCAAGCCCAACTCGAGCGCCTCGTCAGCCGGCACGCTGCGACCGCCCAAGATCATCTCCAACGAGCGCAGCAGACCGGTACCGTTGTTGCGCTTGTAGAGCAAGCGCGGCAACCGTTGCGTGCCGCCGTAACCGGGCAGCAAGCGCAGATTGATCTCAGGCTGGCCAAACTCGGCGTAGACATCGGCCACCCGATAGTGGCAGGCCATCGCAAACTCCAGACCGCCACCGAGCGCCACACCGTTGATCGCCGCGATGCACGGCTTGTTCATGCGCTCGATCTTGCGGAAGGCGAGGTGCGCGTTATTCGGCAGCGCCATCGCCTCTTCGACCGTATGAATCTCTTCGAGCAACTGGCGAATGTCGGCGCCGGCCACAAAGCTCTTCGCGCCTTGACCGGTAAAGACAATCGCCGCCACATCATTCCGCCGGCTGAGGTGATCGACAATCGTATTCAGCTCATCGAGCGCGCGCTCGTTGAGCGCATTGACCGGCGGGTTAGTCACCGTCACCACTGCCAGCTTGCCGGCGCTGGCCGCCGGCGGATGGTACTCGATGCGGAAGTAGCGGTAGCGCTCGATGATCTGCTGCTCTTCGGCCATGCGCTGCTTGCGCTTCCACTCGGCGATCTTGGCCGCAATCTCTTCCAGCACCTCTGGGTTGCGCAAGGTAGTGGTGTCACCCAGCGGCTCATCGAGCATCATATTGCGCAGGAAGCGGCGCATATACTTGCCGCTGCGCGTTTCGGGGAAGGCGCTGACCTCGATATAATCTTCAGGCACACTCACCGCACCCTTCTCGGTGCGCACAATCTCATCGAGCCGCCGGCGATCGGCAGCGGTTAACCGCCGGCCCGGCGCCGGCTGAATGAAGGCGACCGGCGTCAGACCCTTCTCGCGGTGCGGCGCGCCGACCACGATACAGTTGCCAACCGGCGAGTCGGGCGTAATCTGGCGATCGCGCAGGATCGCGCCCTCAATCTCCTCGGTGCCCATGCGGTGGCCCGACACGTTGATCACGTCGTCCGAGCGGCCATGGAGAGTAAAGCTGCCATCGGGGTACTTCATCGCAAAGTCGCCCTGAATGTAGCCCCACTCGCCGTTCGGCCCGCGCCGCCAGTAGGTCTTCACAAACCGCTCGGCATCGCCCTTCCACGCCCGCAGCGGGATCTCGCCGCGCAGATAGGCTTCAAAACCGGGCACATCACCCCAGATCGTGCGCGTCAGGTACGGATAGGGCGCCGTAATCACGATCTCGCCCTTCTCTTCGTAATCGGCCACCCGATAGCGCACATTGCCGCTCTCATCCGTTTCGGCCACCCACACCTCGCCGGCAATCCACGGCAACGGATAGGTGTGCGCGTCGGGGCGGAGCGGGAAGTCATTATTGCCGTAGAAGTGCGTCCAAACAATGCCGCCGTGCTCGGTCGCCCAGTACGAATTGATATACTGGGGCGTCATGATCTGCATACCGAACTGCTGCACGGCTGGGCTGACCGGCTCGGCGCAGAAGGTGGCTACCCGCAGCGTCGACATATCGTAGAGCCGCACGTCTTCCACGTTCTGCGGGTTCGACATCACCGTCTTGAGGAAGGTGACGCCGGCCTTGAAGATCTGCACATCGTACCGCTCGATAATGCTGGCGTAGCGACCCGATGAGGGGAAGAGCGGCGACCCCTCGGCGATCACGCCGGTCAGGCGACCAGCCATCGTCGCGGTGAGCATATAGCTCTGGCCAGTGATCCAGCCCGGATCGGCGATGACGTAGATCGTATCACCCGGCTCGGCATCAAAGCTCACTGGCAGCGTTTGCAAAATGCCAGAAACGTACCCGCCGTGAACGTGGATCACACCCTTGGGCTTGCCAGTGCTGCCAGAGGTGTAAATGATAAACATTGGATACTCGGCATCGACCGGCTCGCAGGGAACGCTGGCATAGAGGGCGCGAATAAGTTGTTCATCAGGCAAGCTCAGTAGCTCAGCTTCGCTATGGACATCAACCCCGGCAGCGCGCGCGTTGGCCAAAATCTTCTCAAGGGCCGCATCGAGCAGCTCATGGCTCCAGCGATCACGCCCTTCATTCCACAAAATCTCTTGGCCGGTGTGGCGAACGACAATCACCGCCCCAACCCGCGGCGGCGTTGCCACCAGCGCCTGCGCCAACACGGTGCGCACCTTAGATTGGATGGCCGCATCCAGATCGCGCATCTGGGCCAGCGCCGCCCCGACCCCACGCATCACGTCTGATCGCTCGATGGTGATCTCACCCTCCAACGCCGCATCAACTTCGGCAAGGATCTTCTGGCGCTGGTCATCGGTCAACGGCAATGTCGCCAGCGTATCGGTCACAATCTGGCGCACGGTTTCCACCGGCACATACTTATCGAGCGCCTGATCGGTATAAGCCTCTTTGTAGGGCACCACTTGCGCATTGCGGTAGGCGCCATCCGAGGTAATCACCACCCGCGCGCCGGCATTATGGATGCGATCTGACAGCGTCTTGTCAGAGAAGCCGCCGAAGACTGGCGTGTAAATGATTCCCAACCGCTTAGCCGCCTCGGTGTAATAGATCTGCGGCATAATATTCGGCATATTGAGCGCAATCCGGTCACCTTTCTTGAGGCCAAGATCGCGCAACACCTGCGCCGCCTTCACCACCTCGACCAGCAACCGCCGCCGGGTAATCGTCTCTTGCACCACCGGCCCGCCGCGACCATTATTGAGCGAGCTATCCCAGCGATCACCCTCAAAGTAGAAGGCTACCTCGTCGCCGTAACCCATCATTACATGGCGGTCAACTTCGTTGAAACAGGCATTGGTCAAACCGCCAAGGAACCAGCGGTAGAAGGGCGCTTCGCTATCATCAAACGCCTTTTCCCACGGCTGATAATCGGGCGGATAATCCACCTCAACCGGTGCGCCGGTGGCTGCATCAAGCCCTTCCCAGCGCTGGCTCGTCTCATTGAAGCGGATCCAGCAATGATGGGCCGGATCGTACCAGTGGATCAACGTCCGGGCGATTGCGCCATGGAAGGCGCCGGGATCGGCCAGCGCAGCAGCGCGCTGTTTTTCCCAAGAAACGCGATCCCGAATTGGATTGGAACGGGGCGCCCGTGGTGGGGCGGGGGGCGCAGTGTCGATCATCGACAGTCCTCCTCGACGCATGTCAAAACCTAATCTACCGGTTGTGATATAGATAACAAGGGGTGCATATTATAGACTACCCCTCGTGACGCAATTCGTCAAGATTTCAATAATTGAGAATTGTTCACCGTTTACTTAACAGAGACACATAACCGCGCAGGTGCAGCTCATGTCGCTCGATCAAATCTGGATTGCCGATATGCGTCTTGTGCATAGCTGGAACCAACCGCTGCTGAGTAGCGGCTGGCGCCAGAGTACAACCAAGACAGCGCTTTGGATTGGCCGGCGAGAACGGCAGCCGAGCCGCCGGCATAACGGCAGCGAACCTCCCTACCAGCAATCGTCGCATAAGCTTACACAGCAAGGTGGTATACTAAATTGTATCATCCATGGCGCAGTTACGAACAACCCTGCCACCATGCCAACCACTTGCCGCCGCTCAGAGTGTGGTTACATCCATGCCCTTTCAACCTGCGATTGACGAGCAATTAGTGATCGACGGGATCAGCTATCAGGTATGTGCCCATCCGGCCATTCCCGGACGCCCGTTTGTGCAAGAGGGTCAAAGCAGCCGGGTGGTTCAATTGCGCACTGCGGGGGGGTTTGTTGCGCTCAAAGCGCAAACCCAGCTTTGCGAGCCGTCGTTGATTCAACACGCGCAGCAATTGCAGACCGTAAGCAGTATTCCCGGCTTGCAAGCAGCGCGCCGCATGATTATCACTGCCGCAAACCAACCGGCTTTGGTGACAACGCGGCCCGAACTCGATTATGCCATCCTGATGCCGTGGGTGTATGGCCCGCCATGGCAAGAATTGATCCATCACCGCCGCCCGCTCAGCCCCAGCCAAAGTCTGGCGCTAGCGCGAGCGCTAACCAATCTGCTCGTTGAGATCGAGCAACGCGGCCTCGTGCATGGCGATCTGCAATCAGCCCATGTGATGCTCCCCGGCCTGATTGATCCCGGCGCAGCCGCACCGGTTGCGCTCGTCGATCTCGAAACAATGCACGGCGTCGGCGTGCTCCGCCTCCCTATGCCAACGCCAACCAGCCCGTACCAGCATCCGGTTCCGGCGCAGGGATTGTCAGCCGATCGCTTCGGCGGCGCATTGCTGATCCTTGAATTGCTTGGCTGGTGCGACGACGCCGTGCGCGCCGCCGCTGCGACGGATAGCTTTTTCACTCCCGCTGATCTGCTGCAACCAACCGAACGCTACCATATCCTGCGCGATGCGCTTGCCCGCCGTTGGGGGCTTGGCCCTGCTCAAATGCTCGATCGGCTCTGGCAGAGCGCGACCTCTATGAATTGCCCGCCCCTCAAAGAGTGGCAAGCTGTATTGCCCTCGCCAGCTATGGCTACCGCCGAACCGCAAGCGCCAGCGATGATTGCCCCATCACTGACCGATCCGGTTGCACCCCTGATGAATGATGCCGCTGCACTGCGCACCCACGGTCAACTTGAGCAGGCGCTGAACGCCTACCGTTCGGCACTCGACCGGCTACCCTCAGGCGACCCGCGGGCGGGCGAGGTGATGCAAACGATCGACGCCATCGAACGCGAGTTGGTCAACACCAGCGCCACCCCAGCCCCCCAGCGCGATCTGAATTGGTCGGCGCCGGTAGCCATTGGCGTCATTATCATTATCTTGCTCGTTTTGCTCGCAGCAATTGGCCTCAACCGCGTGGCAACACCCACACCAACGCCGGTGATTGCCAACTCGACCACGGTTACGGCGAGTCCTCCCCCCATTCCATCACCTTCGCCAGCGCCCTCGCCAGCGCCAACCAGATCGCCAATCCCGATCCAGTCATTCCGCGTCGATCGCATTTTCCCAATCGAACTCTTCACTGGCGCGACTTCGCTGGAGTTTACCGTGCAAGGTTCGGGCCTGTCCGCCGTTCGCACTGCCACCCTGCGCGCCGCTGGCTATGACCCGGTCGCTCTCGAGATTATGGCCGGCAGGAGTGATAGCGAATTGCGCTTGCGCATTAGCACCCTGAACATTCCACTCACTGGTTCGACGCCCTTTACCCTCGAACTCAATGGCACGCCGGTTCCCGGCGCTGCCGTCACCCTGCGCGACTATAGCAGCGTGCGGGTCGTGTCGGGCGTGCGTCCCGATTATCGCTATACCGGACGGATTGAGGAAGATGCTCAAGGTGCTTTTGCCCGAATTCGGGTTGAACCATCGCCTGAAAGCGCCGCGACCGAGCCTATCCGCAACGGTGATGAAGTAGATATTTTGAGCGAACAACCGGCTGGTTGGTACCGAGTGCGCATTCGCGCTGCCGCTGACCAAGCCGTGATTGGGAGTATCGGTTATGTCGAGCGCTGGTTGATCGACAATACCGGTGTGCCACCCCCGCCTACTCCAACCGTGCCGCCGGAACCGCCGCGGCTGCGCTTTGTGAAACTGAACGAGAATGAAGATCCGCGCTGCGTCTTGATCCAGATTCGGGGCATTAATACAGCAGGCTGGATCGTTTCGATTGACGGTCTGCGCCTCAGCGGCGCGTTCGACTCTGGAGGCAATGCGCGCGTCTGCGGTCTGCGCCCCCGCCAAGAGGTGACGTTCACAGTGCGCGACGAACAAGGTGCGCCGGTGCGCGGTGGCGTCGGCGTGCCAACCCGCGGCAGCGATGTGATGTTTGCCGAGTGGCGATAGGGATGGAGGAGTAGGAAGGGCAGGTTTGAAACCTGCCCTTACAATGCAGCATCTCGGCAGCTAAACGCTCAGTAGCTCACACCAGATGGCTATAATCCGCGTGCGGTTCGGCGGTGGGCGGATTGAGCTTATCGACCAGCACCTCTTCCAGTACCGTGGCGGCAATCGGCAGCAGCGGCACTAAGCTGAGATTGTACCGTTCGCTTGCATCGCCCTCTAACCGCAACACCTGCTGCCCAAAGAAGATCAGCGCCGGTAACGAGGCGGGCAACGCCGCCAAGACAATCCCGCGCGGCAACCACCGCTCACGGGGTAATTTGCCGATCAACGCCTGCCCGATAGTGACAACTAAAAGCGTATTGAAGAGTAACCGGGTATGCTCGAATGTGCTTTCGTTACGCAGGCTTAAGTAGGGAATCTTCGGCCAAAACTGGCGTGAATTGCCGTGCAGAATAATCATCACGATCACATTAGCAACGATGAAGCCGAGGGCATGCAGAATTCGTTTGAGCATACATCACACTCCTTCACAATGCCGCACTGTGTTATCCTCATCATAACATCTCAATGCGCCGGAAGAAAGACGTTTCGCTGCGCCGCAACCATTGTTATGAGATTTATACTCAGCATCTCGTATGGCATCACTCATCTTGATTGGCAGCGGCATCCTCTCCCTCCTCGGCGCAGCGGCGTTGGCCGCCGTTGCCTAGCCAACTCGGCGCTCACCCACAGATTGGCGCCGATCCACATCATCGCGGGCCATGTATCATCTCATTTCGGTCTGAAACCTTCTTGCGCCAGAATCTTCACCGCCGGAGCCTGTTGCTCTATGCCATTGGCGGAATCTCCGCCGGCGCCGGCATTGTCGCTATCGTGATTGGCTTGCTCGTTTGACGAGGCGGTCAGCTCAGAGTATAGTACAGGCGAAACGATATGCGTGCGCTCGCCGGCACCCGTCGTTTGGAGTCAGCAGTCGTTGCTATTCCCCTGCGCTGGCCGCGGGGGGTTTTTTGTACATCACCATTTGCACGGAGGAACGTATGGGCATCGCTTGGGAGGAAAAATTTGCGCGCGAAGGGCTGACCTTCGATGATGTCCTGCTGATACCGGCTGAGTCGAATGTCTTGCCCGCCACAGTCGATGTGAGCACGTGGCTCACACGCAACATTCGCCTCAATATTCCGATCGTCAGTGCCGCGATGGATACCGTTACCGAGCACCGGCTGGCCATCGCACTAGCCCGCGAGGGCGGCATCGGCATTATTCACAAGAATATGCCGATTGCCCAACAGGCTGAGATGGTGCGCAAGGTGAAACGTTCTGAGAGCGGCATGATTACCGACCCTATCACCTTACCACCCGACCGTACCGTCGGTGATGCGCTCGATTTGATGGCCGAATATAAGATCTCTGGCGTGCCCGTCACTACCGCCGATGGCGATCTGGTCGGCATTATCACCAACCGCGACCTGCGCTTCGAGACCGACCGTAATCGCCCCATCCGCGAGCTGATGACCTCGCGCAATCTCGTGACCGTGCCCGAAGGCACCACTCTCGAAGAAGCCAAAGAGGTGCTCCATCGCCACCGGATCGAGAAGGTGCTGGTTGTCGATGAACGTGGCAAGCTGAGCGGGATGATCACCGTCAAAGATATTATGAAGCGGATCGAGTACCCTAACGCTTGCAAAGATGACATGGGACGGCTGCGCGTCGGCGCAGCCGTTGGCGTCAGCGGCGACTATATCGAACGGGCTACCGAGTTGGTGCGGGCTGGGGTTGATGTGTTGGTCATCGATACTGCCCACGGCCATTCGCGCGGCGTGCTCGATGCGGTCGTCAAGCTGCGCGAGCTGTTCCCCCGCGTCCAAATCATCGGTGGCAATGTCTCGACCGCTGCCGCGACCATCGCTCTGATCGAGCGCGGCGTTGATGGCGTGAAAGTTGGGCAAGGCCCCGGCTCGATCTGCACCACCCGCGTCGTAACCGGCGCCGGCATGCCGCAGATTACCGCCATTTACGATTGCGCCCGCGCCGCCGAACCCTACGGGATTCCGATCATTGCCGATGGCGGGATCAAGTATTCGGGTGATATTCCCAAGGCAATTGCCGCCGGCGCACACAGCGTCATGATCGGTTCGATCTTCGCCGGTACCGAAGAAAGCCCCGGTGAGCTGATCCTCTACGAAGGCCGCAGCTACAAGAGCTATCGCGGCATGGGCAGTATTGGCGCGATGCAGCGCGGCGGCGGCGACCGCTACTTCCAAACCAACGTTACCGAAGCGCGTAAACTAGTAGCCGAAGGCATCGAAGGTATGGTTCCGTTTAAAGGCCCGCTCAGCGACACCGTCTACCAACTGGTCGGCGGTTTGCGCGCTGGGATGGGGTACGCCGGCGCGCCGAATATCGAAGCCCTCCGTCGCGACGCCCGCTTCATCCGCATTACTACTGCCGGCCAAATCGAGAGCCATCCGCACGATGTCGTGATTACCAAGCAGGCGCCGAATTACGGCGGTCGCCAGTAAGTAATGAGGAATGCGCCGTGAATGAGTCGTTGATCCCAAAAGGTTTCGCCGATCTGGTCGGGCCGATGCGCACGGCCCACGAACGCATCTTGGCCGATCTGCGTCACCACCGGATCGAATTGCCACCGCCGCCGCATCTGCCGCCGGCCCGCGCCCAAGGCATCGCCGCCGCCCGCGCGTACCCAATGCAGGGGGTGCTAAAATACCACGGCCTCAGCGACTGGGCGCAACGCATCGCCTTTTTGCCTTCAATTTCGCTCAATAACGCCGCAGCGCACACGACGACGCTGGTCGAGTTCGATCCGGCCCTATCCGCCGATAACGCCATCATCGGCGGAAAACCAGCGCAAGGCCGCGAGCTCGAACGGGTCATCACGGTACTCGATGCCGTGCGTGAGTTGGCCGGTGTCACCAGCTATGCCCGCGTCATCTCGCGCAATGTGTTGCGCACCCGCGTCGCTGGTAAAGGCTTGGGCACCAGCGCCTCGGCTGCCGCCGCATTGGCCTGTGCGGCAGTGGGGGCGCTCTTTGGCCCTGAATTGGCCGGCCACACCCGCTTTATCTCCACCCTCGCCCGCCGGCTGGCCGGCTCTGGCTGCCGCAGCGCCGCCGGCGGCTTGGCCCTCTGGCTCAGTTACCCCGGTATTCCGCCGGCGGAAAGCTTCGCTGTCCGCCTTGACCAAGACCACGAGCTGGAGGATGTCGCGCTGATTACGGTGCCGATTGACTCGCGGGTCGGTTTGAAGACCGAACAGGCTCATCACGATGCGCCTAACAGCGTCTTCTTCCGCGCATGGATGCGTTCACGCGGCGAGGAGGTGCGCGAGTGCATCGCCGCCGCCCGCCGCGGCGATTGGCAAACCATCGGCCAATTGGCCGAACTCGACAGCATGCGCCTGCACGGCGTCACCATGTCCGGTTCGCGCGAGCAGAAAATCATCGGTTGGGAGCCGGAAAACATTACTCTGTTCCGGCTCTGCAACGATCTGCGCGCCCGTGGCGTGCCAGTGTATGCGAGTACCGATACTGGCCCGACCGTGGTCTTCATCACCCGCCGCGATCTCGCCCCTACCGTAACGGCAGCCATCCACGATTTGGGCTTGGGGTTAGAAACCGTCCAAGCTCCAATCGGCGGCCCAGCCCATGTAATCACGGTGGAAGAGGCGCTCGCCGAGCTGTCGTAGGCATTGCGAAAGCATACCAAGCGTAGGGATGGATTGCTGCCACATCCCTGCGCATCCAACCCACCTTTGTCTAGGCAGAGAAGATCTGGCACATGGGAGAAGAATGGGCTTATCAAGCGCAACTCAGATTGGCGAAATCGTGTACCATGCGCTTGCGTTCAATACCCAACGCTGGCGCAACTGGCAAGGCGAGATGATGTCAGCCGGCTCATTAATTGCTTGCAGTACAGCGTTTTTTCACGCTCTTAGCCCAACGACAAATTAAGGATGCGTTGGCCGGCAATATTGCGCTGCTACACTATAGGCAAGGACGCAAACGATAGTGACACTCTGCCCACAACTATCGGGTAGCCATCGCGAAGCTGGTTAAGAGTTGCTTCCATGCCGATCTGGCCAAACTCACCGCAATAGTTGACGAAGTGCAACTGCGCAGCCAGCAGTTTGGCCGCCAACCCTAGATTATCTGATTTCGATCTTCGTAAACGAAAGGCTTAACCAGCGCTCAGATCCATCAGGCGCCCTATCTGCTAACGCACGGAAGGTAAGGAGCGTTTCGCCGGGCGGAAGGATGAAATACAATTCTCGCTGGGTCGTTTTATTGTTTATCATAAGCGTTGCTAATGTACTATCCCCCATCTGAATAGTCAGTTCACGTGGATACGCCAAAGCCTCGGCTTCTAGAAATAAGCGTACTGGACGATTGTCATCCGTAGGATTTAAGAGATAAACGTGCGCACGCTCACCCATCCACCGCCAGTACTGGTCATTTTGGCCGGTTTCGAGCCTCCCCCATCCTTCACCGAGATACGCCAGCGGTCGAGCAACAGTGGGGGTTGGAACGGGATAGATAGTGATCAACTCATCACGATAGGTCGCAGTGAGCCCCATATCAGCAATAATAGCCTCTACTACAGGCAACGTTTCACCTTGCGATTGATGGTGGAAAATCACGTACCGCAACTTGTAGGCCGCCAGCGTCTCACGCGCTAATTCCGGCCAACTTGGCGCAAGGATATCATGCGGCTCAACCCTGCCAAAACGCAACTCTTTTATGCCCGGTGCATAGCGCCCTAATGGATAGGGTGGTTCACGACCGATAAAACCGCCAATAATCGGCCAGTGGTGATACGTTTGATACCATAGATGTTCGCTGTTCGCGATATTCAGATGTAATGGAATGGGTAAGAGCGCACCATCAGGCTGCGGCATCGCTAGGTATGCCGGAGAGATCGGGCGCTGAAAGAGGGGCATCGGCCCGGCCCAGCCATCAATTCCAATGATTCCTGCCAATAATACCATCGCCCCCACTGGCGCCATTCGATGCAGACGCGCGAGTATGATACGGGTGCCAATTGCGGCGAAGAGGGCGACAACCAGCAAGGTGATAATAACAAAATGATTGGGCCGATGGCTCGTGCGCACGCCGGGCAAGTCACGAATGAGCGCATACGGACCCGGCAAACCGGTATCCCACCCCCATACGAACATCTGCGCACCTAATGACATCGCGGCGGCAAAAATACCAATGACCAGCCAACGCCAATGGGTGCGCCATGCGATGCTAGCCCCGTATATTCCCACTGCCGTCCCAACCAAGCCAAGCGCTACATTCCAGATGATGGCATCAGGATGCAATTGGTTGTAGTATGGAATGATGATATCGCGCCACCACGGATGATTGGGGTTGGGAAGAAAAAAACCGATGATATCGGCATAAGCTTGCTTCTCGCCGCGCGCATCGCCGAGCAGTTTATCCCCCGTCTGCAACATACTGATGAGTCGTGGCAACATCACGAGAAACCAGACTCCAATCGGCGCCAATCCCCAAATGAAGACCTTCGCTTTGATAGACGGCATCAACCATGCAAACGGTTGCTGTTGCGGCTGTTCTGGTTGGGAAGAACGAGGTTGCCAAGCTAGAGACCATAAGACGATCATCAATCCAGTTGTGATTAATGAGAAAAGACCGTAATACCACGTACCCAACCCTACCCACAACAACGCAACCCCACACAGGATCCCTTGCTTCCAACTCGGCTGTTCTAAAAATCGCACGATCGTCAATGCCCACAATGGCACCCATTGGATAGAAGCCACTTCTAGTTGGGCATCGAGGACTTTTTGCAGATGAAACGGCGAATATGCGTAAACTGCTCCCCCAACGATCGCTGCCAGAATGGCCGGCCACGTATCGCAAGGCCGGCAAACATACAAAATAAAGAGAAAGGTAAAGTATCCGCTTAAAATAAAGCTAAGCAAAATCAAGATGTTATACGCCGGTAACGGCCCCCAAATCAGCGTAATCGGGAGTGCTAACAATCCTTGCGTGACACTCAGCGTCTGCCAAAACAAATCAAGACCTTGCGGGTAGAACAATAAGGGGGTGAAAAAGGGGCTCTGGCCGGTCGTTATTGCTCGCGCTGTCCACCAAATATTCCAAATCCCCAAATAGCCATCAACCCGGCCCGGTTCATTTGCAATAATCTGCTCATTCAAATGGAGTGGCATTGGATACGTTACTATAAGCGCCAGTATCACATAACAACATAGCGCCAAGAGATGGTATCGCCAAGTTAGAGCTAGTGAACGCAACATAGTAAACTCAGATTAAGCAATCACCACAAACGCTAGATCATTCACATTCGTGCCAGTCGGGCCGGGCCGCAAGAGGTCATCAAGCGCGGCAAAGAAGGGGTAGGCGTCATTGCGACGCAGATGGTCGAGTGGATCGAGACCCAAGGCCCGCGCCCGCGTCACCGTCGCGCCAGTAGCCACCGCACCGGCAGCGTCGGTTGGGCCATCGCCGCCATCGGTGGCCAGCGCAATCACTGCCGCATCGGCCAAGCCCTCAAGCGCCAGCGCAGCACTCAACGCCAATTCTTGATTGCGCCCGCCCTTGCCCGTCCCCCGTAGCGTAACGGTCGTTTCGCCGCCGGCAATCACACAAGCCGGACGAGCGAGCGGTTGGTTGCTGGTTGCAATCTCACGGGCAATCGCGGCCAGCACCTTCCCCACTTCACGCGCCTCTCCCTCAAGCGAGGTGGTGAGCAAGAGAGTATGAAAACCGGCGGCCTGCGCTGCGGCCAAAGCCGCCTGCGCCGCCTGCGCATTGCTCCCGATCAACACGTTCTGCACCGTCGCCAGCAATGGATCACCCGGCTTAAGCGTCTCTGGCTGTTCGCCGCGCGCCCCGGCAGTGAGGTAAGCGCGGATTGCCGGCGGACAACGATCGCGCAGTTCGTAGTGATCGAGCAACGCCAACGCATCGGCAAAGGTGGTCGGATCGGCGACCGTCGGGCCAGAGGCGATCACATCGAGCGGACTACCGACCACATCTGAGAGGATCAGCGTGATCAGCGTCGCTGGAGCCGTTAACCGGGCCAAGCCGCCGCCTTTAAGCTGATCAAGGTGTTTGCGCAGCGTATTAATCGCGCCAATCGGCGCGCCGCAAGCGAGCAATTCGGCGGTCAATCGCTGTAGATCGGCGAGGGTGACGCCGGGAACCGGCAAATTGAGCAAGGCCGAACCGCCGCCCGAAATCAGGGCAATGACTAGATCACGCTCACCGGCTTGGGCCAAGAGAGCGGCTATCTGCCGCCCGGCAGCGACGCTGCGCTCGTCAGGCGTAGGATGGGCCGCCTGCACGAGTGTCACGCCGGGGATTGCTGGCAGCGGTGCGCCATCGTCTTTCACCACCACGATCCCGCCGCTGAGCCGGTCGCCAAGAATGGCCGCCGCTGCTTGCGCCATCGCGGCGCCGGCTTTGCCGGCGCCCACCAACCAGACCCGCTCAAACGCGCGCAGATCGTACCGGCGCTCGCCGGCGATCAACCAGTCGCCTTCGCGGCGCAACGAGACCACCGTGGCTTGAGCCGGATCGACTGCCGCCAACGCCGCCGCCATGACCCGCGCCATGGCTTCGCCCCACGGCGCTGATCGTAACGAGACCGTTAACAACCGGTCAGACATTGAAGAGGAAATGGCAGATATCTCCATCTTGCACAATATATTGTTTGCCTTCCATACGCACGTGACCGGCCTTTTTAGCCTCGTGCATGCTGCCGGCAGCGATCAGATCGTGATAGGCCACAATTTCGGCCCGGATAAAGCCACGCTGAATATCGGAATGGATCACCCCCGCCGCTTCGACCGCCGGCGTGCCGCGCGGAATGGGCCATGCCCGCACCTCATCGGGGCCGGCAGTGAGGAAGCTGATCAGGCCCAGCAGGGCATAGCTCGCCTTAATCACCCGATCGCGGGCCGGCGCCGTAATGCCGAGATCTTCCATAAACGCCCGCGCCTCGTCATCATCGAGCTGGGCCAGCTCGGCCTCAATCTTGCCGCAGAGCGGCTCGACCGCGCTGTTGCGATGCGGATACGCAATCTGTGGCGGATGGGCGATATCCGCCTCGCCAATATTCGGCGCAATCAGCATCGGCTTGGCGGTGAGGAACTGGTAGCCGCGGATCATACGCGCCTCGTCGTCGGTCAGATCAAGCGCGCGGATCGGTATCTCGGCTTCGAGCGCCTCGCGCAGCCGCTGCAGCAGATCGCGCTCGGCGGTGCGTAATTCTTTCTCTTTGGCCGGCAATTTCGGGATCTCGGCATTAAGCCGGTTGAGCCGGCGCTCAATAATGCCCAGATCGGAAAAGGCCAATTCAAGATCGACCGCGGCAATATCGCGCTGTGGATCAACCGAGCCATTGGGGTGCGGCACCGTTGGATCATCGAAGGCGCGCACCACATGCAACAGCGCGTCAGCCGAAGCAATATAGTTCAGCAAGACCGGCGGCAAGCCGCCGCCAGCGCGACCACTGCCGCTGAGACCGCCAATATCCACATATTGCACGTCAGCATATGTAATCTTGCGCGGTTTAAACATCTGCGCCAGCACATCGAGCCGCGGGTCAGGCACTTTCACCGTCGCCAAATTCGGCTCAAGCTGCCCCGACGAATAGGCCGCCGTCTCGGCATGGCCGCGGGTAAGCGCATTAAAGACCGTTGTTTTGCCACTGTTGGGCAAGCCAATAATTGCTATTTTCATCGCCACTTCCTCGCGCAGTGCTTCCCATTGCTGCACACTATACCATAACTCGCCAGCACGCTCCCGTCACGAGCTGACGCCGATTTGTTGCGACAGTTGTCACAAAATTGCATACCATTTGCACAAAAAATTGTGGTACTATAGATGGAGAAGTGCCGAAACGTTCCAATAATCGCACCGCGAAGTGACAAAGGATGCTACGTATGCAGTGCGCAAAGCCAATGCACAATATGCAAAAACCTGTCACCTAAACCACGTTGTCAAATTCGCATTTTTGGCATTATATTGAGAAAGAAAGAGATTGGTGCGTCCTAGCATTTGACGCAAAAGCAAAACGGTTCTATAATACCGTCAGGCTCACACCGTGCAGTTCGCTTCCTGAACAGGGTAACGCAGCATGGCACAGATCTTCCCCCGCAATGCCAACCTTCTGGCTCGCCTCAGCATCTTCGCGCTCGTCTTGCTCGTCGTCGAAGGCATTCTCATTCTCGGCGTCTACTTCCGCTCCAACTACTTCCGGCAAGTGAACGTGGCGATCGAACAGCCGGTAGCCTTTAGCCACCAACTACACGCTAACATCGTCGGCGTCGATTGCCGGTATTGCCACACTTCAGTCGACCAATCGTATTTCGCCAATATTCCGGCCACGGAAACGTGTATGACCTGCCATTCGCAGATCAAAA
Source organism: Chloroflexota bacterium (assembly GCA_030550625.1). Taxonomy (GTDB): domain Bacteria; phylum Chloroflexota; class Chloroflexia; order Chloroflexales; family Chloroflexaceae; genus Chloroflexus. The sequence continues at coordinate 21,314 of JAUQOZ010000023.1, read as the reverse complement.
CCGCTAGCCCGCTGCTGGAAAAGGTGCGCGAGAGCTACGCTACCGGCAAGCCGATCGAGTGGGTCAAGGTGTACGACCTGCCCAATTTCGTCTACTTCAATCACTCGATCCACGTCAACAAGGGCATCGGCTGCTCGACCTGCCACGGGCAAGTGAACAATATGCCGGTGGTCTGGCAGCAGCAGGCGCTGTATATGGGTTGGTGCCTCAACTGTCACCGCAATCCTGAATTGTACGTCCGGCCACGTGAAGAGGTCTACAACATGGATTACGTGCCGCCGTCGAACCAACTGGAGATTGGGCGCCGGTTGGTGGCGGAATACGGCATCATGCCGCCCGATCAATTGACCAACTGTTACGTGTGCCATCGCTAAACCGCTCGACTGCGTGCTGACCCGCCGCGGACGGCACGCCTATGTGCCCGCTGGATTCATTAGCAACGGTGGTGGTAAACAACCATGACACAGCAGCAACCTGACCTCGAGGCCATTCGCGCTCAGTTGCGCGACGCGCGCGGACCGCAGTTCTGGCGTTCGCTCGATCAACTGGCCGATTCGCCGGCGTTCCGCGAACTGGTGGAGCGCGAGTTTCCGCGCGGCGCGAGCGAGATGAGCGATGGAATGAGCCGGCGCACATTCCTGAAGCTGATGGGCGCCTCGTTAGCCTTGGCTGGCGTGACGGCCTGCACCTATCAGCCACGCCAGTATATCGCGCCCTTTGATCGCCAACCGGAAGGCCGCATTCCCGGCGTCCCGCAGTTTTTCGCCTCTACCCTCACCCTCGGCGGTTATGGCGCCGGGGTGTTGGTGCGCTCGAACGAGGGCCGCCCGACCAAGGTGGAGGGCAATCCGCGCCATCCGGCCAGCCTTGGTGGTACCGATCTGTTTGCGCAGGCCGAGATTTTGACGATGTATGATCCTGACCGCTCGACAACCGTGTTGCGGCAGGGAGTGGCCAGCACATGGGCCGAGTTTACTGCGACGCTGGCCAATGCGTTGACAGCAGCGCAAGCGTCACAGGGAGCTGGTGTGCGGCTGTTGACGACCAATGTCACATCGCCGTCGCTGGCTGCCCAGATCGAGCAGTTTTTGCAAGCTTACCCGCAAGCGCGCTGGTATCAGTACGAACCGGTCAACCGCGATAATGTGGTTGAAGGGGCGCGCCTCGCTTTTGGCCGCGATGTCACCACCCGCTACGACCTGTCAAAGGCGCTGGTCATCGTCAGCCTTGACGCCGATTTCCTTGCCCCCGGCCCCGGCTTCGGCGCGTATGCTCGCGCCTTCGCCGATGCGCGCAAAGTGCGCAAGGGCAGCAGCGAGATGAACCGGCTGTATGTGGTTGAGGCTAGCCCCTCAACCACTGGCACTGCCGCCGATCACCGCCTGCCGCTGCGCGCTGACGCAATTGCCGCCTTCACCGGCGCCTTGGCCCACGAATTGGGTGTTGGCGGCGCGCCGGCTGAGCTTGGCCCTAAGGCGGAAGAGTTCCTGAAAGCGATCGCCAAAGACCTCGAAGAGCATCGGGGCCGCGCGGTGGTGATTGCCGGCGATCAGCAGCCGCCAATTGTGCATGCCCTTGCCCATCTGATCAACGCCGAGTTGGGCAATGTGGGGCAAACGGTCTTCTACCACGAACCGGTGGAAGCGCGCCCCACCAACCAGACCAACGATCTGGTGACGCTGGTGAGCGAGATGGCTGCTGGCCGGGTCGAGACTTTGATAATGATTGGCGGCAACCCGGTTTACAACGCTCCCGGTGATCTGCGCTTCGCCGACCGGATGGCGACGGTGCCGTTGACGATTCACCTCAGCCAATTTGTTGATGAGACTTCGGTGCGAGCCACGTGGCATATTCCGCAGGCCCATCCGCTCGAGAGCTGGGGTGATGCGCGCGCCTTCGATGGCACGGCCAGCATTGTGCAGCCGCTGATCGAGCCGCTCTACGGCGGGAAGACGGCCAATGAACTACTGGCGGCGATGCTCGGCCAGCCCGACGCCGAGAGCTACGATCTGGTGCGCGGCTATTGGGAAGAGCGGATCGGCAAGACGAATTGGGAAATCGCACTGGCGACTGGCGTTATCGCCGATACGGCGTCGCCGGTGATTACGCCAACCTTGAACGAAGCTGCCATTCGGGCAGCCGAGATTCCCCAGCCGGGCAGCGGCGTGGAGATTGTCTTCCGGCCTGACCCATCACTTTTCGATGGCTTCTATGCAAATAACGGTTGGCTGCAAGAGTTGCCCCGCCCGCTCACCAAACTGGTGTGGGATAATGCGGCGCTCATGAGCCCGCGCACAGCGATTAAACTGCTTGGCCTGCCCTTTAGCGCTGACCGGCTGGTTGGCGGTGAAGAAGACAATCGCGAGCGCCAGCGCTATCTCGAACAGCTCTCGAAGGTGAACGGCACCATTGCCCGCATCGAGTACCGCGGCGGAGTGGTTGAGCTGCCGATTTGGCTGCTCCCCGGCCACGCCGAAGACTCGATTACGCTCAACCTCGGTTATGGCCGCACCAATGCAGGCCGGGTCGGTAATGGCGTAGGGGTTGATGTCTACCCCATCCGCACCAGCGATAGCCCGTGGTTTGGCGCCGGCGCGCGCGTGACCAATACTGGCCGCACCTATTTGCTGGTCAGCACACAAAATCACTGGACGCTGGAAGGTCGCGATATTTATCGCGTCGGCGAGTTTAAGAAGTTTAAGGAAGACCCCAAGTACATCGCGAAAGAGGTGTACAAAGAGGAGTATGGCCGCGAATCGCCCGGCTATCTCTCATTGCAACCCGGTGATGATTACACCGGTCGCAATGCGTGGGGCATGACGATTAATCTCAATGCTTGCATTGGCTGCAACGCTTGTGTCGTCGCTTGCCAAGCCGAAAACAATATCGCGGTCGTCGGCAAGGATCAAGTCTCGCGCGGGCGTGAGATGCACTGGATTCGGATCGATCGATACTACGCCGGCGATGATTTGGATAATCCTTCCACCTACATGATGCCTGTCAACTGCATGCAGTGCGAAAAGGCTCCGTGCGAGGTTGTCTGCCCGGTTGCTGCCACCGTTCATGATTACGAAGGTCTTAACAACATGGTGTATAATCGCTGTGTCGGTACGAAGTATTGCTCGAACAACTGCCCGTACAAGGTGCGGCGGTTTAACTTCTTGCAGTACAGCGATACGACAACCGAGACCTTCAAGCTCGCGTTCAACCCAGATGTGACGGTGCGCATCCGAGGTGTGATGGAGAAGTGTACCTACTGTGTGCAGCGCATTAGCGGGGCGCGCATTGCTGCCAAACGCGCAGCAGTGCAGGCTGGCCAGTCGTCGTACACCATTAGCGATGGCGCCATTCAGACTGCTTGTGAACAGGCATGTCCAACCGGCGCGATCGTGTTTGGTGACATCAACGATCCGAACAGCCGCGTCGCTAAGTGGAAGGCAGAAGGACACAACTACGGCCTACTTGGCTTCCTGAACACTGTCCCGCGCACGACATATCTGGCCCGTGTCCGCAACCCGTCTGAGGATCTAGAAAAGGTGGAAGGCTAGCGATGGCACAGGCGCAACCACTCCGAACCCGGCCCGTCGATGACGGCGAAGCCTATCTGCTGCCGGGGGAAACCTACACGTCGATCACCCAAAAGATCGGCGATGTCCCGTTAACGCCGCCGCTGAAGACCCCGAAGGGCTGGCTGGCCGGCTTTAGCGTGGCGTTCTTCTTGCTGATGATCTTCTTTGTGTCGGTGACGTGGCTGTTCATCCGCGGCGTCGGTATCTGGGGTATTAATATCCCGGTCGGCTGGGGCATGGACATCATCAACTTCGTGTGGTGGATCGGTATCGGCCACGCCGGTACGCTCATCTCGGCCATTCTGTTGCTGCTCAATCAGGGCTGGCGCAACTCGATCAACCGCTTCGCCGAAGCGATGACGCTGTTCGCGGTGGCGTGCGCTGGTCTCTACCCGATCTTGCACCTTGGCCGGCCATGGCTGTTCTACTGGTTGATCCCGTACCCCAACACCCATGGTATGTGGCCGCAGTTCCGCAGCGCGCTCGCGTGGGACGTGTTCGCGATTTCGACCTACGCAACGGTGTCGCTGGTGTTCTGGTTGGTGGGTCTCATCCCCGACTTCGCGACCCTACGTGATCGGGCCAAGAATATTTGGGTCAAGCGCCTGTACGGCATCGCGGCCCTTGGCTGGCGTGGTTCGGCCCGCCACTGGCACCGCTACGAGATTGCCTCGATCCTGCTGGCCGGTCTCTCGACCCCGCTGGTGGTCTCGGTTCACTCGATCATTTCACTCGACTTCGCCATTTCGCAAGTCCCCGGTTGGCAAGTCACGGTCTTCCCGCCCTACTTCGTGGCCGGCGCCGTGTTTGCCGGGTTTGCGATGGTGCTGCTGCTGATGATCCCGGTGCGCACCTTCTACGGCTTCGAGAGCTACATCACCATCCATCACCTCGATGTGATGGCAAAAGTGATGCTCGCCACCGGTATGATCGTCGTTTACGGCTACTTTATGGAGGTCTTCGCCTCGCTCTACAGTGGCAATGAGTATGAGGAATACCTCCTCTACAACCGCCTGTTCGGGCCAAGCTCGTGGGCCTACTGGGGCTTGCTCTTCTGCAACGCGGTGGCAATCCAGCCGCTGTGGTTCAAGAAGGTGCGCCAGAATATCCCAGCCTTGCTCATCATTTCACTCATCGTTAGCGTGGGCATGTGGCTTGAGCGCTACGTGATTATCGTCATCTCGCTCGAACGCGACTTCTTGCCCTCGTCGTGGGGTCTCTACATTCCGACAATTTGGGACTGGTCGCTCTACCTTGGCACCTTTGGTCTCTTCTTTACCCTGCTCTTCCTCTTCATCCGCGTCTTGCCGATGATCAACATCTTTGAGATGCGGCTGTTCCTCCATCAGGAACAGGAGAAGGCGAAGCGACGGGCAGAGCATGGCGCGCATGGGCATGGCCATAGCCACGAGCACGGCACAGCCCACGGCGCAGCCTCGGCAGACTAGAGGAGTGATGCGATGCGAAACGATATCTACGGCGTGATGGCCGAGTTTCCCACGCCAGAAGCACTGATCGAAGCGACCCGCAAAGCGAAGGCGGCGGGGTATACCAAAATGGATGCGTTCTCACCCTTCCCGATTGAAGAGGTGATCGAGGAGATTGCTCACGGCGATACGGGTGTGCCGCGCTTGGTATTGCTGTTTGGCCTGATTGGGGCAGCGACTGGTTTTATTCTGCAATATATCGGCAATCTGGTTGACTACCCGTTGAATGTTGGTGGACGCCCGCTTGACATTACCAACTGGCCGGCGATGATCCCGATCACGTTCGAGAGCGGGATTTTGCTCGCCTCGTTTGCGTCAGCGATCGGAATGGTGGTGCTCAATGGCCTGCCGGCTCCGTACCACCCGGTCTTTAACGTGCCACGGTTCCAGTATGCGTCGCAAGACGCCTTCTTCCTGTGTATTGAATCAACGGATCCGCTGTTCGATCGTTCGCGCACTTCGCAGTTCCTGCGCTCGCTCAACCCGATGCAGGTCTCCGAGGTCGCATACTGAGGGAAGCCCATGCAGACGCCTCGCCTAACAACGCGCATGATTCGCTTCGGTTGGATCGGCCTGTTGGTGTTGCTGCTCACTGCCTGCCATCAGGATATGTACGATCAGCAGAAGTACACGACCTATGAGCCGAGCAGCTTCTTCGCCGATGGCCGCTCGTCGCGCCCCAACGTGCCGGGCACGACACCGTATGAAGTGGTCAAGACCGATGAGTTTCTCTACACCGGCCTGATCGATGGCAAAGAAGTGGACGCTATGCCCTTCCCGGTGACGAAAGACTTGCTGCTCCGCGGGCAACTGAAGTACAACATCTACTGCGCCGTATGCCACGGCGAGTCAGGCTACGGAGCGAGTATGGTGGCCGAGCGTGGCGGCATTGTGCCAGCCAACTTCCACCAGCAGCGTCTGCGTGAAGCGCCGCTTAGCCACTTCTTTGTGATTATTACGAATGGCGTGTACCGCGGCGATCCTGAGAACGGCGGTTATCAGTCAATGTATGGCTATGCCTCGCGCATTACGCCGGAAGACCGCTGGGCGATTGCCGCTTATATTCGGGCCTTGCAGTTGAGCCAGAATGCAACCATTGATGATGTGCCTCCCGCCGAGCGCGCGCGGCTGGGGAATTAGGCTGGAAGGTTAGACACATGGCGACGACAAGTCTTTCACAGACCCGCATCCCGCAACTTGGTCAGGTGCAGATCCTCGGTCTGGCCGCGGCTGTAATTGGGATCGGTGTACTGGTTGCCGGCTATTTTCTCAATCCAACCTCGTTTTTTGAGTCGTACATTTACGGCTACTATGTGGCAATGACCATTCCGCTCGGCTGCCTCGGCTTCCTGATGGTGCAGCACCTTACGGGCGGCGCATGGGGCGTTACGGTGCGGCGCATGCTCGAAGCTGGCGCAGCGACGCTGCCGATCATGGGTCTGCTCTTTATCCCGATTGCGCTGGGCTATTTCGACACCTACAAGTCGCTTGGCCTTGAGCATCCGCTCTACGAGTGGGCAAACCCTGAAGTAGTCACCCCCGGCGGCGCCGAGTTTGATCCGATTATTGCCCACAAGGTGCCGTGGTTGAGCCCGTTGTGGGTGACGGCCCGGATCGCAATTTTCTTCTTGATCTGGACGGCGTTGGCCTACACGTTGCGCGGCTGGTCGCGCCAGCAAGACGCCGGCGGCGACGCTAAGAAGCTGGCGACCCGTATGCGCCGGCTGAGCGGCATCGGCATCGCCCTGTTCGTCATCACTGTGACCTTCTTCTCGTTCGATGTGGCGATGTCGCTCGATCCGCACTGGTTCTCGACCATCTATGGCGCACACTATATGGCCAACGCGGGTTTGATGACGCTGGCTTTCTTGGCGGTGATGATGAGCCGGGTGCGCGATGCGAGCCTCTTCCGCGAATATGTGTCGGTGAAGCCGATTCACGACATTGGCAAGCTGATATTCGCCTTTACTGTGCTGTGGACGTATATGTCTTACGGCCAGTTGGTGATTATCTGGTCGGGTGATGTGGCTGAATTTACGCCGTGGTATGTCCACCGTACACAGCACGGCTGGGTCTTCGTGGCGCTGGCATTGATGCTGTTCGCCTTTGCGCTGCCCTTCTTTGTGCTGCTGTTCCGCGGCACCAAGCGCAACTTGAGCACACTGGCCACCATTGCCGGTTGGATCATTGTGATGCGCTTCGTTGATATGGCGTGGATCGTGCTGCCAGAGTTCCGCGAGCATCTGTGGGATATTACCATCACCGATGTGGCGGCGCCGATCGGCCTGATCGGTCTGGTAGTAGCCCTGTTTGCTGCCAATGTGCAACAAGCGCCGCTCTTGCCGTTGCGCGATCCCAATATGGAGCAGTTGCAGAATAGCGGCCATCACTAACGCGGAGGAGAGACACCTATGAGCTTTCGCCCGAACTATTCGGCGCCCCGGTATGCACCGCCGCGCCCGATGCAACCGGCCCGCCCGGCGCGTGTAGAAGCTGAACCGCCGTTGAGCCGCTTGATGATTGCGAGCTTAATGGTGTTTCTCGTACTTAGTCTCGTAGTGTTGCTGGCCGGACGGATCCCCTTTACGCCGCAACCGGCGCCGGTGACGGGCAATACGTATCGCACCTATGTCACCGAGGCGCGCACCTTGCTCAATAGCTATGGCTATACGCTGGAAGGCAAGGTGCATATCCCGATTGATCGGGCGATGGATCTGATCGTCGAGCGCGGGTTGCCGGTGCGGCAATAGACCGGAAATAATATACGGCGCGGGGTGCAGGGGCCGGTTTCATACCGGCCCTTACCGTTTCATACCGGCCCTACGAGTTGGTCTGGCGCAATATATCGGTGAGATGCGTCACCGCTTCCGCGGCATAGAACAAATGCCCGCCGCATCCGGTATCCGATGCGCCAAAATGCGGGATTGGCCGGCTTAGCTCCGGCAATCCGGCGAGGGCGGCGCACCACCGGCATTCTAGCCGTTCGTCGGTCACTGCTGCCCACATTTCTCGCAATTCGAGATGAGGGCGGAGATAGTCAATATGCCAATGCGCACGCTTCTCGACAGTGCTATGCCAGCGGAGCCGCGCCGCTATACCGCCCGGCCCAAATGCGCTCCCGACGTAGTAGTAATGGCCCGGCGCAAGATCGAAACGCCCTAACCGCCCAATGGCAAATTGGGCCAGCGGTTGCGCTAACCAGCAATGGAGCAGATACGTGCCCCGCGCCCTGAGCGCCGGGGTCTGCGTGATCAGCGCCGGAGATACCAAGAAGATCTGCATCGAAGACCTCTTGTTGCCATCCAATCGCAGCAACCATGCTATACTGAACAGCAATTGTACGGCAGGACGCCGCTCAGTGTGATTGACAAGCCTATGAACGTATTACTGATTGGTTCCGGTGGCCGTGAGCACGCACTGGCATGGAAAATTGCCCGCTCACCCAACTTTACCAAACTGCTCACCATTCCCGGCAACCCCGGTACCGGACGGTATGGCCGGAACGTCCCCTTCCCGCTCAATGATTATCCGGCCTTGATCGATCTTGCCCGCCAAGAACAGATCGATCTGCTCGTCGTTGGCCCCGATAACCCGCTGGCAGATGGTATCGTTGATGCCTTTCAAGCCGCCGGTATCCCAGCGTTTGGCCCCACTGCCGCTGCTGCCCGCATCGAGAGCAGCAAGTCGTTTGCCAAAGAGATTATGGCTGCGACCGGCGTTCCTACTGCCCAAAGCCACGTCTTTGCTTCGGCGGCGGAAGCGGCTGATTTTGCCCGCGCCAGCGGCAAGGCATGGGTCGTCAAAGCAGATGGTTTGGCGCTGGGCAAGGGGGTGATCGTCGCCGAAACCGTGGAAGAGACCCTCGATGCGATCGCCAAGTTGAGCACGATTCCTGCCGGCCATCATCTCTTGCTCGAAGAGCGGCTGTACGGGCGCGAAGTATCGGTGCAGGCGCTCTGCGATGGCGAACGGCTGTGGCCGCTCCCGCCAGCCCGCGACCACAAACGGCTCGAAGAGGGCGATCGCGGCCCCAATACCGGCGGGATGGGGGTGATTGCGCCGGTTGATGAGGTCACGCCGGCCCTGCTCGACGAAATCGTCAATCGCTGTATGCAACCGGTGGTCAACGAGTTGGCCGCGCGCGGCACGCCATTCCGGGGCTTGCTCTATGCCGGCATGATCCTCACTGCCGACGGGCCGAAGGTGTTGGAGTTTAACGCTCGCTTTGGCGATCCCGAAGCACAAACCGTCTTGCCACTGCTTGAAGGGGATTTCCTCGGCGCGTTGTACGCCTGCGCCACCGGCCAATTGAAGCCTGACATGCTGCGCCGGCGCAAAGGCTACGCGGTCTGCGTAGTCTTGTGCGCTGCCGGCTACCCCGGACGACCGCGCAAAGGCGATCTTATCCGCGGCGTCGAGGCGCTCGATGAGGATCAAGTGCTCGTCTTCCATGCCGGTACCGCGGTTGGCCCGAACGGCCTCTGCACTGCGGGGGGGCGGGTGTTAGGGGTCACCGGTCTCGGCTCAAGCTTGCGGCAAGCCCGTGAACGCGCCTACACCGCCGCCGACCAGATCCGGTTCGAGGGCAAGCATTTCCGCCGCGATATTGGTCAGGAGTAGGTTGTGCCAAGCATTGCGGTGTTGTTGAGCGGCAGCGGCAGCAACTTGCAGGCGCTGCTCGATGCGCAGGCTGCCGGTGAGTTGGCCGGCGAAGTGACGTTAGTGGTCAGTGACCGCGCTCAAGCTTATGGCTTGCAACGGGCGCTCAACGCCGGGATTGCCGCCGCGCACGTACCGCTCAGCGCGCCACGCGGCCCGCTGCGCCAGCAATGGGAACGGCGCTTGGCCGGCGTAGTCGCGTGCTTCGAGCCAGACCTGATCGTGCTCGCCGGCTTTATGCGCGTGCTCTCGGCAGCGTTTCTCGAGCAGTTTCCCAACCGGGTTATCAACCAGCACCCGGCGCTTTTGCCCGCCGATGGCGGTGATACCGTCACTACCAGCAGCGGGATTGTGATACCGGCCCTGCGCGGCGCGCACGTAGTGGCTGATGCCATCCGCCTCGGTCTGCCAGTCACCGGTTGCACCATCCACCGGGTGACGCCACGAGTTGACGACGGCCCCATTCTGGCCAGCGCCGAGGTGCCAGTTATGCCCGGCGATACGGTCGAATCGTTGCACGAACGAATCAAGGCGGTGGAACGGCGGTTAATCGTGGCCACCGTCAACCGGTTATTGGGGGAATAAAACGGTGATCGGGTACGGCAGATCGTAGAGCCGCACGGCTGTGCGGCTCCCCATCATTCCCGCCGCAACAACGCCAACGTCAACATGATCCCGCCGGTGACCACCCCACCCACGCCGAAAAACAACAATGTCCACGGCAACCAGCCGTACCATTCAAAGGCCCGCATCGCCACCACCAGCCCAGCCACGCCGAGAATAAACGCCGACACCACCAACGCCAGCGCCAAGCGGTTCGCTGCGCCGATCAGCGCACCGGCTACCCGCCGCAACTCAACTTCACGGGTTTGGAGGTGCAACTCGCCTTCGTTGAGACGTTGCAGGCTCTGGCTAATTTGTTCGGGAATCTCAAACGCCAGCTCGCCCAACTCACGCCCGCCGGCCAACGCTTGCGCACCCAACGCTGCCGGCGTAATCTGTTCGCGCAAGGCGCGCTGGATGTACGGACGCGCTGCCGCGAAGACATCAAGCGTGGGATCGAGCTGCATCCCCAACCCCTCCATCATCACGATCGTCTTGAGCAGGGTGGCCAGCGGGCCGGGAATAATCAGCCGGTGCCGGCGCAACAGCGCCGTTAAGCCTTCAAAGGTCTCGCGAGCCGAGATTTGGCCCAACGGGCGATCGACAAACCCTTCGACGAACCGTTCGAGATCGCGGCGCAGCGCCGCCGTCGCTGCCCGGCGCGGAATCACACCGAGCCGTTCGAGCGCGCGCAGCAAGCTTTGGCTGTCGTGGTTGATCAGCGCCCCCATCATCAAGAGCAACCCTTGCATCGTGGCGTGATCGAGCGTGCCGACCTGCCCAAAATCGACTACGCCCAACACCCCGCCATCAATGACGAAGAAATTGCCCGGATGCGGATCGCTGTGGAAAAAGCCATGCCCGAAAATCTCTTCGAGCGTAATCTCGACGCTCATGCGGGCCAGCCGGGGTAAATCAACCGCAGCCGCGCGCAACGCCGCCATATCATTCAGCTTGATGCCGGTGATCCGCTCGGTGGTGAGGACGCGAGTATCGGTATATTCCCAGTAGACGCGCGGGATGTAGATGTGCGGATTGTCGCAGAACATCTGGCGAAAACGATCGGCATTGCGCCCCTCGCGCACATAATCAAGTTCGGCGCGAAGGGTGGCGCTAAACTCCCACACGATCTCGCTCAGGTTATATTGAGCAGCCCATGACAGCCGCTCTTGAGCCAGCGCCGCGAGATCGGCCAAAATCGCCAGATCAGTTTGAATGCGATTGGCGATGTCGGGCCGCTGCACCTTCACCACCACCGGCGTACCATCAAACAAGACCGCCGCATGCACTTGGCCCAACGACGCCGCTGCAAACGGTTCGCGCTCGAAGAAAGCGAACAAGCGGTCGATCGGCTGGCCAAACGTGGTTTCGATCAGCGCCACTGCCTGCGCGCCGGGGAATGGCGGCACCGTATCTTGCAACTTGCTCAGTTCGACCACCATATCGGCTGGCAGCAGATCGGGGCGGGTGCTGAGCGCTTGGCCCAGTTTGACAAAGGCCGGGCCTAGCTCAATCAACGCCTCGCGCAACCGCTCGGCGCTGCCCAACGGCGGCGGGGCCGGCGCGCGCAGAATCGCACGGCGCGGCAAAGATAGCAGTGCAGTAAGACCGAGCTGATCAACCAAATAGCCAAAACCGTGATGCACCAGCACCTGCGTAATTTCACGGTAACGGCCAAGATGACGGGCCTGCCGGACAAGTGGCCACATAGATCGCACCAGTAGCGGCGGCCCGCTGGGCCGTCGCGCTCGAGCGACGGCTCGGCAAAGCCGTCGCACCCCCTGCTACGAGTCTGGGCAGCAGGTCATCGCACTGTCCAGACTAAGCACGTGCAACGAACAAGCTCAGTATACCTTAGTTTCGGCAGCTTGAAGCAACGAAATTGATTATGTCAATATTACCCAAAGCAGCCACAACCGCGGGCCAAAGATGAGCACACCTACCACAATGGCGGTCAATGCGCAGAGCAAGACCGTGCCGGCAGCAACATCTTTAGCAATGCGGGCCAGCGGATGGCGCTCGCTGGTCGCTAAATCAACCGTCGCTTCAATCGCGGTATTGAAGCCTTCAGCGGCAAGCACCATCCCAATCGTCAAACTGAGCGCAACCCACTCCCACCGCGCAATCCGCAATACTACCCCCAACGCAATTGCGATGGCGCCGATGAGCAGATGAATCTGAAAATTGCGTTGGGTACGCAACAGATGGCCAATCCCGGCAAAGGCATAGCGAAACGCAATCAGAAAACGGCGAGTGCTGCGATCAATTGGCGCCGCCATTGCAATGATTCCTCTCTACGATACGCATAGCTTCACGCCGCGAATGATACCACCTCGGCTATAATGGCGCTGCACGGCTAACCTAAGGGGTTTGGAGACGAAGTTGGTAACGTTTTGCCACCGCTCCTTACGATGACGAAGGGCATGCATGGTAAAAAGATAGAAAACTTCGTTGGCCAGCTTGCAATCTGCATTAAGGGTAGTGAACTATGCGACTGATTATTGTGCGTCACGGCGAGAGTGAATGGAACCGGATCAACCGGTATCAAGGCCAACAAGACGCCCCACTGTCGGAATTAGGCCGCATGCAGGCTGCCGCGCTGGGCGAACGCCTGCGCCGCGAGAAGATCGATGTCGTCTATAGCAGCCGCCTGCAACGAGCCGCCCACACGGCGCAAGCAATTGTCGCCCATCACCCCGGCCTTGAGGTCATCTACGATGATGCCTTGCTCGAAATCAACCATGGTGATTGGGAAGGCCGGTATTTGCACGAAATTATGGAGCTGTACGCCGATGGGTTGCGCGAATGGCGACAACACCCGACCCGCTCGCAGATGCCGGGGGGCGAAAGCTTCTCGAACGTGCTCAAGCGGGTGCTCGATTTTCGCGAGCGCATCTATGCCGAACACGCCGGCAAGACAGTGCTGATCAGCACGCACGATGTGATTGTGAAGATCCTAGTGGCTGACGCGCTCGGCATGAACATGGATCGGATCAACCGGATTTGGGTGACGAATGCGAGTATCAGCGTGATCGAGTACGGTGACGATTTGCCCTACCTCGTGAGCCTGAGCGAGGCATGCCACCTCGGCCAATTGGCCACGACCCGCGAACAGCAGCACGCTTTGTAGGGGCCATCCTCTCGCTATCACCACTATGGAACGCGCCGTTCAAGGGCGGACAGCACCTCTGATCCAGCGCCCGGCCCTTGCGGGCCGGGCTAGCTGGATAGCCGCGAAAAGACTCAAAAGGCACAAAATTGTAAAGATTTTTGCATCGTTTGGGTGTCTTTGTGGCTATGCTGCGCGGTAGCCCTCACCCCCAGCCCGCTCGCATGGGCGTTTAAGGGCGGACAGAACATCTGGTCAGAACCCGGCCCGCAAGGGCCGGGCTAGGGGTACGAAGCCCGCTGCGCAGGCTGATGCCCCCACCCCTTGCCCCTCCCCCGCTGGGGGAGGGGTGATGGGGAGCGCAGCCCGAGGCTTTACGGCATCGCACAGCGATCTGTTCTGTCCGTCTCTCAAGGGCGCGGCGCGCCGTGGGGCATACTCCACGGCGCTCGTTCAACAATTGGTCGTCAACCGGCAGCGGTTAAACAGAATATCGCCCAACCGGCCCAGCACCTGCAACGGTACCTGCAGTTGGTAATAGAGCATGCCATCCCAGATCAAGCCTTTGCGCAACTCTGGCCTAACAAACGTCCACTGTGCGATCAGGCCGACATTCCAGAGCATAAAGATGGCCGCGCCGGCCAGCAACGGCTTCCACCCTAGCCGTGGCTGCAGCCATGCCAGCAACGCAGCAAGGCCAAGGGCAAAGATGGGGGTACACTCGATCAAGCGCCGAAACCCGAATGAGCCGCTTAAGTGCCACGTGGTGCCGAAAGCGCCATTGATATAGACTTGCCCAAGGAAGCCAACCAGCAGCAGCAGCGCCAACGGGCCATCGCGCCGGAAGAGCCAGATCAAGCCGGTCAGCGCCACTACGAGGATGGGGCTCCACAGAAACGCGCCATGGGCCGGATCAAGCAAGGTATCGAAGAAGCGCGGGCTTACCAGCACTGGAAGCGGGCCGAGGTTCACTATCGCTAACTTGCCACCCACCGTCGTTGATGGCCCGATCCGCCCGTTCAGCACCCAGTAGGCTGCCAGTTGCGGAGTGATCGCCAATAGAAACACCCCTAAAAACACCGTATGGCCCGCCGCCAATTCGCGCACTACTGCCCATTGCCGGCGGCGCAACGCCCCAATATAGGCCGCCAGCGCCTCGAACGCCGGAATGAGCAGCAGCAAACCCAACTGCTCGCGGGTCATCACCATCAAGCCGGCCACCACCCCCAACGCCAGCCAGACACTCCAATGCCGGCGGCCATCGCTGCGGCTGAGATTTCCTTCACGCCCACGTAACCAGATGGTCAAAAACAACGCGAATAGAAAAAACCCATTCGCGTGCGACCATGCCATCGCCAGATAGGTATAGAACACCAACGGCGTCGCCAGAAAGACGGTCAATGTCGCCAGCAAGGCCGGGATTTGGCCGGCGTAGATGCGAGCCAGCCGGTAAGTCAAGAGCAAGCCAATCAAACTATAGAGGGCCGACATCATACACACGGCCACGATATAAGGCCGGCTAAAGCCATCGCGGGGAATAGCTGCGCCAAACGCATTGGCGACCTGCACCCACAGATCGGCCAGCACAAAGCCGGGAGCCCACAGCAACGCCGAGCCAACTGGAGCGACGTTGCGCAGCTTGCCGGTGATCGGATTCGGATTGGCGGCATCAGGACGCAGCAGGGCGTTGAAGATCGCCGGATCGTTGTTGCGCAGCCCGATCGCGGCAAAATGCTGGTATTCGTTGTAGAAATCGAGATCGTGATCGAAGTACAGCGAGCGCAGGTAAGCGTAATACTGCACCTCATCGCTCAAGGCAATCCGCGGCAGGCTGATTGGCAACAGAGCAGCAAAGACCAACACAATCACTAACGGCCCAACCTCGCGGCCGGTCAAGAACGCGCGCATATTTCTCCTCAATGTTGAGCCACATCATCTCATAGCGCTTGCACCGTATTGTACAGCGAATGAAAGCTTGGATTACAGCTCGCTTTTTCAAGTTTTTTGTTGACAAACCTTGTTTATTAGGATATGCTAATGGCGAAGCTTCGCCAGTTGCTGTTCTGGCCGGAACAGACCATAGACTCACATAACTGCTCTATTGCAGGAGGCACGATGACACGCCTGTTTCGTCTCAGTATACTTGTTGCTTGGATGGCGCTGTTCCTAAGCGCATGTGGCCCAACAGCAACGCCTACTCCCACCACCATCCCTACCGCGGATCTTAATGGCATCAAAGATTACTTGCTCGGCCAAACCAGCGCATTAGTTGCGGCCGCCACGCAACTCCAAGCGGCAACGAACCGTTATTACCAACTGGCGGAAACGACTGCCTTCGATTATACCGCCCTCTGGCAGAGCCGCCAAAATGATGTGATTGATGCTATCACCGCTGCGCGCGAAGCGTGGATTACGGCTAGCCCTACCTATGAGAAGATGGAAGGCATCGTGGCTGGCACACCCGCGCTTGCGCAATTCGATATTGATCTTGATGCCGGCGCAGCCGGTGATGAAGACCCTGAAAACGCCGTTTCGTTCGATCTCGTGTTAGCTGATGGCCGTACTCTCCCCAAACCGGGCAACCTGTTTGGTGTTACCGAAAGCGCACTATGGGGCACCGAACCGGCCTTCGCGGCCCCAGTCGAGGCTGATTGGAATGGCAATGGTACGCTCGAGTTTGGTGAGACGTTGCCCGATGCACATGTCTTGAAAGCCAGCGCTGATCTGCTCACGCAAATGGCCGGCAAACTCGATGAGGCTGCCCGCGCTTGGACGCCAACCGAAACTGATGCGTTCACTGCGTTAGTGGTGATGGTGCCGACAATGAGCGAATATTTCGCTTCGTGGCGCGATTCGCGTTTTGTGTCAGGCGAATCGTCAACTCAACGCGATTTCAATGTTATCTCACGCTTGGCCGACATCCAAGATATTCTCGGTGGTCTTGAGATTGTCTATGCGCAGGTGCGACCACGGGTCGAGACAATTGATACGGCCCAAGCCGATCAGATCGCAACCGGTTTACGCAATCTGAAAGCCTTTGTTGCCGATATTTACGCCCAAGAACGCAACGGTCGCCGCTTCACGCCCGAAGAGGCGGATACGCTTGGCGCTGAAGCGCAAAACCGGGCCACTGCCATTACCGGCCAGATTAGCCAAATGGCTGGCGCGTTGGGTGTGCCGCTGGCTGAATAATCACTGGCGTGAGCGCCGGCGCAATGCTAACCGGCGCTCATTATCGTGTGACAGCACTAGTTGAGAGTTCGGTATGCTGCGTAACCGATTTTTACAACGTAGCTTTCTCTGGCTACTGATTGCTGTGATGGGAATGAGCTTGCGCCCTAGCAACGCACAGGCGCAAGCGCAAGCTCCCAGCCAACTGGCTGAGTATATTCGCGCAACGCTGGTGCAGATCCAATTACATGCCGTTGATCGCACAACAGCGCAAAACCAACTGGCCGATGTGCAGCGTGCGTACCAAGGGTTGGCAGCAACGCTCGCCCGCTATGCACCCGCTGCTGATGCCGCCATACAGAGCGGATTTGATGATGCCGAACAAGCATTGGCGGCCTCTGATCTGCCACGCTTTGCGGCAGCCCGAACCCAAATCTGGACGGCGCTCCTCAACGGCAGTTACATGGTCGTCACCGGTGCGCTGCAAGCCGGTGATGCGCTCACAGCACAGCAGTGGCTGCCAGTGCGCGAATTTCGCCATGCCAACCGCTTTGACCGGCCCAATGCTGACGCAACCAAAGCTGTGCGCGCGGCAGTGATTGGCGATGCGGCGCCAGAGGTCGCGCTAGCCGCTGTGCAAGCCGATCTGCTCGATACATATCAGGCGCGGTTACATGAGGCCTTGAACGTTCTGGCGATCGCCGACCAGCAAGGTTTTGCCGTCCGGCGGGCCGAAATCGCGGCTTTGGCTGCGGGTTATTTCACTATTCTCGCTCCAGCGTATGCCGAACAGCGCGGCGCTGCTGCAACCACTGCCACTCAAGCAATCTTTGCCGAATTACGACTAGCTGCTTTGCGCGGCGCACCAATTCAATCATTGCTAGCGCAAGCCCACGCAGCGTTGAGCGGATTCCGAGCCGCGCCGCTAAGCCCTGCCGAACAAGTACGGCGCAGTGGTCAAATGCTCCGTTTCTTGCAACTGGTACCGATTGAATATGAACGCGGCGTGCGGAACGGCCAAGTCACGGTTGACCTTGAGATCCGTGAGGCAATCACCTTTCACGCCGGTGCATTGGCCGCATTCACCGACTTGCGTGATCTGCTCGACCAGCGTGATCCAACGCTCACTGCTACCATTGCCAATCACTTCACCAAACTTGGCGCTGCTCTAACCAATGCCAGCAATCGCATAGCCGTCACCGATCCCGCTGCAATCCATGCGCTCACTGAAACTCTGTTGGCCGATCTGCGCCGTCTGTTGCCGCCAGAGTGGCAAAAACAAGACAGTGGCGCCGATTTTGACGTAATCCGTTCAGCACTCGATCAGATGGAGCAAGCAGTACGAGCCGGCGAATATGCGCTAGCCGAGTCGGCCCGGCTCGAAGCGTATGCGATCATGGAGATCGGCCCTGAAGCGAAGCTGATTGCATTTGCGCCCCAGTATAAGCCCATCATTGAGGGATACTTCTGGTATGGCCAAAACGATCACAAAGGGCTGGCATATTTGATCGAACGGCGCGCGCCGCCGGCAGAAATCGCCGCTACCCGCGCTGCGCTCGATCAGGCATTGGCCGAAGCGGAGCAAGCATTAGCCGGCAGCAATGCGCCACTAGCCATTACCACCAACGCCGCAGTCATTGTTTTCCGCGAAGGGTTAGAGGCAGTGCTCATTCTGGCATCGCTGATGGGCAGTCTGAAAACGGC
This sequence comes from Chloroflexota bacterium, assembly GCA_030550625.1. Classification (GTDB taxonomy): domain Bacteria; phylum Chloroflexota; class Chloroflexia; order Chloroflexales; family Chloroflexaceae; genus Chloroflexus. The sequence continues at coordinate 3,012 of JAUQOZ010000023.1, read as the reverse complement.
AACCCAACGCCGCTTCCGACGCCCGCTCTGGATCGGCGCTGGATTGGCGCTGCTGGCGACCGTAGTCACTTGGCTGCTAGCCCAAGGCGCATTGATGGCGATGGCGCGCTTCGGCGAAAAACTCGAAGCCATTGTTTCGCTCATTGCTATTGCGGTGCTCTTGCTGATCACTAACTGGTTCTTCCATGATGTCTACTGGAAGGATTGGATGGCTTCGTTCCACCAACGCAAGAAGCAGATTCTCGGTGGGCAAGCCGGTCAGTGGCTAGGTCTCATCACACTTGGCTTCGCCAGCATCTATCGCGAAGGTTTCGAGACAGTCCTCTTCTTACAGGCACTGACGCTTGAGGGAAGCGTTACCATCGTCTTGCTCGGCGTCGGGATTGGCTTGGCGCTTACTCTGTTGATTGGATTAGCCGTCTTTGCTATGCAAGCGAAATTGCCGCATAAGAAGATGCTGATTGTCACTGGCATCCTGATCGGAGCGGTGCTGTTGCAGATGGTTGGTCACACCGTGAATGTCTTGCAAGTGATCGGATGGTTGCCGATCCATCCGATTCGCTGGTTGGAATTCCCCTACTGGGCCGGTTTCTGGTTGGGCTTGTATGCCACGTGGGAAGGGATTGGCCTCCAAGCCGCCGCGGCAATCTTTGTGATTGGCAGTTATTATTTAGCTGAATACATGCAGCAGCGCGACTGGCAACGCTACGCGCGAGCTAGCTAAGCTGCGAACACCAATATCGTGAGGAATGCAATGACTGCTACGTATGACCCCATTGCGCCGATTGCCCTTGCGGCAATCGAACACATGAATAGCGACCATGCCGATGCCGTGCTCGCCTATGCGCGCGGGCTGGCCGGAGCGGAATGGGCGGAAACGGCCCTTGTGACCCGCCTCGAAGCAAGCGGTATCGAGTTACAAGTGACTGGTAACGGACAGACAACTACAGTGCGCATCCCCTTCGATCCACCCCTCACCCATGCTGACCAACTGCAACCAACGCTGGTAAAGTTGGCGCAGCAAGCCCGCCACCAACTTGCTGCAGTCACCTTCATCGCATCGCCAGACCCCCAACGCGACGATCGCAGCTCGCAGCAACTCCTGAACCTGATCGCGACGCGCCGTAGCTTTGCGCTCAAAGATATAGCTCCTGATCCGATCGATCTCAACCACGTGGCCTTCATACTTGAAGCTGCTAACTGGGCGCCTAGCCATGGCCAAACCGAACCATGGCGCTTCGCCGTTTATAGCGGCGAGGCCCGCCAGACGCTAAGCAATGCCTTTGGCACAGCCTACCGCCTGCTTCACCCCGATCAACCAGCCGGCAGCCCCAGCGAAGCATCCCAACGCAACCGAGTCTGGCAAGCTCCGGTCTGGATCGCGATCGGTATGTGCCCAAACCCCAAGCGACCGGAATGGGAAGAGTTAATTGCTACCGGCTGCGCTGTTCAGAATTTGCATCTTATGGCTACAGCGCTTGGCTTAGCCGGCAAATGGACGAGCGGCGCCTGCGCGATCCATCCCCATGTTGCCGAAATTGTAGGCTTTGCGCCGCACACTCGCCTGCTGGGGTTCTTCTACATTGGCCGGCCAGCTTCAAGCGAATGGCCACGCGGCCAACGCCGATCGCTTGACGGCAAAGTCACTTGGCACGGTGGTCACCCCTTACCAAACTAGCCCAGCACTTATCACCCAACTGTGTTTCACCGCCAGATCGAGTGCATCGATCTGGCGGTGAGTTAATCACTATCACCTATCAATTTACCGAGTTACCACTGGCACAAACACCTGCGGCAACGTCACCTGATCGAGCGAGATAGTTGCCGCCGGCAAGGCCGTTGCGCTCGGATTGCCGGCGCCATCAAGCACGCGCGCATACACATAGTATGTACCCGCCGTCAATTGCGCATCCGGCAAGCCGCTGGCCAGACTCCAGACGATCGTGAAACTGTTGCCATCACCCGGCGCTTCGACCGGAATCCACACCAGATTTGGATCGGATGCGGGGTTAGCAACCGGCGTGCGGCTATTAGCCAACCAGACCCCCCAGAACCCGCGACCGGGGTAGAGGTTATCGGTGACGTTGAGGCTGGTGAATTGCAGGTTGACGACGATGCTTGGCCCGCCATCAATCGCTTGCGCCTGCAACGTACCACTATTGAGGGTTGGCGGCGTCGCATCATAGGTAAGGGTTCGTTCAAGCATCATCGGATTGCCAAGCGCATCACGCACCCGGATCACTACCGGCATTGGTCCTTCGGCCACTGTACCGGGGTAGGGCAAGATGTTGGCAAAACGACCACCGCTAATCGCCAAATTAGCTACGCTACTCAGTGTCACACTGTTCGGAGCGAAAGCAACGCTGTGCAAGCCACTGCAATCACCGAGATTGCGAACCTCGACAAACGCGGCCGGCACCCGCGTATGATCAGGGTGGCCATCACTGGCGCCGCCTTCACTAATCAGATCAGCGAGCGACACCGAAGTGAAAGGCGTGGTTTTGAACCGCGAGAAGGGATTAGCGACTACCACGCTCCCCAGCACGCCGGTATCGATCACCACTTTATCTGAACGCGGCTGATCGGTCAGATTATTCGCCGAACGGCGCAACTGGGTAAACAACTCTCGTTCGACACACCCAGCATCAGTGCGCAACGCTGCCGGGATCGGCACCGTCAGCACACTTGTCGGTCCGGTCGGATTAAATGGCTGCCAGCCGCCTGAGTCATTCTCGGTATCGGTCGGTGGCGCGCCCCAACGCCAACGCACCTGATCGGGCAGCGCTTCAGGAGTAATATCGGGGAAGGTCACATTCACCGTGACTTTGCCTTCGCCGCCAACCACCACCGCATCGTTTTCGATGACTGGGCGGGAGCCGAAACTTACTCCCGGCGCGCGGAAGAGGGCATAGTGCGGTCGTGGCACCGTGCCTTGAAAGATCTCGTGCGCAACATGCATGTAGGCTCGCGCGCCCACTCGCGCGTCACCCCATGCGTTAAAGACCAGATCGG
>JAUQOZ010000310.1 GCA_030550625.1 Chloroflexota bacterium | reverse complement strand
GACGATATGGCAACTCAGATCGATGACAATCTGAATCGCTTCCAACAATCCATACCGCAATGCCCATTCCAAATGAGGATCGCGCCGCACATCCTCGGGCGAATACATCTGGCGAAAGCGCGCTAGCTCGCGCACATTCACATCGAGGCGTAACAACCGTTCACGCATGACATCCTCCTGTGCCGAAGCGACCGGTTTTCAGACGCTCGGCCAGCGCGCGTTCAACCATCGCCCGCAGAAACGCAGTATCGAGATATTGCAGCATAATCTTGGTTTTGCAATCCACAAACGTTTCGTGCCGGCGACAAAACAGCAACGATCCTTCGCGAATAACATTGTAAGCGAGCGCAGGATTGCGTTCGATCGCCGTGTTTAACACCAAGAGATCCACTGTCCGGCCCACGCTGCGCTCCAACGCTGCCGTAAGCTGACCAACTTCCAAGAGGTCAAGCGGCTGCGCAACGAAAATAGCAATATCCACATCGCTCCACGGTCGCGGGTTCCCGCGGGCAAAGGAACCAAACAGCAGGGCAAATTCGATGGCATCGTCAGCCGCGAGCAGATCACAAGCCGGCTCGATGTTGATCATGGGGTGCCTCACGGATTGTCGTTGATCGAATGTTCACCGTATCGGCGCAAACGCAAACCGCCCTGCTCGGCGACACAACTGACTCGCCGGCTTTGGTTGATGCGGAAATGACCGATAGGCTGGCCATCGCGCGTCTTTTTACCAGTATAGATGTCGTACTGCAGGCCGCCGTCTCGTTTGAGCGCAGCGGTATCACCTTGGTGATCTTCGAGCAAATGAGCCACTTTCGCCAGCGTTTCTTGCAGTGCCACACGCGCTTTTGGATCAGCCCGCGTAAAGTCTTGCCGAAAAGATTCCTCATAGTGCAACCGCGGAAACGGCAGCAGTTCTTTGCTCAAGAGTTCGTGACGAACCCGGTTCCAAATCAGTTGCCCCCAGTCAGAGAGCGTTGCATAGCGTTGGGGATCAATGTCGAGCAAGCCGTCAGGAATGTGAGCCACGTGGTCGTAGGGGAAAATGTGGCCTTCGGCCATCATCGCCAGCTCGACGCTATGTTGGCGCAAGATATTCACATCCACCTGCAACGGCAGGCGCGGGATCGATACGAGTCGTGAACCGGTCTCAAAAATGTACACCATCTCATCAGCGTAAAACATGCCCATAATGTTGAGATAGCCCTGCAAGCTCTTGAACGCTGCGGTCAAGTTGAAGATAATGCGACAACCAGCATCGCGATAAGCGGGAAGCTCCTTCTCACACCACCGAATGAGGTCTTTCATCCCGTTGGAGAATGCGGCTGGCGTTGCTGTGGAAAGGCCTTGGGGTACATAGATGTACACATTCCTCAGCTCATTCGCCTTAAGAAAATCTTCGAGCATCTCGGCTGCGCGGCGGCCAAGCGCGGTATCAGTGGCGAGCAAGAAGTGGATATCGTTCTTCCCAAGGCTCAGGTCACCATCATAGATGCCGTACAAACCGTTCAGTTCTGCGCTGATGCGCCGGCGCTGTGACACGTCGCTTGCTTGGAGACGATTCAGAGCTCGAATCATTAGCATATCGGCGAAGTGCTCAAGATCACCACTCAACTGTTTATCATTGGTCGCATGGTTTAATTGCGAACGCCAGTTGTTCTCATCTGCGTCGAGCACATTGAGAAAGATCGAGATACCTACGGTGCTGACGATGAGTCGTTGTTGAAACATATCTTGTCTTTTCCTTGACGACACCTATCAGTCACTTCGTCGTCCAGTCCATCACGAAGCAAAATCCAGCCTCGTGAGCCACAGGAGAAAAGTAGACCGGCACCGGACTTGAGCAATCACTCGGCGGCTCGTCACCTTGGTTATACTGTGGGAAGCGGAGGTTCACACGGCAAGTTCTCACGCTGGCACAGTAGCCGAGATGGCATCACAGCAGATTGCGCAACCAGTAGAGGGTGGTATTGCCCGTAGTGTAGCATTTTTGCCGTCCCTACACAAGATTTTGCAGCTAATCATACAGGTGTGAAAAGATATTGCTTTCTATGCTATATATACTCCCGCAGCGCGCGAGTCGCAATGCGGCAGTTGCACTGCCGCACGCCATCGCCGGTTGCAGCGTCCCTCTATTTTTGTCACTACAACCGGGTACGATCTCGCACTCGCCGTCTCCGGCGGTGCGCGATGACAGGGAGTATGACATTATCCCCGACTTGCCGCCCTCTCACAGCTATGGTATAATCAGCGACGGAACAGAGCCGATCTGGCAGGCGGCAGACCATCCGCCTGCCAAATTTGTGTGTCAGCGCGCCGTGCAGTCCCGCTGCCATGCGGGCGCCTGCCGGCATCATGCGAAAGGAGCGACGCCGTGTCGCAGCAATTGCTTGAAGAATTGGGCCGGCGCCAATACCGCACCGATATTCCCGAATTTCGCGTCGGTGACACAGTGCGCGTCGGCGTCAAAGTGGTGGAAGGCAACCGCGAACGTGTGCAAGATTTTGAGGGCGTCGTGATCCGGCGCCGCGGCGAGGGCATCAACGAGAACTTTACCGTGCGCCGGATTGCGTCGCACGGGATTGGCGTCGAGCGCACATTCTTGCTCCACGCGCCGCGCATCGACTCGATTAAGGTCATCCGGCGCGGCAAGGTGCGGCGAGCCAAGCTCTATTACCTGCGCGGTCGCACCGGCAAGGCGGCCCGTATCCGCGAGCGGCGAGATACAGTCCAAACGCAGCCAGCCCAAAATCAATAGTCGCTTCGTTTCCCCCAACCGCAGCGGCGCCTGCGCCGCTGCGGTTGTGTTTGCCGGAAATCTTTGGGCCGGCGACTCACCACTAACCTGTTTACGGATTGGCGGCAGCCACCTGCATCACCAGCTCAACCAGCGCCAGATTAAATTCAGCCGGACGCTCGATCGCGCTGAGATGGCCGGCGCCGGGAATCACGACGAACCGGCTGCCGGCAATCGCTTCGTGCATCGCCCGCGCCTCGCTCGGCGGGGTCAGCGTATCTTCCGCGCCGACCACCACGGTCGCCGGCACGCGGATCTGGCTCAAGAGCGGCGTTGAGTCAGCGCGCGCCGCCATCGCATGCAATGCCGCCGCCACTCCTGCGGGCGGATTAGCGGCGGCAATGGCCAATAATTCGGCCCGCAGCGCCTCGCTCGCTTGCGGCGCCAACAGATTCGGCAGCAATCGTTCTGCTAACGCCGCACTACCCTCGCGCAACGCAATCTCGGCATTAACGGCGCGCGTCGCGCGGGTCGCGTCGCTATCGGCAGTCGCCCGGGTGTCAGCCAGCAGCAAGCCGCTGATCCGCTCAGGCGCCCGGCGGAGCAAGGCAAACGCGATGTAACCTCCCATTGATAACCCGCCGATGATCGCCCGTTCAATCTGTAACGCATCGAGCAAGGCAAGCACGTCATCGGCATAATCGTCAAGTGATTGCGGTAGAGGTGCGGGTGGCGAACCGCCAAACCCTCGCAGATCGGGTGCAATCATGCGAAACCGATCGGTGAGCGTAGTCAATTGCGCGCGCCAGAGCGCCGCACTCAGTGGAAACGCATGCAACAACACGACCGGCTGCCCGATCCCCACATCATCGTAACGTATTTGCACGCCGGTAGGCAGAGTCACTTCCATCGCAACCCCCATCGTTTTGCGTATTGGCGAATGCGTATAGTATAACGCACAGTAGGGGCGCAGCATAAGCTGCGCCCCTACCACCCTACGCCATCTTGCTTGAGATCACGACCGTAAAATCGCTAATAGCCGGTCAATAGTGGGGGCGGCCGGCGGCGCCGATCGCGGTTGCGCCTCTGGCACAGGATCGTGCGACGCCAGTGGCAATGCTTCGAGCCGCACAATCTGTTGCGCTGCCAGATGGGCGATGCCTTCAACCACATCAATCGCCTGCCAGTGCAACTCAGCCGCAATCTCGCCCAATCGCTTGCGCCCATCAATCGCATCAATCAGCAGATGCTCCGTGACATTCGCGCGCTCTTTCGCTGCTTCCCGCGGCATTTCCAGCACCGGCGTCAAATGCAGCGAAGGCACCTGATGCCACAGCCGGCGCCAGCGTAACGCTGTGCGTTCAGCATTGCGCAGCAACGTCTCGAGATCACCCCACACTGACTGCTGCTCGCTGCGCGCGCCACTGGTGACGTTGAACGTTCCTTTCTGCACATTGAGCAGAATCCCAAGCGCCTCGACCCCAATCTGCCCTTCGCATTCGATATGGTAGATTTGGCCATTAAAGAGAAAGATACGACCGGATCGCTCGCCAACAATATCGAGCGATCCGGTGAGTGAGCTATAGGTCGCGAGATCGATTAGCTCGCGCAATGATACCTGCTCTAACGATCCATGCAGCGCCATTCGCGGGCCTCCTAGACAAGAGAGCGATGAGGTGAGGATGACCCTTCACAATTGGTTATACCATAGCGCCGCTGAGCGCACAAGATGACCCTAGTCCCGTTGTGCGATAGGCCAAACTACAACCAATCGCATGCCAAACCGGCTAACGGGCCGGCGACCCGGAAACGACCGGCGCATGCAGGGCCGAAACAGTCGCTGGCCGGGCCAGCAACGTTGCACTGAGCAATACTAGTGCCAGCCAAGCAAGATCGGCGAAGAGCAGATGCACCAACTGCATCCACACCGGTGCTTTCAAGATGACGTTGATCGTGCCGAGAAAGATCTGGCCGACAAAGATGGCAGCCGTAGCCCATGCCAGCCGCCGCGTGGACGGAGAAGGATCGTAGCGCATAGCGCGCTGGGCCAAGGTAATCATTGCTAAACCCACCAGCGTGCCCAGCACCGGGTGGATAATGCGCATCCAGACGAGCGGGTGGCTGTCACGGCTGATCGGTTGCGACACGCCGCCGGGCAACACGCCCAACTGCAAGAGTGTATCACCTAGCGCGGTCACCGCGCCGCTTGAACCAACCAGCGCCGTACCGATCAGCGCAGCGATCAACATGCCAAGCAAGCCTCCTTTGCCGCGCAATTCAGGCGCCGGCTTGCCGCTGGCGTACCATGCGGTTAATGCCATCGCGCCAATTAGCAAGAAGGTGTTAATCAGGTGTAGACCAAGTGACAGCGCTCGCGTCAGCGAGACATCGTGGGCCACCAAGCGGAAGAGGACGAGCGCAGCACCGATGAGCGATTCCACGATCATGAACACCATAGTGGCAATCGCGGCGCGGCGCGCCGGATGGCCGGCAGCAAATAATCGTAAGGCCCACACCAGCAGCGCTACCGCCAATAGCAGCGCAATACCGCTGGTCACGCGATGGGAAAACTCGATCATTTGCGCCGTGTCAGGTGCGCGCGGGATCACTTGCCCATCGCACAGCGGCCAGTGATCGCCACAACCGGCGCCCGAACCAGTAGCACGCACAAACGCGCCCCACATGATCACCAGCAGGTTGTAGCCAACATTCAGCCATGCAAAATTCACAAATGCGCGGTGCCGGGAATCCATGCCATAACCTCCAGCCGCGACCGGCTGTCGCGGATTGCAAGAATAATGTGACATTTCGCACTTTATTCTAGCATGGCCTTAACCCTCTCTGGAGTAAACCCCGTGTTATAATTCGTTCACCAAAGACCGATGTTGCACTACAACGGGAGCAAGCTGGGTGACTGTTCACGCACCGCCATCAACTGAACAGCTCGTGCATGTGCTGCGCCACATTTGCCGGTTGCCATCAACGACCGGGCATGTCGAGGAGTTGCGCGCTGCGGCTGAACAGATCGCGCTCTTCATTCGCATGCTCGGTATGCATGTACGCATCGTTACGACTAGCGCGGCGCCGGTGATTATTGCCCACCGCTCTGGCCGTCGCCCCCAAACGCTGTTGCTCTACCATCACTACGATGCGCCGCCAACCGGCCCTTGGCGTTACTGGTCGCACGAACCGTTCGCTATTGCCGAACGTGATGGCAAAATATTCGGGCGCGGCGTCGCTGGCGGCAAGGGAGCGCTCGCTGCCCACCTCGCCGCCTTGCAAGCGATTGTGCAACGTGAAGGCAGTTTGCCGTGCGGTGTGACCCTTGTCATCGAGGGCGCCGCAACGATTGGCAGTCCGGGGTTAGCTGAAGCATTGCCAGCCCACGCCGATCTGGTGCGGTGCGATGTGGTGTTAGCCAGCATCGGCGATCGCGACGCGCACGGCACACCGATCTGCACGAGCGGTAGCAAAGGCTGGCTCCGATTACGCTTGACTGCCCGCGGCCCAGCCTATCCGTTGCCCGCTGGCTTTGCTACCAGCGTCGCGAATCCGCTCTGGCGCCTGATCTGGGCGCTCGCCGCCCTGAAGGGTGATGATGAAGATGTGCGCATCGAGGGCTTCTACGATGCGGTTGAAGGCCCTTCCCGCGCTGATAATGCCGCGATTCGCCAATTACAACTGGCCGCCGCCGCGCGTCGGGAAGCATGGCAGATCGACCAGTTTTTGTTTGGGATTGACGGCGCTGCCCTCAGCCGCACAGAGGTAACCCTCCCGACCTGTAATGTCAGCTCATTGACCGTTGAGCCTCATAGCGACGCGCCGGCAATCCCTGCTCTCGCCTCGGCCCTGCTCGATCTCCAATTGGTGCCGGGCCAGCAGCCTGATGCTATCTATGAGTTAGTGCGCCGCCATCTTGGCGATAAAGGGTTTGCTGATCTCGCCCTCGAACGATTGCCCGGCGGTTATCCACCTTGGATGACCGCCACCGATCATCCGATCGTGAGCCGAGTCGCAGCAATCGGCGCGACTGTGTACGAACGTCCCCTCCCAATAGTGCCAGCCGGCCCCTATGTGACGCCGCTCAGCCTGCTCACCGGCGGCCAGCCCATCCCTACCGTTAGCCTCGGCTTGACGCCGGCGATCAGCGCGCTGTTCGCCCCCGATGAGCATATCGCCCTTGCCGATCTGAGCCGCCATAGCCAATTGCTGATCGAGACGCTCGACCGGCTGTGGGCGTAGCCCCCGCGCTTGCCCACCTCTTTCACAACCTTTTTCCAAATATCTCAACCAAAATGTTTGTAAATTAGCTTGACCTTCGGAAAAGGTTAGGATATACTAACCCTAACCTTGCGCAAGGTTGTGGTCGTTGTCACGAAGAATCGACGTAGTCGAGGAGAGAAACCGTGAATCGCTTTCTGCGCCTGTGCGCGCTGTTGACACTAGCGGCATTCACACTGGCCGCCTGTGGGAATCAAGCTGTTAGCTCACCCACCCAAGCGCCTGCGCCAACTGATGCGCCAGCCAAGATTGTCGTCTATTCCGGCCGCAGCGAAAGCCTCGTTGGGCCGTTCTTTACCCAATTCACCCAAGCCACCGGCATTCAAGTTGAAGTGCGCTATGGCGATACCGCTGAGCTAGCGGCTACTATCCTCGAAGAGGGCGCCAATAGCCCCGCCGACCTCTTCTTTGCCCAAGATGCTGGCGCGCTCGGCGCGTTGGCGGCTGCCGGCATGCTGACCCCCTTGCCCGCCGAAATGCTCAATCAGGTGGAACCACGCTTCCGCTCGTCTGATGGCTTGTGGGTTGGCATCAGTGGCCGCGCCCGCGTGGTGGTCTACAATACCAATAAGCTGACCGAGGCCGATTTGCCGCGTTCGATCACCGGTTTTGTTGATCCGCAGTGGCGGGGTCGGGTCGGTTGGGCGCCGACTAATGGCTCGTTCCAAGCGTTTGTCACTGCAATGCGGGTGCAATTGGGCGAAGAGGCGACCCGGCGCTGGCTGGAAGGGATGATCGCCAACGAGGTGAAAACATACGAGAAAAATTCGGCCATCGTGCAAGCAGTCGCTGCTGGCGAGATCGACGTTGGCTTCGTCAATCACTACTATCTCTACCAATTGCAGCGCCAGTCGGGCGATACGCTAGCGGCAGCCAACTACTACCCTGCCGATGGTGATGTGGGTGCGTTGATCAACATCGCCGGCGTGGGCATGCTCAAAACGGCGAAGAATGCTTCGGCAGCGCAACGCCTGATTGAATACATGCTTTCGGCTGAGGGCCAACGCTATTTCGCCGAGCAGACCTTTGAGTATCCACTGACCGGCAATGCGCAGCCGGATCCACGGCTCAAGCCGCTGTCTGAGATCCAAACGCCGCAGATCGATCTTAACCAGTTGCGCGATTTGCAAGGCACCTTGCAATTGCTGCGCGATGTCGGAGCGTTGTAATTCGTGTGTATGCGCCGCGATCATGATGATCGCGGCGCCAATCATTCCAAGCCTATGATCCGTCGCGCCACCTTCACTGAACTAGCCGTTGCCACTCCCCAACGCCGCGCGCGCCCGTGGGTCTTGATCGGGCTGAGTCTCGGCATTGTTACACTCGTGTTGCTGCCGATCGGCTATCTATTGTTGCGTGCCCTTGAAGCTGGGCCTGATGCATGGGCTGCCTTACTTCGCCCCCGCACGCTCCGGGTCGTGACGAATAGTATCGGTCTGGCTCTCGCCACCGCCCTGCTCAGCGTGCTTATCGCAGCGCCGTTAGCATGGCTGACGGTCTGCGTTGATATTCCCGGTCGCCGCTTTTGGGCAATCGCGACTGCCTTGCCGCTGGCGGTGCCGTCATATATCAACGGCTTTGCGATCATTGTGGTGTTAGGGCCGGTGGGGTTGCTACAACAACTGCTCGCGCCGTTGGGGGTTGAGCGGTTGCCGCCGGTGTATGGCTTCGGCGGCGCCGTCTTGGCCCTCACCCTCAGCAGTTATCCGTATGTGTTGCTGAATACGCGCGCAGCGTTGCAACGGTGTGATCCGGCAGTGGAAGATGCTGCCCGCAGTATGGGCGATAGCCCGTGGCGCGTCTTTTGGCGCATTCTCTTGCCGCAAGTGCGCCCGGCAATTGCGATTGGCGCCCTGCTGGCCGCGCTCTACAGTTTGAGCGATTTCGGCGCGGTGTCGCTCTTGCAGTTCGAGACCTTCACCCGTTCGATTTACGTCCAGTATCGCGGATCGTTTGATCGCAGCGGCGCCGCCCTGTTGGCCCTCGTCTTGATTGGGCTGACGCTCAGCCTGATCGGGATCGAGCAGTTCATCCGTGGCCGGCCTAGCATGAGCCGCACCACCTGCACCGTGGCTCGCCCGCGCCGGCTGGCTGACATTGGGCCGTGGCGCTGGCTGGCGGCGCTGTATGCCGCCTTGTTGACTTTACTTGGCATCGGGATGCCGCTGTTAGCGCTCAGCTACTGGTTGATCCGCGGCTTGCTCAATGGGCAGACGCTCGATGTGCTCTGGCGGCCGATGGCCAATTCCCTGCTCGCTGCTGGCGGCGCGGCGGCGCTGACGGTTGTGGCCGCCATTCCGATTGCGCTGCTGGCGGCCCGCTTTCCCTCCCGCTTGAGCCGCATCCTCGATGCCGCCGCATACACCGGCTACGCTCTGCCCGGCATTGTCGTCGCGCTGGCGCTCGTCTTCTTTGGCGCCAACTATGCACCGTGGCTGTACCAGACCCTGCCGATGCTGTTGTTTGGCCTCGCCATCCGCTTCTTGCCGCAAGCGATCGGCAGCCTCCGCACCACATTGCAGCAGATGAATCCGCGGGTCGAAGATGCTGCCCGCTCGCTGGGCCGCTCGCCACTCGCCGTCTTTGCCGGCGTCACCCTTCCGCTGATGACTCCCGGCATGCTCTCGGCAGCAGCGCTGGTCTTCCTCACCTCGATCAAGGAATTGCCGACCACATTGCTGCTCAGCCCAACCGGCTTCCCGACCCTTGCCACAATGATCTGGAGCGCCACCAGCGAAGCGATGTTTACCCAAGCTGCGGCGCCAGCCTTGGTGTTACTGGCGGTGTCAGCAGTTGCAATGGCCATCATGCTGGCCCACGAGCGATCGGCATAACCAACGGGGCGAGAGATGTCTCGCCCCATCCCATCGCACCTTACCGATCGCGGTATGACGCCAGCGCCGCTTCGCGGTCGGGATAAATCTTGAAGAGCGTATCAAAGCGGCTCTTGCGGAAGATTTCGGCGATCTGCGGTTGCAACCCGCACAAGCGCAAATCACCCCCTAACGGTTGCACAGCGCGCAGATTGCTCAGCAACATGCGCAACGCCAAGCTGGCGACAAAGGTCACTGCGGTCATATCGGCCAATACTTTGCCGCCGTGGTTTGTAATCGCGGCTGCCAAATCTTGTTCGATCGCGGCCACGCCGGCGGCATCGAGGCGTGCTGGCAACTCAATAATGAGCACGTCATCTACTTGCTCGGTTTTCACGCCGAAAAACCCCTTTCTAGCAGGTGATAGCCCGCTATGCAATCAAGGATGCGGTCATTATAGCACGGCTCGCTCATGGGTTTCGGCTGCCGGCGATAGTTGCGCGGGCTTACCCATCCGCCGGCAATCGCTCTACCACCAAGAGAGTGATGTCATCGGCTTGGGGCGCACCCTGCGCAAAAGCATCCACTGCCGACACCGCCGCTGCCACCAGCTCAGCCGCCGCACTTTGGGCCTGCGCTCGCAACAACGCTTGGAGACGGTCATCGCCAAACAATTCCCCCGCCGGATTCATCGCCTCGGTAATGCCATCGCTAAATGCAACCAACTTCTCGCCGGGAGCAATCCGCAACGCGCGTACCTCATACGTTTGCCCGGTCACGATACCAATCGGCAGCGCGCCTTCGCTTAACTCCTCGATCACCGCGCCATCGCGCCCGATTCGCAACGGCGGATTATGACCGGCATTGATGTACTGCATCGCTCCGGTGGCCGGGTCGAGCAGGCCATAAAAGAGGGTCACAAACATCATCGAGTCACCATGCTCACGGCAGATATAATCATTGGTCAAGCTCACGGCGTGCAGCAGAATCGCCGCGCTAGCATCACCATTGCCTTGGGCGCTG
>JAUQOZ010000059.1 GCA_030550625.1 Chloroflexota bacterium | reverse complement strand
AGCACGCCGGGCTACCGCGGCGCTCAGCACAATATCATCCGTCGTGGCAATCGCGCGGGCTAGCGCCGAACCGGCCCAACCGGTCGCGCCGGCTAAACAGACGTGAATGGGCATGGGGTACCTCCAATGGGGATGGGCTGCGAAGAGTCTTCGTCGTGATCAGTGCTTTGATTGTAGCAGAACTAGCTTGCGGTGTTGAGCGGAGGCGCCCCCGGCCACATTCGGGGTTAGATCGCTGCCGAGTGTGGCTATATTGCTGGTGATTTAAAAGTGATGTTTATGAACATTTTAATTAACATCATTGTGTTTATCTTCTCGTGATTTTGACGAGAGTGTAACAGAGCGTTTACGATTGTAAAATTTTCTCTAAAACTTTTTCAACAAAACATCAAGCATCGCCCCGATAGCAAAACCAATCGCGGCGCCTACCGCAATGCCCAGCCAAATCTGCGGCCAATTGCAGGAAGCGATGCTCCAGTCATCGCTCACGGTGGTGATTAAGCATTTGAACAAGGTAAAATCTCTGCCCCAAGGGTCGTAGAGCAACGCGACGCTAAACATGCTCACAGCGAGGCCGATCCATTTTGAGCTGCTATCCATGACCATCCTCCCAAACCAATAAACAATATCTTGTTGAAAGGCATGCGTCTACGGAAATCAAAACAGGTATAATATGTGATCAAACACCCAATCGTTCCCGCCGCTCATAACCCAAAGGAGGAGTTCCTTCCGCTGTCTGCTGAGTACGTATAGCGATAGTATGTCACGGCAACTGTTGCTGTGTCACCCCGTAAAACCTGTATGTCAGATGAATATCTTGTCATCTTGCCGGATGCTTTCACCGTTCTGATCCTCTCTTGCTCCACCGCTGACCAACCGGCGCCGTTGGCAGGATAGTGCGGTTGGTGTATCCAATTGGTCATTGTTGATTTGCGTTCCTCCTCAACCAGCGTAAAACCAGCGAGGCGGGTACTACTTGCCAAGGATGTGCCAAGCCGCTGTCCGTTTCGTCAGGCCGTTAGCCTTTGCAGGCATTGCTTTCAAAGGAGTATTCGCTATGCCCAAGCATCAGCGGCTAGCGATGTTGGTGCAGTTGCGGAAAGCGGCTGGGGTGACGCTGGCCCAGATGGCGCATGCCTGCGGTTTGCGCGGCAAACGCGCCTACGAATCGGTGGCGGCATGGGAACGCGGTGAAGCGACGCCGCGTCCTGCCATCCGCGATCAGTTTCTGCTCTATCTGGCCCATACGCTTAATCTTGCCAATCAACCCGCTACCCTGCGTGCGGTTTGGGAGGTGTTGGTTGAGGAGTGGGGGTGGGAACCGTTGCAACCACCTGATTGGGTGTTGATTGAGCAAGGAGCGCTGGCGGCGCCGGCAGTTCACGAGCGCGCATTGCCATGGCGCACTGTGCCTGAACCCGGCCCCTTGCCGGCAGGATCGCTGCTGCCGTTTGCGCCGTATCCCCATTTTGTCGGACGTGCTGACGAGTTGTTGGTGTTGGCTAACCTGTTGCGCATTCAAGCTTCACCGATAGCGCGCCAACCGCTATCTAGCCCGCCAACGAGTGTGATCCTCACCGGGCCGGGTGGTGTCGGCAAGACCCAGTTGGCGATAGAGTTTGCCTATCGCTTTGGCCGCTTTTTTCTCGGCGGCGTGTTTTGGCTGAGTTTGGCGAACGCTGAAGCGGCGCCGGGTGGGGTGGCGCTGTGCGGGACGGTGATGAATCTGCATCCCCATTTTGAGCGTTTGACCCTCGATGATCAGGTACGGCTGGTCACGCAAGCGTGGGCCGAAGACACGGTGCGCCTTCTCATCTTTGATAGCTGCGAGGATGAGTCGTTGCTCTATCGCTGGTTGCCGCAACGGGGCGGTTGCCGGGTGTTAGTCACTAGTCGCCGCCATTTGTGGAGCCAGCGGGCTGGGTTGGCGCTATTGCCGCTTGGCTTGCTCAGCCGTGCCCAGAGTGTCGAGTTGCTGCGGAAGCATTGCCCCCTCGGCCAGAGCCGTGATGAGGAGTTGATCGCGATTGCAGCCGAACTCGATGATTTGCCGTTGGCGTTGCATGTGGCCGGGAGTTATCTGTCGAGCGGGATCGATACAGTGACGCCAGCTCAATACCTTGCTGACCTGCGCCAGAGTCTTGCCGGATACGAGCAATCTCCGCCCCATCCGTCCTTGCGCGGTAAAGGGCCACGCGGACGCTCTTTGCCGGCGCCGACCGGCCATCTCAATCATTTTGAACAGATCGTCGCGCTGAGTATCGATCGATTAGATCGCCGCGATCCGGTTGATGGCTTGGCCTACCGCTTGCTGTTAGCGGCGGCATGGTTTGCCCCCGGCGAACCAATTCCGCTAGACTTACTGCGCGCGACGCTGCGCAGCTCAACCGAGCAGATGCGGTTTCAGACCGCCGTGCAACGGATGCTCGATACCGGTCTGCTCTTGCCGGTTGATGCGGGGGCGGCAGTGGTGCGCTTACACCGGCTCGTGGCCGCTTTTCTCCGCCGGCTCGCTGATGCCCGTGAAGCACAGGTAGCCGCCGAAACGGCCTTACTCGTGCATGTGCGCCGGCTGAATGACGCTTGCGATGTGCCGGCCTTGCTGCGGCTGCAAGGCCATCTGCAGGTGGTGACGCAGACTGCTCTGCTGCGCGCTGATGCGCTGGCCGCAACGTTAGCCTTCGAGCTGAGCCGCCATTTGGCTCAGATTGAACAATTCGATGCCGCACTATCCTACAATCAGCGTTCGCTCGAATTGCGCCAGCGTCTTTTTGGCCCCGATTCGCTGCCGAGCAGCGCCAATTTGCACTACCATGCCTTGCTGCTCGATTGGATGGGTGATTATCCTCGCGCCTATCGCTATCACGAGCAGGCGTTGGCGATTCGCTTGCGTTGGCTAGGGCCGGATCATCCCGATACGGCAACGAGTTTCCTCTATGCTGGCGAAGGCGCCCAGCGCATGTGTGATTATCCGGCTGCACAACGCTATTACGAACAGGCGCTGGCGATCCGGAGCCGTGTGTTTGGCCCTGAGAGTCCGCAAGCCGCCGAACTGTATAACCATCTTAGTTTTTTGTTCGGTGTGTTGGGCGAGTTTGACGCGGCATTGCCTTACGCCCAACGCGCCGTGGCGATTTGGGACGCGCAACCGCAGCCGAACCGTTCATTGCAGGCGATGGCGATCAACAATTTAGGTTATCTCCACCGCGTTCGCGCCGAATACGATCTGGCGCTGGAGTATCTGCGCCGGGCGTTGGCCATTCGGCAAGAAATCTATGCTACCTCGAGTTATATCGGAATGACTCGCAACCATATTGGGCGGGTGTACTACTATCAGGGCCGGTATGCGCAGGCGTTGATCGAGTTAGAGGCCGCTTTAGCGATGATCGAGGCTGCGGTTGGTCGTGAACATCCGTATACCGCCAATGTGCTCAGCAACCTCGGCATCGTGGCGCTCGATATGGGCGATACGGCGCAGGCGCAGCGCCAGTTGGCCGAGGCGCTCGATATTCACCGGCGGATGGTCGGGCCTGAACACTGGTATGTGGCGCGTGACCTCAACCGGTTGGGTCTGCTGCGTCTGTCGTTAGGTGATAACGCGGCTGCCTACCGCTGTTTCCGCACCGCATGGCGGATCAGAAGGCGTATCTTTGGAGAGCTGCATCCTGATACGGCCAATACCCTCAGCCATATCGGGATGCTCTATCTGACCAATGGGCGGATGCCGCAAGCGCGCCTGTTGGCAACCGAGGCGCTGCGCTGCCATCAACTGCGCCTAGGCGAACGCCATCCCTATACTGCCCGCAGCCTGCTGCGCGTGGGGCAGGTGTACGCTGCGCTTGGCGATCAAGCGGCGGCGCGCGATTATGTTGCGCGCGCCATTGCGATCTATCTTGCCGTGCTTGGGCCGGATCACCCCTACACCCGGGCCGCCCGGCAGGCGGCAGGGTGAGGACTGCAATTGCGCGCCTTCACCCCTTCACCGCGCGCACACAGAGAAATCCCGGTTCGCGGATCAGTTCGGCGTAGTGTTTTGGGTCTTTTGCGGCAAAGTCAGGGGTGGGCAACGGTTCGAGTATTTGCTCAAGTCTGAAACCGGCCCTAATCAGTGGGTTTATCACGGCGCTGAGCGGGCGACGGTACGAGGGCATCTGCACCGTGATGCCAAAACCATGCCATTCGTATGCTACCTGCTCGATGGCAAAGTAGGTGCTGGTGGCGCGGTGCTGGAGGAATTTGGTCTGTGGATGTTCTATCGAGAAGATGACATGGCCGCCCTGCCGCAAGATGCGGTGAAATTCGGCGAAGGCCTGCTCCCAGTCAGCCACATAGTCGAGCACAAGCGGGCTGATCACCAGATCAAATGACTCGTCCGGCAGAAACGTGAGCGGTTGGCCTAGATCGGCCTGTAGCACCTGCGCCCGGCCTTGCAGTCGCTGTTGTGCGAGCCGCACCATCTTGGCATTCGCGTCAAGGGCCACCACCGCTGCGCCGCGCTCAAGCAACAGCTCGCTGTAGATGCCCGGCCCGCAACCGGCATCGAGCGCGCGCTTGCCTTGCACATCAGGTAACAGTGAGAGGGTCGCAGGGCGTTCGTAATAGGCGTTGTGCGGTTTGGTCGCCACTTGTTCAGCGTATGCTTCGGCCAGCAGGTCATACGCTTGTTGGGCGATCGGTTCTGGTCGCGGTTGGTTCACGAATGTTCCCTTCTCGTATGCTTATCGTTCTGACTCTAAATCGTACACCGGCAGATAGCCGCGACGGGCCAAATACTGGCAGATCAGACCGTAACCGGCTCCTATACTGATAAAAAGCGCGAGGGTTAGCCAAAAACCGAACCGGTTGGGCGCACTCGCGACCAGCACCCCGAACAGCGCCATGATCCCGGTTGAAGTAAATACAAAGGCTGCCGTTCCCGGCGGAATAGCGTGATCGCCGGCAAAGGCGGGCAATTTGCGCTGTTGGAGGGTGTGAACGATCCCGCGACCAAAGGCAATCGCCAGCCAGAGAAAAGCGCCGGTGATGAAAGCCAGCGGCAATGCGCCCAAGCCCAACCAGCGCAAGAGGTGTGCATCAGGCGCCAGCGCGCTGGTCAATGCCAAACCGCCAATCGCTCCGCCAAAGAAGACGGCGGCTATTACCAGAAATGTGATGAGAGCGGGCTGGCGCATAAGGTTCTTTTCTGTCTTGTTGAAGGTATGGAGTGCGGCAGTCTAACTGCCGCATTCCAAACTGGCTACACTGCATAGAGCGGGCAGACGCGCCTCACACCCCTAACCGCAGCTCACCGCGCTGGCGCAGACCGGCGGGGTTGCGCACCACAATCTGGCCGCGCCCGCTGTTGATCAGGCCATCGTCGCTAAAATCGGCCAAAATCCGGCTCACCACTTCGCGTGAGGTGCCTAGTTCGGCGGCGATCTGCTGGTGGGTGGCGCTAACGGTTGGTGGATCGCCTTGGGCGTGGCGCAGCAAAAACTCGGCCAATCGCACATCAACCCGGCGGAAGGCGATCTCATCCACAATCGCCATCACGGTAGCCAGCCGCTGCGAGAGCAGTTGAAATACGTAGTCGCGCCACGGGCTGTAGCGATCGATCCAATCGCGGAACGTAGCCTGTTCAACCACAAAGGCGGTCGCATCGCGCTCAACCGTCGCAATTGCCGGAAAGTTGCGCTGGCTGAGCACGCAGCTCGTGGTGAGGATGCAGCTTTCACCGCGGCCAAAGCGGTAGAGGGTGATTTCGCGTCCGGTTTCGCTAATCTTAAACACGCGCACCTGCCCGCCAGCCAGCACCGCAAACGCGCTACACTCATCGCCTTCGGCAAAGATGGTCGCGCCTGCCGGCAAGCGCAGCAGGGTCGCTTGCGCCGTGAAATCGCGCGCAATCGCCGCCGCCGGATCGCGCAGAAAAGGCAATATCTCGCTGGCTAGCCGCAGTTCGTGCGTTTGGAGCATGCTGGTTAACGCTGAGAAGCAAAGATGTAGCTTAGGGTTATTTACCACTCTTATTATCGTAACATACTTATCGGCTTATCAACAGCGTTTCTGCCTACCCACTCCCCATCTCCCCTCCCCCAGCGGGGGAGGGGCTTGGGGGAGGGGGCCACCAGCCCGCTGTGCGGGTTTCGTACCCCTAGCCCGGGGGTGTACACGGTGCCGCAAAGCCGCAAAGATGCTCAACGCAAAGACGCCAAGGCCGCCAAGATTTTTTGGGGATAGGGATCATTCTGCGCGTCCTCCGCGCCCGCGGCGGTGCGCCACCCTCTCCCCACCCCCAGCGGGGGAGGGGCTGGGGGTGGGGCCATCAGCCCGCGCAGCGGGCTTCGTACTCGTGATCTCGTAGTTGCGGCAAGCACGGGGAAGGGGCCATCAGCCCGCGCAGCGGGCTTTGTAATCATAACGGCCCTTCAGGGCCGGGTTCCCTTATCGCAAAGGTGCAAAGAGTTGAAAGTGGGGAGGAGGAAGGATCCTCCCTACCTTCCTCCTCCCCATTCCCTCCTCCCCACTCCTGCGCTAGCGAGCGAGACGGGACTTACCCCTTCTGTTCAAGCAGCGCCCCAATCCGCTCGGCCAGTTGGCGGAGCCGCACCGGTTTCGCCAGATAATCATCAGCGCCGGCGGCCAGACAACGCTCACGGTCACCCGGCATTGCCAACGCCGTCAACACCAGAATTGGAAGGTCGCGGGTAGCCGCATCAGCGCGGAGATGGCGCATCACTTCGATGCCATCCATCGTGCGCATCCGCACATCAAGCAGCACTAGACACGGCAGTTCGCCCTGCACGTAAGCTAACGCCTCTTCGCCCGACTCGACATGCACCACTCGGTAGCCGCAGCGCGTCAAGTACTGGGCAAAGAGCGTAGCGGTGGCGACATCATCTTCCACCATGAGCAACGGGCGATCGCCGGCGATCGGTGAGGCGGGCGGCAAATCGGTCGGCAAGTCAGCTTCGTGCTCCTTCTGGCGCTCATCGGCAAACCATTCGAGCAAGCGCTGTTGTTCATCCGGTTCCCACGGGAGCAAGACATGGAACCGGCTGCCAACGCCGACTTCGCTCTCAAGGCTTACGCTGCCGCCGTGCAGGCGGGTCAGCTTCGAGACCAGCGCCAAACCGAGGCCGCTGCCGGTCACTTCTTGTTGGCGTTCGTTTTCGATCTGCTGGAACGGTTCAAACAAGCGCGCAGCATCTTCGGCGGCGATGCCAATGCCAGTATCCCAGACGGTAAAACGCACCGCACCCCGCTCTGGCTCGCCGCGCACCTCTAAGCCCACTTTGCCGCCGGCGGGAGTAAACTTGATCGCATTCGAGAGCAGATTGATCAAGATCTGGCGCAAGCGGCGCGCATCAGCCAAGATGACTTGCACCGAGGGATCCAGATCATAGATCAGTTCGAGCTTGGCCCGCCGGGCCATATCGGCTACCATCGGGCGCAGCGAATAGCAGACATCTTGCACCGAGACAGGGCCGATATCTAATTCAAGCCGTCCGGCTTCGATTTTGGCAATATCGAGATAATCGTTAATCAACGACAACAGATGCTGGCCACCTTGCTTGATGCCATTAATCGCACCCATTTGTTCATCGCTCAATGGGCCAACCAACTGCGCGCGCAGCACATCCACCAAGCCGAGAATCGCGGTAAGCGGCGTGCGTACCTCGTGGCTCATGCTGGCCAAAAACTCGTCTTTGAGTTTGGTGACGCGCAGCAAGCCAGCGTTGATGCGCGCCAGCTCAACATTTTGGCGCTGGATGCGGTCTTTGAGCAATTGCAATTCGTTGCGGCGTTGGGTGAGCAGCCGTTCTGAAACACTGCGGTGGGTGGTATCGGTAATGATCTGAATCAGGCCGGTAATCTTGCCCCGTTCATCAACCAATGGTACTGTCAGCAGATCGAGATAGAGCACCGAACCATCGGGCAGTTGACGGTTGATCAACGGCAGGCTCAGCCGGTCGCGATCTCCGCTGAGAATCTCGGCCAACGCCTGCTCGTTGCCGAACAGTTCTGGCAGCAGTTCGATCAAGTGAACGCCGATCGGCGGTTCGCCACCAACCAACGCGAGCAATCCTCCGGCCTGCTGGACGAGCAGATCGGGGCCAACGATGAGGTAGGCGCTGCCAGTTTCAATAAGTACCTGTTGTTCAACCGTCAGAGTCATAGCGCAGCACTCTCCTCTCAAGGCCGTGGGAAGGGGGTTACAATCTCTGGCGGGATCGGACGCACTAAACCGACCCAGCGTGATGGCACCCAACCGATCAGTTGCACTGCCTGTTGATCGATGCGAACATCCACGCGAACTTGATACCAAGCACCGTATTGGGCCAACACTATCACCGGCGCATTGCGCGGTGCAACGATCGGGCTACGCTCACTGGCTTCATCTGGGAAGCTGTAGAGATAGACATTCCCCGTCATCACGCCATCGTAGGGAATCGGCGTCGCCGTCGGCGTCGGTGTGATCGTCGGCGTCGGAGTGGCGGTTGGGGTTGCCGTCGGTGTCGGAGTGGCGGTTGGGGTTGCCGTCGGCGTCGGAGTGGCGGTTGGGGTCGCCGTCGGTGTTGGAGTAGCGGTTGGGGTCGCTGTCGGCGCAAACAAGGCCGCCATCCGCGCTTCCACGCTAATCACCCACCAGCCGCAGAAAAAGATCGGTGACAGTGCAATCAAGAGCAGCAAGGCAATAATGGCGCGCTGTAAGACAGAATTAGCCGGTTTGGGTTTGGCCAATTGGACAGTCGCTAACGGGATTTGTTGGCGAATAATCGCCTCAGCCTCGGCCACCAACCTATCATCATCGCCAGAAAACGCGCGGAGCCGGTCGTAGCGCCCTTCATGGATTGCAACCAGCGTTTGGCGCAACTGTTCGCGAAAGCCGCTTGGTTCAACGCCGGTGATCACTGCTGCGAGGTACGCGGCGCTGCCGCTCGCAATCACAATCTGGCGCGACTCATAGCTAATCGCGCCGAGTTCATCGCCCTCGCCGAGCGCATCGCGGGCAAAATCGCGAATTGCCGTCAGCATCCCGCTCACTAAATCGCGGTCGCTCGCCGGCGTGCCAGAAGCGGCGATATGGCAGATCAGCAACCCAGAGTCGCGCTGGATCAGGAAGACTTCCTGCACCGAAAAGGGCAACTGGCTGCGCAGCGCATACTCACCAGCCGAAACACCTTGCGCGCGCGCGCGCCAATAACCGGGGTCGAGCAGAAGCATTGGCCCGGTGCGGAGGCGGGTGTCAATTTGAGCGACCAGATCGCGGATGGCTTCGGTGGCGGCGCGCGCGATCATCGCGCCAATCACCGGATAGAGCGCGTCAATAATATCTTCGCGCGCCTTGTAGACTTGCTGGCGAATGGCTTCACCGATCGCCGGCGCCAATGCGCGCGCGATCTCGTCTTTTGAGGTGTGGATCTGCTCGGCCAAGATGTCGGCGATCACCGGGCTGATCTTGTCGACCAAGGCTTCCGGCTTCAGCAACACACGCCGCAGCTCTTCGATCTCCCGATGCGTCTGCGGTTCGGTAGCCATACTCGCCTATTTAATCATCTTTCGCAGAAGTGAGTCCTTCAAGCAGACCAGCCACCGGACTGCCGGTTTCCAACCGGGTTGCGATTTCGATCAACATACTGGCCAGCGCCTTGCGATCGGTCTTCTGATTATCGAGCCGGTCAGCGATGCGGCGCAGCTCGGTGCGGAGCGTGTCTTCGGCGCTGCGCAATTCGCGGCGCAAGGTTTGCGTGCGCTGCTCGAGCAGATCGCGGGTCTCAGCTAGGTTCGCGCGGCCCGAACGAATCTCAAGGTCGTGATGGCTCTGCACTCGTCGCAGCTCGCTCACCCCATCGCCCAACCCGTTCAATGCTGCTTCGTGTTGGCGCACTTGCGCCGAAACCTGCTGCAAGAGCGCCTCGCGCGCTCGCGATCGCTCGATCTCGCGGCGCAGTTCATCATTCAGCCGGCGCGTCTCGACATCAAGCGCGTCAAACCGGCGCAGCATCGCCTTCTCAACCTCGCTCAGCCGGTCTTGCAGTTGGCGCACATCGTCGTTGAGGTGTTCGATTTGGCGGCGCAGATCGCTAAATGCGCGCGCGTATTCCTCCATCTGCGGCCCGAAGATAATATCGCGCAACCGATCGACTTCGGCTTGGCGCGGCTGGCGCGCGCCTGAACCTAAGATGATCTGCCGCACCCGTTCTAGCTCTTCGGCCTCTTCGGGTGTGTTGATCCCATTCGCTTCGTTCATCATATCCGCCCCTTCTGTTGTTTAATCCGGCGTCCCAAAATCTGGAACGCCTCGTGAACTCCCTCGCCGGTTCGCGCACTGGTGCAGAGCCAATCAGCCGAGAGCGTCGCCGCTACTGCGGCAATCTCTTCGTCGGCAATGCGCCGTTGTGTGGTTAAATCGGCTTTGTTTGCTGCAATGACTAATGGGGTCGCGGGACTAGCGCGATGAAATGCAGCAGCGTATTCGCTGAGCGCCGGTAAGGTGTCAGGACGAGTCAGATCGCAAACGAGCAGTGCCCCGGCGGAGCCGCGATAGTAGTTTTGCACGATGGGGTCAAACTTTTCGCCGCCGGTTGTATCCCAAATGAGGAGTTGAATCTCAGTTTGTTCGATGTTCATCGTGTGGCGGCTGATCTTAACGCCGAGCGTGCTGAGATACCGCTCATCGAAAATGCCTTCGACGAAGCGGCGGATCAGACTGGTCTTGCCGACAGAAAATTCTCCCAGCAAACAGATTTTGGCAACAAGTCGATTCACGGCGCCTGCTATTGGTGAAGACGGAACCAATATATTTCCATCCACGGATCTTGCCTGTAGTATAACACGACTCTCTTACCGTATTGTTGCCACGACGCGCGCTGCATC
>JAUQOZ010000094.1 GCA_030550625.1 Chloroflexota bacterium | reverse complement strand
CCCCACGGTCAAAATGCTCGCGCTCAGCTTTTTGTTGCTGATCGGCTTTTCGCTCGTCGCTGAAGGCTTTGAACTGCACATTCCCAAGGGCTACATCTACTTTGCGATGGGCTTCTCGGTGATGGTAGAGATGCTCAACCTGCGCGCAGCGGCCAAGGCCAAGGCGCGCCAGCCAGTGCAGTTGCATCAGCGCTATGATACGACGAAACTAAGTCACTAACCCCCTATGCTCAATACCGTCCATTTGCAAACCTTTCTCGCCGTCGTCGAGACCGGCTCGTTCTCGGCGGCGGCCAAACGGTTGCACATGTCGCAGCCGGCGGTCAGCCAGCAGATCCGGGCGTTGGAAGAGCAGGTCGGCGGGGTGCGCTTGTTCCGGCGCAGCGGGCAGCAGATGGTGCTCACGCTAGCCGGGGAACAGTTGCTCGGCAGCGCGCGCGAGCTGGTGGCAATGGCCGAACGAGCGGTGCAGGCGGTAAGCGCGTTGCGCGGCCAGATTGCCGGGCGGGTGACAATCGGTTGTCAAACTGGCGGCGGCGAGGCGTTCTTGCCGGCGCTGCTCGCCATTGTGCAGCGCCAGTATCCGGCGGTCACGGTTGAGGTCGAGGTGCAAAGCGCCGATCGCCTGTTGGAATACCTCGCCGAGCGGCGCTGTGATGTTGTGCTGGTCAACGATGCGCCGCGCCGGCGCGGTTTTGAGACGCGCTTGCTGGCCGGCGAGCGGCTGGCGTTAGCCGCAGCAGCCGGTCATCCGCTCTTGCAGCAAGAACAGGCGCCTCCCGGAATCTTGCGCGACTACCCGCTAGCTTTACCGCAGATCGGGCATCCATTGCGGCGCGTGATCGAGGATGGTTTGCGTCGCCGGGGCGTCAATGCCGCCGATCTGCGCGTGACGCTTGAAGCCGACAGCCCATTGCTGCTGCGGTCAGCAGTGGAGGCGGGGTTGGCGTTGGCGTTCTTACCGGCCAGTGTGTTGCCGATGCGGCTTGAACGGATGGGGATCGTGGCGTTGGCCGGTCAGCCGCTGGCGTATGAATGGCACCTTGTCCGCTTGCGTGAACGAGCGCCGGCTCGCGTCGTCGATCTGCTCTATGAGACATTGTTGGGCGACGAGGCCCGCTCGACGCTGTTGCGGTTGGGCTTGGCGACGTAGCGCTTCCGTCATTTCCCTTTCCTAGAGGGGTTGAGGGGCTGGGGGTGGGGGCTAGTTTTTTACCGCAGAGGACGCGGAGGACGCCGAGGATGAACCCATTCCAAATACCCTCTGCGCCCTTTGCGTTCTTTGCGTTTTCATCCGCTGCGCCTTGGCTCGCTTTGCGCTTTGGTATTGGCTTCCTGAGTGGGAATGAGAACGACACCCCTCCCCCAGCGGGGGAGGGGTTGGGGGTGGGGGCGTCAACGCAGCGACGCAGAGGGGGCAAAGGCGCAGAGATGGTAAACGCAAAGGCGCAGAGGAGGCAAAGCACGCAAAGGTTTTTTTGGGTATGGCGATCATCCTCCGAGGCCTCGGCGACCTCTGCGGTAAACTCCACCCTCCCCTCCCCCAGCGGGGGAGGGGTTGGGGGTGGGGGCAGCCGCAAAGGATTTCAACGCAAAGGCGCAAAGAGCGCAGAGCACGCAAAGGGTTTGGGAATGTGGAACATCCTGCCCTACCCCCTACTCCCCACCCCTAGCGGGGGAGGGGTTGGGGGTGGGGGCCACCGCAGGACTAAGAGTGAGAGCCGTTACCTGCGAACAAAGCTTTTGAACAGTGACAGAGGTTGTATGTACGATGTCATCGTGATTGGCGCCGGCATCGCCGGCTTAGCGGCGGCAAACGCGCTCTATGCCGCAGGCTATGAGGTGCTCGTTCTCGAAGCGCGGGATCGGATTGGTGGCCGGATCTGGACGGACGAGCAGTATGGCCCGGTTGAGTTTGGGGCTGAGTTTATTCACGGCCACCGTGCCGCCACGTGGGAATTGGTCAAGCGTGCCGGCTTGCCTACCTCGCGCTGGGGGCGCGATCGCCGGTTCGCGCTCGGCGGGCGGATATTGGCCGCTGATGATCCGGTTGGGGTGGCAGTGCAGACACTTTACCAGCAGATCTGCGCGTATCGCGGCCCCGAAGTGACGGTGGCCGAATTGCTCGACCGGCTCGCGCCATCATCTGAAGTGCGCACCCTAGCCGGGCGCTGGCTAGCCAATATTGAAGGGGCCGACTTGCACCGGCTCAGCGCGGCGGCATTAGCCCGCGAACGGCGCTTGAGCACGATCGGCGAGGATAACTTTCATATCGACTGCGGCTATCGCCATCTGCTCGCGCCGCTGAGCGCTGGGTTAGCGATCGAACTGCAAGCGGCGGTCACGCTGGTGCGCTGGGACGAGCAGCACGTTGCGGTGGAGCTGGCCGATGGCCGCCAATTTCACGCGCGCCAGCTTGTCATAACGGTGCCGGTTTCGCTCTTGCAAGCCGGCCAGCCGGCGTTTGATCCGCCGCTGCCGGCAGCCAAGCAAGCCGCTATCGCAGCCATCCCGATGGGTCACGTCACCAAGTTGGCGCTCTGGTTCGATCGCCAATGCTGGCCAGAGTTTACTGTGCTCAGCACCGATGGCCTGATCGCAACGTGGTGGCCGGTGACGAGCGCTCGCGTGCCCACCCTGATGGGCTATATGGGTGGCCGGCAGGCGCTGGCGGTGGCCGATCTGGGTGAAACCGAAGCGATTGCAGCCGCGTTGCGCGAACTGAGCGCATTATTTGGCGTTGATGCGGCAGCCGCTTATCGCGCTGGCCGGCTGGTCGATTGGTCACGCGATCCGTGGAGCCGGGGGGCGTACACCTACAGCGCCGCCGGCACGCTAGCGGCGCGCGTTGCGCTCGCCGAACCGGTTGGCCCGCTGTTCTTCGCTGGTGAAGCTACCGTCACCGGCGCTGAAATCGCAACGGTGCATGGCGCGCTTGAAACCGGGCGGCGGGCTGCGCGGACGATCCTCTTGCGCAACCGCCAGATTCAAACACACCTCTAACATCCCGCTAGTGTATCATTGCTAGAAAACCGGTACACTACACACAGATACAACATGCCCGCATGGGTACGACAACATTGCAACGGAGGCCAGAACTATGGGCAAAATTGTAGGAATTGACCTTGGCACGACCAACTCGTGCATTGCAGTTATGGAAGGCGGTGATGTGGTGGTCATTCCCAACGCGGAAGGCAACCGCACTACGCCGTCGGTGGTCGCATTTGCCAAGAATGGCGAGCGGCTGGTAGGCCAGACCGCCAAGCGGCAGGCGACGATTAACCCTGAAAACACCCTCTATTCGGTGAAGCGCTTTATTGGGCGCAACTTTGATGAAGTGACTGAAGAGCGCAATCGGGTGCCGTTCAAAGTCGTGAAAGGCCCGCGCAACGATGTGCGCATCTACGTGCCGCAGACCGGCAAAGAGTACGCGCCGCAAGAGATCTCGGCGATGGTGTTGCAGAAGCTAAAAGCTGATGCCGAGGCCTTCCTTGGCGAGCCGGTGACGCAGGCGGTGATCACGGTGCCCGCCTACTTCAACGACAGCCAGCGGCAGGCGACCAAAGACGCCGGTAAGATTGCCGGCTTGGAAGTGCTGCGCATTATCAACGAGCCGACCGCTGCGGCGCTGGCGTATGGCCTTGACAAGAAGAAAGATGAGACGATCCTCGTCTTCGACCTTGGCGGCGGTACGTTCGACGTGAGCATTCTTGAGGTCGGCGACGGCGTGATCGAGGTTAAGGCGACCAGCGGCGACACTCACCTCGGCGGTGACGACTACGACGCCGCGATCGTCAACTGGATCATCGATGAGTTCCGCAAAGATCAGGGCATTGATCTGAGCAAAGACCGGCAGGCCCTGCAACGCCTCAAAGAGGCGGCTGAGAAGGCCAAGATGGAGCTCAGCTCGATGATGGAGACCGAGATCAACCTGCCCTTTATCACGGCTGACGCCAGCGGCCCCAAGCACTTGGCGATGAAGCTGACGCGGGCCAAGTTCGAGCAGTTGACCGCGCATCTGACCGAGCGCCTGCGCGATCCGGTGCTGCGCGCGTTGAAAGATGCCGGCTTGCAGCCGAGCCAGATCGACGAAGTGGTGTTGGTCGGTGGTTCGACCCGCATGCCGGTCGTGCAAGAGTTGGTGCGCAAGATGCTCGGCAAAGAGCCGAACAAGAGCGTCAACCCTGATGAGGTGGTGGCGGTCGGTGCGGCGATCCAAGCTGCCGTGCTCGGTGGTGAAGTCAAGGATGTGCTGCTGCTCGACGTGACGCCGCTCTCGCTCGGTGTCGAGACGCTGGGCGGTGTGATGACCAAGCTGATCGAGCGCAACACGACCATCCCGACCCGCAAGACCGAGATCTTCTCGACTGCGGCTGATGGCCAGACGGCGGTTGACATCCACATCTTGCAGGGTGAGCGCGAGATGGCGGCTGACAATATCACGCTTGGTCGCTTCCGCCTCGAGGGCATCCCGCCGGCGCCGCGCGGTGTGCCGCAGATTGAGGTGACGTTCGATATTGACGCGAACGGCATCTTGAATGTGAGCGCGCGGGATAAGGCGACTGGCAAAGAGCAGCGGATCACGATTACCGCCAGCACCAACCTCTCGAAAGAAGAGGTTGAGCGCATGGTGCGCGAAGCGCAGCTCCATGCCGCCGAAGACAAGGCCCGCCGCGAGCTGGTTGAGCTGAAGAATCAGGCTGATAGCCTCGCCTATCAGACCGAGAAGTCGCTCAACGAGCTGGGCGATAAAGTTGACAGCATCGAGCGCAGCCGGATCGAGGGCTTGATCAAGGATCTGCGCGAGGCGATCGCCAAAGAGGATCGCAACCGCATCCAGCAACTCTC
The DNA here is from genome assembly GCA_030550625.1 of Chloroflexota bacterium. Taxonomy (GTDB): domain Bacteria; phylum Chloroflexota; class Chloroflexia; order Chloroflexales; family Chloroflexaceae; genus Chloroflexus. The sequence goes on along the minus strand of JAUQOZ010000094.1, from coordinate 6,013 downwards.
GAACGAGTTGCAGCAGGCGATGTTCAAGATCTCGCAGGCCGCCTACGGCGATGGCGCTGCGCCGGGAGCCGGCAGCAGCGGCGGTCGCAAGGATGATGGCGTCGTCGAAGGCGAGTATACGGTCAACTGATCGGCACGCTCTAAACGGTAGCGTAAGGGCGGGTTTCAAACCCGCCCTTATCGCTTGTCTTGCACAACCCATCACGCTATCGTCGCCGTTGCTGGCGCGAGCGCAATGCCACCGGAAAGATCAACCCCACTTGCCAACGAATGAAGCGCGCTTCCCAATGGTGTCGCCATGGCAATGGCATTTGGGCTAATGCTTCATAACTGCGCAGCAGGTAAATCGCTAATGGCGGCGCGCCGTGAATCTGCTGCAAGGCTTGCAGAGCCAGCTCGTGCGCTTGTTGCGGATCGCCGCTGATCTGGGCCATCCGCGCCGCCAGCATCGTGTGCCAAATCTGATCGGCGCGGCTGATCCGGCTCGAATCGGTAAACAGATTGCTCGCCGCTTGCCATTCGGCCATCGCTGCATGCACATCACCAGCCGCAAGATGAATCTCAACCGCGCTAAGCCGGCCCCATACCTGCACCTGATGGTCGCGAGTCCGCTCGCCGCACGCAACGACTTCGGCAGCGCCGGTCAGCGCCGCCGCGAAATTGCCCGTCCGCGCTTGCGCCATACAGAGCAGAGCGCGGCATTCGACCCACCGGCGGGTTTCACCGTGCTGCTGGGCAATGGTCAAGCCGAGACTCAAGGCTGCCTGCGCCCGTTGCCAGTCTCCCCGGCCCAAAGCGGCGAGGCCCTGCATTTGCGCGGCCCACGCAATGGTGGCAGGATCGCCCAGTTCACGTGCTAGCCGCATCGCTCTGCGCCGGTATAGCGCGGCGCAGACCGGCAACCGGTTCAACACGACTTCCATATGTGCATAAGCGCGGGCGCGGGCTAATGGCAACCCGGCGGCTTCAGCCAGATTCAGCGCGCGCAGTAAGCTGTGCAACATCGTCAGCGGGTCGCGCTGGTAATAGTCGAGTTGCACCAACAGATTGGCCGCGCGCGCAATTTCCATCGTATCAATCCCTGCCGGCATGGTACGGGGGCGAATGCCAAGCAGCGCCAGCATCTGCCGCACGATCTCGATCAGCACCGGCGCGAGCAAGGCCCGCCGATCGGACGGCAATGGCAGGCCAAGGTGGGCAAAGGCGTTTTGCACCAACCGGTAGCTTTCGCCAAGGCGGCCTTGGCAATAAAACGCTTCTGCCAACATCCGCTCGCGCCGGCCAATCGTGACACTCGATTGATCGGTGTTGATCTGGTTCGCTTTGCTTAAGAGGTCGATCGCGCTCGCGTAATCACCGGTGTGGAGCGCGAGTTCGCCCGCTCGGTCGAGATACGGCTGTGCCCGTACCGGCTCACCGGCAGCTTGCCAATGGTAGGCGATGGTCGTGGCTTGCAGCGGATCGCCGCCGGCACGTTGTTCCAGATACTGGGCCAAGCGGGCATGCACCTGTCGCCGCTGGGCAAAACTCATCAGGTTGTAGATCGCTTCCGCCACCGCCGCTGGCCGGAAGGCATAGGATAGCGTTGGTTCAAACCGCTCAAGGGTGATCAAGCCGGCTTGTTGGATGGCGAAAAGCTGGCTGGTCAGTTGTTGTTCGTTGATCTGAGCGGGGTGAATGGCCGCTAACGTCGCCGGATCAAATTCGACTCCGATCACGCTGGCGACTTTCAATGTCAATTGCTGCTCTAGCGTTAATTGGTCAAAACGGCTGGTAATTAATCCTTGAACAGTGACCGGCAAACGAACCATTCGCAATGCGGTGCTCGCCGCTCCCGGCACGAAGCGACAGATCTGGCGTTGGCGCATAATCAATCCGGCATCGCGCAGGGCTTTAGCTAACTCAAGACTAAAAAAGGGATGGCCCTGCGTCTGCTCGGCAATCAGCCGCCAGATCGCTTCATCGACGTGCTCGACTTCAAAGAGCTGGGCAATGAGATCATGGATGGCGAGCGGGGGCAGTCCCTGTAATTTGATCTGATCCATCAATGGATGGTAGAGCAGCCGGCGCTGCTCTTCGGTCTGATTCAGCGGCGGTCGCCCCGTGAGGATGAGTAAGATGGGCGGCTGGCGATCGAGTAGGTCGGCTAGTAACGTCCATGTTGTTTCATCGAGCCATTGCGTGTCTTCAACCGCGATCACCAAGGGGGCGCGTTCCGCCACATTGACGAGCAGTGTAATCAAACCGTCGCGCAGGCGTCCGGCATGGGGTGGCGTCAGCGCAGCGAGGTTAGGTGGCTGGCCGATAAGGGTCGTTGGCCAGAGTTCACGGATGATGGTGTCAATCGCATCCGTCAGATCACCGAGTCGCGGATCATTCAGCAACCCCGGCAGGCCGGCCCGTAGCACATTGTACGGGCTGCGATCGATTAGCCGGGCCGTGCCGGCGAGCACGATTGCGCCACGGTTGCGCGCTTGGGCAATGAAGGCTTGAACGAGATGCGATTTACCGATGCCTACTTCGCCGGTAATCACAATGCCGCTGCCTTGGCCCTGCCGTAATCGCTCGAAGCGGTCATTGAGCAGCGCCATTTCGTTGGCCCGCCCCACAGGGGCGTTGGTGTAGCGGTTGGCAATCGGCGATCGTCGATCGTATCCATCAGTGATGCCTAACAGCGGTTGAAAGACATGAACCGGATCGGCAATCCCGCGCAGGTACAGCGGGGGTAAAGCGTTAAAGCTGATCCGGTCGCGGCAAGCTGCCGCTGTCTCACCATCGCACAAGATGGACGCGCTTTGCTGCCGCGCCGCTTGCATCAGCCGTGCGGCCCGATTGACGACCGACCCCATCATCGTGTACTCGCGCCGCTCTTGCCCGCCGACCGAACTACAGAGCGCCTGCCCGCTGGTGACGCCAATCGTGCAGGCAAACCCCAGATCGGCGAGCGTGTTGACAATATCGTGGGCGGTTAAGACGCCGCGGAGTGCGTCGTCTTCATGGGCGAACGGCGGCAACCCAAACGCTACTAGCAGCGTCGGCCCTTTATTATCGGTGCCAAGCCGGTTGATGCTGCCTTCGTACCGGTAGATACACGTCTGGATGGCGCGCAGTGCCGCCTGTGCTGCCGGCAATGGGGTGTCAGCAGTCAGATCGCCAAGATAGGCAAACAAGACCGTCACATAGCGTTGTTCGGCGAGCCACGCGGTTTGCCCGGCGTCAATCCGGGTCAAAATCGCTTTAGGCACATACGAGCGTAAGAGTTCAATTTGTTCGAGGTCGATCTGGGGTGGCGTCAGTGCCTGCATCGGCACGTCATCGAGCAAGGCGGTGAGCCGCCAGTAGCCGCCGGGCAGTGGCGCCGCTTGGCACCATGGCTGCACGAACTGCCAAGCGGCGGCGGTTAAGGCCACCTCTCCCGGCGGCGCTGTCGCTTCGGCTGCGCCAGCCTCACGCACGGCCTCACCGATGATCAAGAGTTCCCAGCGGTCAAAGATGCCACCCAGATGCATCACCGTTACGTCGCCAGCCCCAATCCCTACCCGTGCCCGCAGTCCCCGTGCCGCTTCATCCACCACTTCGGTACTCCAAACCACAGGTGACATAATCATCTGGATCGCGAGACCGCACTGCACGGCGCGGCGCGTGAGCATTTCCAACGACTCGTCGCCATACCATAGGGCCAGCAGGCCATCGCCGGCGAATTTGATCACATCCCCGCCATGGGCCGTGACGATCCTGACCAAATGCCCAAAATAGAGTTCAAGGATTTGCGTCAGCTCTTCAGTGCCAGCCGGATTGGTGTGGGTCAGATGTTCAGTGAGCGCCGTAAATCCCGATAGATCGGCAAACAGGATGGCTGCTGGAAAGCTCTCCTTGGCCGGTTCAAGCTTCCCATCCGCGCCAATGTTTTGCAACCGGCGCCGGATCAGGCCGGGGAGGTAGCAGGCCAATTCGCTGAGGTTGGCGAGCATCATGGCGGTGAATGATGGATATTACATCCCTATTGCCGTCGCACAAGCGGCGCTTGCGCCATACATGGTGATGGGTGATTGGGTTGGTGCCAGTTGTGTGGTCTGTTTGATTATGGATCAGAGCCGGTTGTCGCGCAAGTACCGCATGAGCACGATGCGCAAGCCTTTGGCTCCGATGGATCGTGTTGCTGTGCATGATCACTCGTCCCGCCCTTCCGAGTGGGTGCAGCTAAGAATATCTGCGACCAATGCATTTCGCCCTTAGCTTGTTTTGACAAGCGGTTGTTGCGCTTGCCATTGCTCGTCTTCAGCGTGAGCAGGATTGGCGCTGAGCACATAGACGATGATGGGGTGGGATTTGCCTTTGGCTTGGATCACACGAGTGGTAGGCTGGAGCATGCGTGAATCGCATGCCCGGTACATCTCTTCAGATACCAAAATCTCGCCGTTGCGCGCGGCACTCTCAATCCGCTTGGCGGTGTTGACTGTATCGCCAATCACGTCGTAAAACTTGATGCCACTGCTGCCGAGGAGCCCTTCAACCACAAGACCATAGTGCATGCCAATGCCGGCGCCGAGTTGTTCGCGAGCCAGCAGATCGCTCACGCGGCGTTGGAGTTGCAGCGCGGCGCTTAGGGCTTCGTTTGGTTGGGCGAAAATGGCCATAACTTCATCGGCTGATAGTTTCCATTTGATGATGTGATGCTGATGGAAGACCTGCTCGATGGTTTGATAGTAGCGGCCAAGGAGTTGCACCGTCTCTTCTGGTGAATGCTGCTCGCTCCATTGCGTAAATCCGCGAATGTCCATAAAGAGAATGACGCGCTGTTGGCGATGTTGATGGAGTTGTGCGGGATCGCTGAGAGAGATGTTCAATAACTCTTTGCCGAGCAGCCATTCCGAGAATACCTTGAGTTGTTCAGATGTGGTACGGAGTAATTGGAGATAGTAGTTGCCGGCGGCGTTGGCTAAGCCGATGGTAAACCCGAAAAAGAGGATTGCTATACCGACAAATTGATGGCTGATGTCAGTGAAAAAGGTGCTCAGCGATTGGGTTTGTTCGGGGTTGGCATACATCTCAAACAGATAGTACATCAAAAAGATGATAAAGGCTCGTGCAATATTTTCAATAATTAAAATAGAGTATTTAAAAATGTTTTTAAGATTTGTTTGTTGTAAGAATTGTGCTGCTCCAATGATAAATGCAAAGATCCAATAGGAAATATGGTTGGGGTTGTTCCAAAAATGCATGCCCTCAATGAAAATCTCGGTCAGGCTATAGATTGATGGGCCGACTAAATTGCCTGCTAGCCGGCGCCATGGCGCGACCGGCGGCAAATTGGTTAGATAATAGCTCTGGATGATGCTACTGATCATCAAAATATAGGGGTCATACGAGAGGAAATAAACATGTGGCGATTCAATGAGAGCTTCAAATGCGATGTTGGCAATCGCAAAATGCGCCGAGTTGCCAAAAAATTCGAGCGCGTAACGAATCGCAAAGGAACCATACAGCCGGCGTTCGATGAGTGAGTGTGGCGCCATACGGTTTCTCTTTCCACAGCTATATTGTGAGATATATCACGTGAATGATCTTGCAATCTATTTGGTTATGTTAACAGTATTGAGATTGATTTGGATTCTTCTTAGGAAAAGATGAAAATATGATGAAAACAATTGGCAGCGTGGGCCGGCGATTCGATGGTTGCTATCACCGTTCTCGTTACTATAGTCTCTTAGGCAGCCCAAAAGTAACGCGCCGGCATATCTCCTAGGTTGCTGCTACCCGCTGTTGGTGGTGCTGCAACAGCATAGTGCCAATCTGTTCGATCTCGGCGCAGTGCCGTTGCCACGAAAAGTCGGCGACGACGCGAGCGCGCGCCCGTTGCCCCATCGCAAACGCCGCTGCCGGGTCGGCCAGCACCCGCTCGATGGCGGCGGCCAGATCATCAATATCGCCTTCGCGGAAGAGCGCCCCTTCCGTCCCTTCCCGGATGATAGTGTTCAGCGGCGGGATTGCCGCAGTTACAACCGGCAAGCCG
>JAUQOZ010000223.1 GCA_030550625.1 Chloroflexota bacterium | reverse complement strand
GCCGGGGGGTGAGCACCGCACTGAATAGCCACACAAACAACGCAAAAAATCTATTCGTTTTCGTGTCGTTTGTGTGTTTTCGTGGCGATTCAACCTCGCAATGCCACCAGCATTGGCTGTGGCAATTGTACTGCCGCACTCCATAACAACTTGTGGTAGGCTACCAGAGGAACGATCAACTGGACTGAGGTGATCCGTGACACGACTGTTATTGCTGATTCTGCTGGCCAGCGGCTTGCTCAGCGCGTGCAACGTCGCCGCCACCGACGCTGCGGCGTTAGCTGTGCCGTCACCGACCGCAACCGCCACACTCACCAGTGTACCAACAGCAACGCCAACTGCCACGCCAACTGTGCTCCCAACCGCAACCGCGACCGTTGCGCCAACATTCACCCCTACCGCCGAGCCTACCCCAACCCCCTCGCCAACCGCAACACTTGCACCCACCCCGCTGCCAACCGGCGATCGCACACCGGCGCGGTTGGTCATTCCGGCCATTAACCTCGATCGTAAACTGTATCCGGTTGGGTTGGACAAAAACAACGTGCCGATCGTGCTCGATCACGATGTCGGCTGGTACCTCTACAGTGCCAAACCGGGTCAAGGCGAGAACATTGTGCTCTGGGGGCATGTCTTGCGCTTCCGCAAAGCGCCGCACATTCCCGCACCTTTTGCCGATGTGGAACGGTTAGCGATTGGCAGCGAGATCCTTCTCTACAGCGCCGACGGCGCCGTCTTTCGCTACGTGGTGACGCGCAAAGAGCGGGTAACGCCCGATCAAGTGCAGTACATTCTCCCCACTGGCGATGAACGGTTGACCTTGGTATCGTGCATTGGCGACCGGGTGATCGTCGAGGGAAACGTCGAATTGACCCACCGCCTGATTACCATCGCCGTGCCGGCGCCGTGACAAGGCGTCACGCCGCCTCGTGGTATACTATGCGCTAGACTTCACCTGAAACAATAAGGGTAACGATTGTGGCAACGATTGGCCTATCTGCAGCGCTAGAACAGTTTCACCCCAATGAGCTGCTCGAACATTGCCGGCTCGCCGAGCAATACGGCTTCCGCGGCGTGATGGCCGCCGACCACTTTCAACCGTGGGTGCCAGCCCAAGGCCATAACGCTTTCGTCTACAGTTGGATGGGCGCGCTCGGCGTGGTGACGAACCACCGCTTCGGGCCGGGGGTAACCTGCCCCTCATTCCGCACCCACCCGGCGGTGATCGCGCAAGCGGCGGCCACTCTCGGCGCGATGTTCCCCGGTCGCTTCTGGCTCGGTTTGGGCAGCGGCGAATTGCTCAATGAGAATGTCGTCGGCGGAGTGTGGCCCGAACCGCTGGTGCGGTTTGAGATGCTGCAAGAGGCGACTGAGATTATTCAGAAGCTGCTGAGCGGCAAAGAGACGCGCTACCGCGGGCGCTATTTTCAAATGAATAAGGTGCGGCTGTGGACATTGCCGGAGCAGCCGGTGCCGATCTATATCGCCGCCACCGGTCCGCAGACACTGCGGTGGGCAGGCAAGACGTGCGATGGCCTGATTACGCCGGGGGCCGCGCCTGACAAGCTGCGCCGGATTCTGGCCGATTTTGCCGCCGGTGCCCGCGAGGCGGGCAAAGACCCTGATAAGATGCCGAAACTGCTGCAACTGCATGTCTCATGGGCGCCGACTGATGAAGAGGCGTTGCAGAATGCGCTGACCCAGTGGCCGAACGGCGGGATGAACTTCCCCAAGCAAGATATTCGCTCACCCGAAGACTTCGCTGCGATGGCCAAGCTGGTGCGGCCCGAAGATTTTCGCGGGCGGGTGTTGATTTCGTCCGATCTCGACCAGCACCGCGCCCACCTCCAACAGTTTATCGATCTCGGCTTTGACGAGATCTATGTGCATAATGTCGGTCGCAATCAGGTGGAATGGATTAAAGCGTTTGGCGAAGCTGTCTTGCCCAAACTACGCCCATGTTCAACCGCATCTTGATCGCTAACCGCGGCGAAATTGCGGTGCGGATCATCCGCGCTTGCCGCGAATTGGGCATTAGCCCGGTGGTTGTGTATTCTGAAGCCGACGCCAAGGCATTGCACGTGCGCATGGCCGATGCCGCTATGCTGATCGGGCCGCCTCCCGCTGCGCAGAGCTATCTGCGCGCTGAGGCGATCGTCGAGGCGGCGTTGAAACTGAACGCGCAAGCGATTCATCCCGGCTACGGCTTCCTCAGCGAGAGCGTGAAACTCGCCGAGCAGTGCGCCGCCGCCGGCATTACCTTCATCGGCCCGCCGCCAGCCGCGATTGCGGCGATGGGGGGCAAGGCCGAGGCCCGGTTGCTGGCCCAAGCTGCCGGCGTGCCGGTCGTGCCCGGCTACGATGGCGAAGATCAGAGCGACGAGCGCCTGATCGCCGAAGCGCGCCGGATCGGGCCGCCGTTGTTGATTAAAGCCAGCGCCGGCGGCGGCGGCAAGGGCATGCGTTCGGTCGGCGATCTAGCTGACGTGCCGGCAGCGATCGAAGGCGCTCGCCGCGAAGCGCGCGCTGCCTTCGGCGACGACCGGCTAATTATCGAGCGGCTGGTGCTGCGCCCGCGCCACGTCGAGATTCAGGTGCTCGCCGACCGCTACGGCAACGTGGTGCATCTCGGCGAGCGCGATTGTTCGATCCAGCGCCGTCACCAAAAGGTGGTTGAAGAAGCGCCTTCCCCCGCCCTGACCCCGGCGCTGCGCGCTGCAATGGGCAATGCCGCCGTCGCCGTTGCCCGCGCCGCCGGCTATGTCAATGCCGGTACGGTTGAATTCATTCTCGCCCCAAATGGTGAATTCTACTTTCTTGAGATGAATACCCGGCTGCAAGTGGAGCATCCCGTTACCGAGCTGGTCTGCGGCTACGATCTGGTTCACTTGCAGATTGCGATTGCCGCCGGCGAGCCGCTCCCCTTCCGCCAAGAAGATGTTGCTGTGCGCGGCCACGCAATTGAGGTGCGTTTGTACGCCGAAGACCCGCGCACCTATTTGCCGGCGGTTGGCAAGGTGGCCCTCTTCGCGCCGCCGCAAGGGCCGGGAGTGCGGGTTGACGCTGGCCTGACCAGCGGCGATGAGGTGACGGTGCATTACGATCCGCTGTTGGCTAAGCTGATTGTAGCTGGGGCCGACCGGCGGCAAGCGGTGGCTCGCCTGCGTCGCGCCCTGCGCGAGATGGCGGTGCTCGGCCCCACTACCAACTTGCCGCTGTTGCAAGCGATTGCCGAGCATCCGGCGTTCGCCGATGGCGCCACTCACACCGGCTTTCTGACCGAACACGAAGGGATCGTACCGCCGCCCGGCCCGCCCCCGCGTGAGGTATTGATCGCAGCCGCGATCCTCACTGTCACCGCCGAACCGCCGGCCCGCGACCCGCTGGCCGCCGTCTGGCGCCTCGGCGGCGATACCATCCCGCTCACCTTTACTGCCCACGGCGAGCACCGATTGCGAGTAACGCCGCGTATGGATGGCTGGCAAGTCAGCGGGAATGACTGGGACGCACAGGTTGCGTTGGTGCATCGCGGTGATCACGAACTAGCCCTCACGATCGACGGGCAGCGGATGCAGTTCTTTTTCGCCCGCGCCGATCAGGGTTGGCAGATCGCATGGCGCGGCGAGAGCCACCACCTCACCCGTCCGGCGCCGCTCACTGCCGATACGGCTAGCCGCGCCACTGATCAGAATGCGGCCAGCTTCAACGCGCCAATGCCGGGCACGATTGTGCGGCTACACGTCGCCGTCGGTGAACAGGTGCGCGAAGGCCAGCCGCTACTGGTGCTCGAAGCGATGAAGATGGAACATACCGTTGTCGCGCCGTATGCCGGCATTGTGCGTCGCTTGCCGTACCAAACCGGCGCAAGCGTGGCCGCCGGCGCGCATCTGGTTGACCTTGAACCATTGCCGGAAAACGAATAGACGCTTTTGATTGATTGTGACGGAATGAAGGTATGGCAGCCCAACCACCAGCCGGTCAGTATAGTAAACCGCCAGCCGCAGCCGCTCAACGAGCACCCGCCCCCAAACGGCGCGGCCCCAGCGGCTGCTTACTCTGGCTCTTCGTGATCACGATGCTGGCAATTAGCCTGCTCGGCCTCGGCTTTTTGCAACCAGTCAAGCTTGCTGTGGCCCAAGAATTTATCATCGGTGTCACCCGTGGCGGCATTCGTGAAACCATTGAAGTTACTAGCGTCGACTCGTGTATCAGAGTGGCCGGATCAGACCAGTTGCAGTCCATTACCCGTACCCGGCGTGTCACTACATATAACAATGGCGCGATACTCGAGATAGTATTTAGTGATCCGCCATTACCAGCCGACTGCCGCTAAGGAAACTGCGTATGCCGTTACAGGTGCGCTCCGTTCCTGAACCGGTGACCTTGCCTGCCCTGTCGCAACCGCAAGTGGCGTATGTCCATCTGGCGATTGCCGCCGATGGCTATCGCGATCTGCCCCTGCATCTGGCGATCGTGGCTGATGCCAGCCGTTCGATGCGCATTCCGATCGTCGATGAAGACCAATTTCGCGAGCTGGTGCGCAGCAGCGGCGCACAGGAAGTACTGGTTGACGGGGTGCCAGTGTGGCAATTGGGCACGCCGCTTGCGAATGACATGCGCGCCCGCTACTCGAGCTCGCTTGACTACACCGCCCGCGCCTTGCACAGCCTGATCGAGCGGCTCGATCAGGCCGACCGGCTGGCGCTGATCGCCTGCGCCAGCGATGCGATAGTGCTGGCGCCGAGCACCCCCGGCGACCGCCGCGCCGAGCTGGTCGCCGCGATTGCCCGCCTGCCGGCGCTGCGCCTCGGCGACACGACCAATCTCGCGCAAGGGTTGCAACTAGCGCTGGCCCAGTTTATTGTCACCGATGAGCCGGCAGTGCGCCGGGTCGTGTTGCTCACCGATGGCTTTACCACCGACACAGCCCTGTGCGTCGCCACAGCCCGCGAAGCGGCGATGCGCGGCATAACCATCAGTACCATCGGCTTAGGAGGCGCATTTGAAGAAGAGTTACTCACCCAGCTTGCCGATCTGAGTGGCGGGAGAGCCAGTTTCGTGCATGACGCCAGCCATATCCCAGCCATCATCGCCGCCGAGTTGGAGAACGCCCGCCAGACCTCGGCGCAAGCGATCACGATGCAGATGGCGCTGCCGCAGACGGTGACATTGCGCCGGATCACCCGTCTCGCCCCCGCGCTAAGCGTGCTAACCCCGCTCAGCGCTGAGCATGGCCGGCGGCTTACTTTGCCGCTCGGTGATTTGCGCCGGGGCGAAGCGGTACGATTGCTCTGCGAATTTCTCGTCGCCCCCGGCCCGCCCGGCAGCCAGCGCCGGCTGGCCCGTCTCCGCTTCAGCAGCGGCCAGCACGAACAAGACCACGACCTCATCGCCCACTACGAGCTACAGGTGACCAACCCGCCGCCCGCCTTACTGCCGATCATCACCCGCGCCGCCATTGCCCACCTGCACCAGCGCGCCAACCTTGCCCGCCAACAAGGCGACTACACAACGGCGGCCAAGCTGTTGCGTCAACTAGCGGCGCGACTGCGCGAAGCCGGCGAAACGGAACTAGCCGCCCTAGCCATCGCCGAAGCCGCCACTCTCGACCAAACTCACCGCCCCGGCGCAACCGCCAAAGAGCTTACCTACGCTACCCGCCGCTTGGGAGAAGGGTGAGGGGAAAACGTGACACAAAGGCCAACACACTGCGCTGTCCCCTGCGGCGAAGCCATCGCCTTTGTTGTCATTGCGAGCCGCCTGCGGCGGCGAAACAATCCCCCTGCTAGCGGACGGAGACCGCTCAGATCACCCCATTCAATGGTACAATGACGAAAAACCGCCCTACTTGGAAGAACGAGGAGCATACCCGTGGCCAAACAGTGGAATAGTCCACCGGCAATGCAGATTGATGTCACCAAGACCTATCGGGTGACGATGGAGACCACCCGCGGCACAATCGAGCTAGACCTTTACCCGCAACATGCGCCGATGACCGTGAACAATTTTGTCTTCCTCACCCGCGAAGGCTTTTACGATGGCCTTACCTTCCATCGGGTGATCAAGGATTTCGTTATTCAGGGGGGCGACCCGACCGGGCGCGGCAGCGGCGGCCCCGGCTACCGCTTCGCCGATGAGGTGATGGGCAACCCGCTCAAGCACGAGGCTGGCGTCATCTCGATGGCGAACGCCGGCCCCAACACCAATGGCAGCCAGTTTTTCATTACCCATACCCCCCAACCCCACCTCAATGGCCGCCATACCGTGTTTGGCAAGGTCGTGTCTGGCATGGACGTGGTGTACGCTATCCAGCAAGGCGACAAGATGACCAAGGTCACGGTGCGCGAGGTATAAACACTAGGCGCATACATCATCTCGTAAGGGCACAGCGTTGCTGTGCCCTTCTTTCTCTACCCTAGCGCGGCGCCTGCGACAGCACCTCGCACCCGTCATCGGTTATGAGCACCAAATCTTCAATCCGCACCCCGCCCCACTCCGGCAGATAAATCCCCGGTTCGACTGACGTCACCATACCGGCTTGCAACGGCGGGCTAGGCGGCGCATCGGGGGCGGTGATCCGCAGCCACGGCGCTTCGTGGATGACCAAACCCACGCCATGGCCTAGGCTGTGGGCAATGCCATGGGCATAGCCAGCCTCCTCGATCACCCGGCGGGCAATCGCATCGGCCTCGGCCCACGGCAAGCCGGGTCGCAACGCGCGGATCGCCGTCTGCTGCGCTGCGAGCGTCGCCGCATAGATGGCGCGGAAGGTATCATCAGGTTGGCCTAACACGATCGTGCGGGTTAGATCGGCGTGATAGCCATTGAGTCGCGCCCCCATATCGATGATAATCGGCTGGCCTTCACCCAACAGATCATGGCCCGGCTCGTGATGCGGACGGGCGCTGTTGCGGCCAGCGGCAACAATAATCGGGAAAGAAGGCCCATCGGCGCCTAAATCGTGCAGCGCCACTTCGAGGCGCCACGCCGCCTCACGCTCGGTCATTTCAGGCGACAACACCGGCAACACTGCCGCCAGCGCCGCATCGGTGATCGCTGCTGCGCGCCGCAATACCTCAATCTCGCCGGCATCTTTCACCATGCGTAGCTCTTCCACGACATTCTCAGTGGCCACCAGCTCAACCGTTTCAGCCAACGCCTTCGCAAACTGCTGATACTCGGCCACCGTCATCGCCGCCGCCTCAAAGCCAAGCCGGCTCAGCCCCAATTCCGCCGCCAGTTCAGCGACCAATTTCGGCATTGGCTTCACGGCTGCGCGCACTTCGCGCAGGGTAAATGCCGGCGCCTCAGCCGCCGCGCGCACCGTATACCGGCCATCGGTCAGCAAGAACGCTGCCTCGGCGCTGATCAATAAAGCGCCGGCACTGCCGGTAAACCCGCTCAGATACCGCCGGCTGGTTGGCGCCGTCAGCAGAATCGCTGGCAATTCGTACTCTGCCAACGTGGCGCGCAACCGCTGCACTCGATCGTTCATGAACCATTCCTTTCACCCACACGACAATCACACTACGCCAGCATGCTACAACATCCTGCGAAAGGTATGCGCTGGCCAACCACATTCTTGACGTGAATTGATCAAGTCGTTAGGATAAGCGTAGCGACTTCGCGTCTAGCCAAAGGGACAACTCATGAACGACGCAGCAGCGAACCGCCTAACCACCGGCATCCCCGGTCTCGACGAAATCATCGGCGGCGGGTTGGTTCCGCACTCTGCCTACCTCGTGCGCGGCGGCCCCGGCGCCGGCAAAACCACCCTCGGTCTCCACTTTCTCGCTACCGGTGCAGCCAATGGCGAAACGGCGCTCTTTATCAGCCTCGAAGAAGCCGAAAGCAAAATTCGCCGCAACGCAGCACGCATCGGCATCGACCTCCGCAACGTGCATATTCTTGACCTGAGTCCCTCGTCTGATTTTTTTGCCAAAACCGAAATTTACGACATTTTCTCGCCGGCTGAAGTGGAACGCGAACCGCTCACCCGCCAGATTGTCGAGACGGTGCAGCGCTTGCGGCCTAGCCGCGTCTTTTTTGATCCGATTACGCAATTTCGCTATCTCACCCCCGATATTTTTCAATTTCGCAAACAGGTGATTTCATTTCTTCGTTTCTTAGCTGAACAACAAACGACCGTGATCTTTTCCGCCGAAAACAGTTCAGCTTTTCCTGATGATGATCTTCAGTATATTGCCGATGGCATTATCACTCTCGAATTAATCCAAAGCGGGCGCTACCTCAGTGTGAGCAAAATGCGCGGCTCATCGTTTATCAGTGGCCGCCACGCGATGCGGCTGACCGATAGCGGCCTGCACGTCTTCCCCCGTATCATACCTAGCCCGCTGATCGCCGGCCATGTCTTCACCCCGATGCCATCCGGCGTGCCAGAGCTGGACGAGTTGCTGAACGGCGGCATTGAACGCGGCACGATCACCCTCATCACCGGCCCGTCAGGCGTCGGCAAAACCACCCTCGGCTTTCAGTTTATGAAAGAGGCGGCTAGCCGCGGCGAACGCTCGATTGTCTTCTCGTTTGAGGAAGAGGTCGAGATTATGCTGCAACGCTGCGAAGCGGTGAACATTCCGGTGCGAGCAATGCAGAATCACCGTTTGCTGCGGGTTGAGAAGATCGAACCGTTGCAGTATAACTCGGACGAATTCGCCCAACATTTGCGTTATTATGTCGAGCAAGAACAGGTGAAAATGGTGATGATCGATAGCGTCACCGGTTACCGGCTCTGCATGCAAGGAGAAGATTTGATTAGCCAGTTGCATGCTCTGAGCAAGTATCTGCAAAGCCGTGGTGTGACTGTTATTCTTATTATGGATACCAACAGTATCGTTGGTGATTTCCAAGTTACCGACATCGGCGCGAGTTACTTGGGCGATAATATCATTTTCTTGCGCTTTTTGGAAATTGACGGCGAACTGCGCAAAGCGATCGGTGTGCTAAAGAAGCGGTTAGGTGACTTTGAGAAGACGCTGCGCGAGTTTACCATTTCGCGGTACGGGATCAAGGTAGGCAAGCCGCTGACCAACCTGCGCGGCATCCTGAGCGGAATGCCAACGTGGGTTGATAAGGTTTAGAGGATCGCTCATGCCGGGCAATACGATCTTACTCCTACTGGCCAATGCCACAAACCTGCGCCAGCTCCGCGATTGGCTGCAAGCGCGCTATCAGATCAGAGAAGGACGAACTGCAGACGATTTACAGCAACCGTTCCAACTCTGCATTGTCGATGGGCCGCTGCTCGACCAATTGGAACCAGCGATTCAGGAACGTCGCGCTGCCTCCCACCCGATCTTTCTCCCATTTTTGCTGATCACCACCCGGCACGATGTGCAACTCTACACGCGCCACCTCTGGCGCACAATTGACGAACTGGTCACTAGTCCCATCCAGAAGGCCGAATTGCAGGCCCGGATCGAGATCCTGCTCCGCGCCCGCCGGCTGGCGCTCGAAGTCAACCGGCTGCAACAGTCGATGCTCACCAGCGCCCAAATGTGGCTGCAACTGGCCGTGCAGGCAGCCCACATCGGTTTGTGGGAATGGGATTTGACCACCAACCGGGTCTTCTATTCGCCCGAATGGAAGGCGCAGCTTGGGTATGCAGCCGATGAGCTGGTTGACACATTTGCCGCATGGGAAGAGCGGCTGCATCCCGACGACCGCGAGCGTTGCTTGAACACGATTAACCGCTATCTGCGCCAACCGTGGCCCAATTTCGCGCTTGAGTTTCGTCTCCGCCATAAAGATGGCAGCTACCGCTGGATCCGCTCCCAAGCGGCGTTGATCTACGATCAGCACGGCCAACCGACCCACATGCTCGGCGCTCACCTTGATTTGACCGAGCGCAAGCAGATGGAAGAAGAGCAGCAACGGCTGACCGAACAGCTCTTCCAGTCGCAGAAGCTAGAGGCGATCGGCTCGTTGGCGAGCGGTATTGCCCACGACCTCAATAACTTGTTGGTGCCGATTATCGGCTTTGCCGAGATGGGGTTGCTCGAAGCGCCGCCCGACAGTGAACTATCCGCCGATTTCGATCAGATCCGGGCCGCCGGGATTCGCGCTACTGCGCTGACGCGCCAAATTCTCGCTTTCAGCCGCCGCCAGCGGATCGAGATGAAGCCGGTTAATCTTAATCAGATTATCAGTGATTTCGCCGGGATTCTGCGGCGTTTGATCGGCGCACGGATTACCATCCATCTGCACCTTAGCCCTCATCTGTGGCCAATTATCGCCGATGCTGGTCAAATTGAACAAGTGCTGCTCAATTTAGTGATTAATGCGCGTGATGCCATCGACGGCAGCGGCGCCATCACCATCGCGACAGCGCCAGTGCAGATTGATAACAGTACTGCTCATCACCTCCCCAGCCTGACTCCCGGCGATTATGTCACCCTACAAGTCCAAGATACCGGCTGCGGGATTGATCCAGACATTCTGCCCCGCATCTTTGAACCGTTCTTTACCACGAAACCATACGGCCAAGGCACTGGTCTCGGTCTCGCCACCGTGTTTGGCATCGTGAAGCAGCATCGCGGCCATATTGAGGTTCAGAGCACCCCCGGCCAAGGCACGACTTTTACCATCTATTTGCCGGCGTTAGCCGATACGGTACCGGCGCCAAGCAACGACATCGCCGCAAATGACCAATTGACTGGACACGAGACGGTGCTGGTAGTTGAAGATGAACCGGCCGTGTTGCACCTGATTGCTAGCGCGTTGCGTCTGCACGGGTATCACGTTCTTGAGGCGATGGATCCCCAACACGGCATGAGCCTCGCCACGAGTTACGAAGGGCCGATTGATCTGCTCATTAGCGATGTAATGCTGCCGGCGATGAACGGCGATGAGCTGTACCGCCAACTCGCCGTCAAACGTCCGGCATTGCGCGTGCTATACGTGTCGGCTTACGCCGGCAACGAGCCGGTTAACCTCCCAAGCGAGTGCGTGCTAGCCAAGCCGTTTACGTTGCAACAGTTGCTGCAACGGGTACGCACTGCGTTAGCCGGGTTGGGGTAGGTTCT
>JAUQOZ010000337.1:10844-11131 GCA_030550625.1 Chloroflexota bacterium | reverse complement strand
TTTGGAAGAGTTCGGCAGCAGTAGCAAATTGAAACTTGCCAAGCTCAGTAAAGCAAGCCATAATTTGTTTGCTGTCAAAGGACTTTGGATCGTGAAAGTTATATAATTGTTCAAAATATTTCTGAATGGCTGGAATAGAGATAGGCTCGTGTGAATATTCACGCAAAACAAGGCGCGCAACCGCAGCAGTTTGGGCAAGAAATGTAGGTGTACGTCGAATAGATGGCGATTGTGGCTCAAAGACAACCAGTTCACTCATATTGCGCTTCATTTCACGATTGACTCGA
>JAUQOZ010000337.1:0-10774 GCA_030550625.1 Chloroflexota bacterium | reverse complement strand
CTAATGCGCGATAGCCTACCGGAAAGTCGAGATCGATGCCTGCTTCCATCACCGTTGTCGAAACTACCCGGCATGTCTCGCCATTGACCAGCCGTTGTTTGATGTCTGCCAGTTTGGCCCGGCGATGGGCAGGGCACATTAAGGTGGAGAGATGGAAGTTTCCATCACCGTGTAATCGACTAAAGAGTTCGCTTGCGTGGCGACGAGTGTTGACAATGCACAGAACTTGCTCATGACCTTTCAAACGAGCAAGTAATTCATCGTCAGTGAGTGATCCGGCAAGTTTCACTTCTACTCGTTTGTAGAAATCAAATAATTGTTGAGGATCCGGGGCTAGTTCTGTGATCTTCGTGCCTTTTGGCAGGAATCGCTCGAGGCCGGGTTGGGTTGCTGTACAGAAAACCGCACTAGCGCCATAGTTTGTAACCAGTTCCCATACAGCAGCTATAGCCGGACGCATATACTCGCGCGGAAACATCTGCGCTTCGTCAAAAATGATGACGCTTCGAGCAATATTGTGTAGTTTGCGACAACGTGACGTGGTGTTGGCAAATAGCGACTCGAAGAATTGGACATTTGTTGTTACGATAATTGGGATGTCCCAGTTTTCTGCCGCTAGCTTGAGTTTCTCTAATACGTTATTAGTCAGATCTTCCGGTATGGTACGGTTTTTATTCTCCCAATCGAAGTTTGAATGATGTTCCAATACGTTCGTTTCACCAAAGATGTCCTTGAAGATGGCTGCGTTCTGCTCAATGATGGTGGTAAATGGTATGACATAGATGATGCGTCTTAAGCTGTGCTTAGCCGCATGATGAAGCGCAAAGGCCATCGAAGCGAGAGTTTTGCCGCCGCCGGTAGGTACTGTCAGTGAGAAGAAACCCGGCACTTCAGTTTGCCCCTTTTCGATACAAGCCTGTAGTGTTGAGTTTCTGTTCTTGCCAATTTCATCAATTGGGTTCTTGAAACGCTCAAGATACTCGTGAAGCCTATTTTTTAGAGTTGTAATATCATCATGTTGGCCACGTGGCCGGGCACCCTGCATATAGGTTTCGGTTTCTTGAAAATCTGCATCTACTAAGGCTGAGAAAATCATGCGGGTTAGAAAAGCAAAAGAGAATCCACCATTCTCGGGGTAGGGACGGATATGCACGCGTTGTGGAACAGAGATAGTTGATAGTTCTAGCTCTGATTTGTATGCGCTATAGTCGGGAATAGCTCTTTTCAAACGCGCGCAGACTGTGCCCCCTTCTACATCAATCTCGTTTCCATAGTCAGGCAGACCTGCATGATGACCTAAAATAGGATATATGAGCAGGCTAGCCAGCGCTTCACCGCTTGATCCTTTTAGTTTTAGCAGATGTTGTAGTTCCTTTGCGCCGGCCGTGGAATGATCGACTTTAGGTCCTCCTTCTAACCGGCGTTGAAACTCCTCGGAATATTTGCCGAGATCGTGAAATAGTCCAGCAATATACGCTAGTTCGCCAATATTGGCATCTTGACCAAACTCACGCGCTAATTCGGCAGTATTTTTCAGGTGTTCAATCAGCGGTTGCCATTGTTCACGCGGTTCGCCTTCCCGGCGATGGGCAAAGAATCGCGGCATCGCTGCCTCATTTTCACTCTGCGCTGGTGTATTCACTACC
Source organism: Chloroflexota bacterium (assembly GCA_030550625.1). Taxonomy (GTDB): domain Bacteria; phylum Chloroflexota; class Chloroflexia; order Chloroflexales; family Chloroflexaceae; genus Chloroflexus. The sequence goes on along the minus strand of JAUQOZ010000337.1, from coordinate 9,128 downwards.
CCATACATCCGCGCCATCTTCTGTACCTCTGTTTCTAACGCTTTCCGCAGCCATGGTGGGGCTAACACTTCCACATCGGCGCCCCAACCGCGAATCCATGGCAGCATTTCTTTTGGTTCGGCAATCTGCGCACGCCAGATCAGCGTGCCGTCAGACTGCGCTTCGACCTGCTCGGAACGGTGCCAGCGCGTTTCTTTCACCCGGCGAGCAACGCGTGCATTGAAGCGCAGGACGACGTCGACCGGTTTGTCGTCGCTCGTCCAGATACCCCATGCGCTGGATAGATGATCACGCGAATCGAAGCTGGCTGGTATCTGATAGCGCTCGCGGGTGAGTTCGGCGCGCCGGATGCGCTCGATCTTGAGTGTCAACATGCGCGCTGGCAGCCATCCGCGTTCGTGCTGAAGCTGGGCTAGGCCAATGACGTGCGTGGTTTGCCCAATCGCGTACGGTTCGATAAAGTATGGACTGAGGAGGTATTCTGATACCTTCTCGCCGCTATCGCTCTGATGCCAGACTCGGACTTTGCGCTCTGAGGCCCATGCTTCAGTGAGGGTCTCTAACACGCTCAGATAGACCGGATCATCCCGCTGGGCCGAATCGTCCATAAGGTCGGCGGCCTGTAGCACATGCTGGCTGATGCGCTGCGCCCACCGCCCGATCGCATGGCCGAGTTTGCGCAGCGCGGCAGCCGCATGCCGGTTTTGCCGATCCATTCGTGTTGCCAGTAGCCGCGCGGCGAGATGAACAGCCATTGCTTCGTGCAGGTTCAGGCGGAGATTGATCAGGTCAGCGGTGCGATCAATCTTGAGCCGGCCATCCGGTTCTTCATAAATATGCTTTGGCGCATCGGCCAGATTGCGCATAATGGTTGAACGATCAACCCCTAATCGCCGGGCAATCTCAGCTTGCGTCAATCCTTCAGGATGGGCAAGGAGCAGTTGTTCGATCTGCAATAGGCGCTCGGCTTTGTTCGCGGCTCGTTTCATTGCTTGCTCCTAGGTGCGCTCATTGGCTAGGCTATGCACAGCATAGCAGGTGGTTGTTGCACCTAACGCAACAGGTTGGATGGTTTCAGTATAAAATGAGTTTGTGACATGTACGGTCACATGTGACACGAAGTTTCATGAGACGTTTATTCCCCCCACCCTACCCCAAATCTTGGTATACTACCTAATACACCGTACTGTCCCCCGGAAAGGAGCGAAGCATGGCGGCGCGCCGGATTCTGCTGACGCTGATTGGCTTGTTGAGCGTGGTGATTCTGATCGGCAGCCTGAGCGCCGGTGTGTTGACCGTTTTGCTGATCACGAACCGGCCCGTCGATCAGAAGCTGCTGGTGGTGGGGCCAGAACGCCGGTTGGCGCTGGTCGATCGCCACGGTACGGCGCAGGTGCTGGCTGATGATCGGAGTCCGGAGTTGTTCCGTTACCCGGCGTTGGCGCCTGATGGCAGCCGGATTGCCTACATTAGCCAGAGCGGTAATACCAGTGTGTTGCGGGTGATTGATCTGCGCAATGGCGCGCGGGTTGAACTCTATCGCTCGGCGACGAATCCGCCGCTCTATATGGTGTGGTCGCCCGATGGCCGCTATCTCTCGTTTTTGTCGAACCGTGGCGGCGGTGGGTTGGGGATGCATGTCGTGCCGGCGGATGGTTCGCGTCCCGCTGAGTTGGTGAGTGTCTCGCCGACGTCGCTCTATTTGGCATGGCAGCCTGATAGTACGGCCTTGCTGGTGCATATTGGCGGCTCCACCTTTGAAGATGGCCGCTTGGTAACGGTGCAACCCGGCCGTTCGCAGCCGTTGTATGAAGTTAGCGATCCCGGCTTTTTCCAGACGCCGGCGTGGAGTGTTGATGGCCAGAGTTTCTTTTATGTGGCGCAACCCCCCATTGATGGCCCGCCGGCTGTGGAAAAAGTTGAGAGTGTGTTGACGCGGGTGAAGGTGGGTGAGACCCAGCCGCAGGCGTTGGCCCGTGAGCCGCAGGCGGCGATTATCTTTGGCCGCTCGCCGCGCAGTGATGAGATTGCGTATACGACGGTCGGCCCCAATGGGTTTGGCCCGCTCAAGCTGGTTGGGCTCGACGGCAAGGTGTATACCTTGTCAAACAAGGATGATAACGTGGTGGCGTTTTTCTGGTCGCCGAACGGTGAGCAACTGGCGTATCTGACTCCAGCCGGACGCACGTCGAGCGGTGCGGTGCAGTTGCGCTGGCAGTTGGTGAACCGCACCGGCGGTACGCCGCGAACGTTGACGACCTTCGCGCCTTCACAGGAGTTTTTGGCCCAAATTAATTTCTTTGATGCCTACGCGCTGTCGTTCGATCTCTGGTCGAGCGATGGCCGGGCCTTGGTCTATAGCGCGCGTGATGGGGTGTATGTGCTTGATGTTGGCCGCGGGATCGCCAGCCGGCGCAGCGATGGCGTGTTGGCGATGTGGTTGCCGCCGGAGAGGTAGGGAGTGGGGAGTTCCCTACTCCCTATCTCCCTACTCCCTTCTATCGCAGGGCGCGAATCACGAGATTGCTGAACGTCGCCGTGGTGGCGTTCTGTCCGGAGCGGGCCAACAGACCGTAACGCGCATCGGGCGGCGGAGTGGCGCTGGTGACGATACTCACGACTTGATCGTTAATCCGCAATTCGATGCTCTGGCCTTCGAGCCGCGCGCTGAGACGGGGGCGTTCGGCGAAGCTGAACGCTCCTTCGGCGAGGATGGTGCGTTGGTCGCCGTTGCGTTCATCGCAACGGAACTGGCCGCTGGCCGGATTGATGACAAAGCTGAGGTAGCGCTGCGGGCCGTTGAAGCGCAGGATCAATCCGCCCCAATCCCCGATGACGCTTGCGTCCACTTCGATCACCATATCGGCCCCGATCGGCGAGGTGCGGAAGGCCCAAATGTCGCCGAGGCCGGCGTTGGCTTGAATGCGATAGACGCCATTGTCTGCACTAACGCTCCAGCCGTTGCCGCTGGTTGTGGGCCAGTCGCTGTTGGGGCCAAAGTCGGCCTGATAGATGATCGGCCCGCTGGCAGCGATCGTTGTGGGTGCAGGCGCGGTGGTGGGTGAGGGCGCGGTGGTGGGTGAGGGTGCGGCAGTGGGTGAGGGTGCGGTGGTGGGTGACGGCGCGGCAGTGGGTGACGGCGTGGTGGTAGGCTCAGGTGCAGTGGTCGGCGCGGCGGTGGGGACGTTACTGATCTCTTGCGCCGTCATTGCGCCCTGAAGTTGGCGCCAGCCGTACCAGCCTAGCAGGGCTAAGCCGATGCTACTCACGGTTGCCGCCAATAGGGTGCGGCGCGAAAGTGCTGGTCTAGTAGTGACGACCGGCGTCTCATACTCCGCTTCCAGCTCGGCAATCAAGGTTGCGCAGTCGCGGTACCACGGATTGATGCGTTGCAATTCACGCAAGGTTGCTAGCGCCTGCAACCGTCTGCCTGCGGCAAGATGCGCCTGCGCTTGCTCGTACAGTTCAGCTTGATAGTCGCGCTGCACCGGGGTGGCCGGCACGCTGGCCGACCGTCGCCGGCGCAGATTCTGATACGCCTGATTGATCCGGCGCGCGCGGCGGGCCGCATATTCTTGCTCGGCGGCTGAGGCGCCGGCATACCGATCAGGATGGTAGAGGCTGATCTGTTTGAGGTACGCCTGTTTGATGTCGGCAGGTGACGCGCCGGGCCGGATGCCGAGGATGGCGTAGTCGTCAAGTTGTTCAAAATCGTCGTTCACGCAACCCCCTTTCGCACCGGGCATGATAGCATGCCGCCAGTTTATGCGGTGGCAGGTGTACGCTGTCATTGCGCAATTGTTGATGGTACCATAAAAATGGTATCATGCGATACGTTCGCTCATTGCAATCATCAAGGATGCCCCTATGCCAAAATATTGGTTGCTCAAGACCGAACCCTCCGTCTACAGTTTCGCCGATTTGGTGCGGGAAGGTCGCACGGTATGGGATGGCGTAGAAAACAATGTGGCCCTCAAGCACATGCGCGATATGCGTAGCGGTGATGAGGCGTTGATTTACCATACCGGCGACGAGCGGCAAGCGGTTGGCTTGGCGCAAGTGGTCAGTGATCCCTACCCCGACCCGAAACAGAACGATCCGCGTCTGATCGTTGTTGATGTTGTGCCGATCAGGTTGCTGGCGCGCCCGGTGACCCTAGCGGCAATCAAGGCCGATCCCTTCTTTGCCGATTTTGCGCTGGTGCGGCAAGGCCGGCTGTCGGTCGTGCCGGTGACGGAGTCGCAATGGGAGCGGTTGCTGGCGATGGCTGAGCCGGCGAACTCATAATGGCATCGGGCAAGTTGTGGTATACTTCACAGCACGAATGGGAATGTGCTTATCCTGATGGCCGGCTCGGCGTGAACGCCAGTATGTTGTGCTGGGTATCATACTTTACCGGCGCAGGGTAGCGCAGTCAGCCAAAAACGAGAATTTCTTCCCCATATTTGGATTGTCTCTTGTTTGTTAGCGTGCGGTAACGCTGCCGTTGTCGTGTGACTCGCCCGCTTCCCGTCCGGGAAACGGCTTATCTGGCATAAGAACTGTTGCCTGCATCTCTACTACACACTGCCGCCATTGAAGGAAGCAGGGAGCGCTGCAATGGAAGCAGCTACAATTCTGGTGGTTGATGACGAGCAACCGATTGTCGATCTGGTGAGCAGTTATCTGAGCAATGAGGGCTTTGTCGTCCATCGGGCCTTCGATGGGCCGAGCGCGTTGGCCCTTGCTCGTAGCGTGAAACCCGATCTGGTTGTGCTGGATGTGATGTTGCCCGGTCTTGACGGGATCGAAGTATGCCGGCAGTTACACCGCGATACGTCGGTGTATGTGTTGATGTTGACGGCCCGCGCCGATGAGATCGATAAGTTGATCGGCTTGTCGGTGGGGGCTGATGATTATCTGACCAAGCCATTTAGCCCACGCGAGCTGGTGGCGCGGGTGAAGGCGATTTTGCGGCGCAATCGGGCGGTGCGTTCGACCGAGGCGAGCCAGCGCCCAGTGTTGCAATTTGAAGGGTTGCTGATCGATCCCGAACGGCGTGAAGTCGAGCGCAATGGCGTGCGGGTTGATCTGACGCCGCGCGAGTTTGATCTGCTCTACGCGCTGGCCAGTTATCCGGGGCGGGTGTTTACCCGCGAAGAGTTGCTGCAACGGGTATGGGGGCCTGATTTCGCTGGGATTGATCGGGTGGTCGATGTGCATATCGGCACGTTGCGCCGGAAACTCGATGACGACCAGCACGGGACGCCGTTGGTGCAGACGGTGCGCGGCGTAGGGTATAAGTTTGTCGGCGGCGCACGATGAAGAAGTGGTTGCATCAACTTCGCTGGAAGCTGTTTATCTCCCATCTGATTATTGTCTTGATGGCGTATGTAGTGCTGTTGGCGGCATCGAATGTGCTGGCAAGCCTCGGCTTGACCGGTTTTGCGCCGTTGACGCTGGGTTCAGCGGCGGCGGAAACCGGGCAGTTGGGCGCTGGCGGCGCCAACGCGACGCTTGAGTTGCAAGAGCAGGTGCAGTCGGTGATCCAGCAGGCGTTGCTGATCAGCGGTTTTGCTGCGCTAGCCGCTGCGGTCGCGGTGAGCCTCTTCGTCTCGCGCCGGATCGTTGAGCCGATTCAAACCCTCTCGCACGTCAGCCGTCGTTTGGCGCAGGGGTTTTATCGCGAGCGCACGAGCATTCAAGCCGATGATGAAATTGCCCAATTGGCCCAAAGCGTGAACCAGTTGGCCGATGCGCTTGATCAAACCGAGCGCCGGCGGTTGGCGTTGCTGGCCGATGTCACTCACGAGCTGCGCACGCCGTTGGCTACCATCGGCGGGTATATGGAAGGCTTGGTTGATGGTGTGGTTTCGGCGAATCCTGCCACCTTCAACCTGATTTTACGCGAGACCCGCCGCTTGCAACGGTTGATCGAAGACCTCGAGCTGTTATCGCGAGTGGAAGCCGGGCAGTTGCCGGTGGTGGCCCGCGCCATCGATCTGCGTCCGGTGCTAGAGGCGCAAATCGCGCAGTTTGAGCCGCTGTTTAGCAGTAATCAGGTCAATTTATGCCTCGATGCGCCTGAACACTTGCCGCAAGTCTGGGCCGATCCTGATCGGGTGGCGCAGGTGGTGATCAATATTCTGGCCAACGCCTATCGTTATACGCCGTCGGGCGGGACAGTCACGGTGCAGGCGCGCGCTGATGATCATGAAGTGCGTGTGGCAATCATCGATACCGGAATCGGCATTGCTGCCGAACATCTGCCGCACCTCTTTGAGCGTTTTTACCGGGTTGACAAATCGCGCGCACGCAATAGCGGCGGCAGCGGGATTGGGTTGGCGATTGCTCGCCACCTCATCTACGCGCAAGGTGGCGAGATCTGGGCCGAGAGCGATGGCATTGGCAAAGGTGCGCGGTTTATCTTTACCCTGCCGCTCGCTCCGCAGATGGCGGTCGTGCGGGTGGAACCAGTGACAACGGCTGATGTAGCATGAGCGCAAGTTTTTGGATTGGCCTCTTTCAACTGTTTCTAGTGGTTGGCGGCGCATTGGCGGTGTCGCTATTTATTATCGACCGCTTGTTCCCGCCAATGCGGCAGGTGCAAGGATCGGTTGAACCATACCGTCCCCGCACCCCAGTTACGCGCACGGCGACCGTACCGCCGCCGCCGCTGCAATGGCCGCTTGCGCCGGCATGGTTGTCACAATACTGGCAAGAAAATTTGCACTTGGTCGGCCCGCTGCTGATAATCTGGCTCTTGAGCGTGGTGTTGCCAGTCGTATTGGCCGAGCCGCTGAACCGGATCAGCGTCTTAACCGGATTTCCGCTTGGGTACTATATGGGTGCGCAAGGGACGCTGATCTGTTTTGTGATCCTCACCTTTGCCTATAACTGGCGGATGCGGCTGCTCGACCGGCGCTTTGGCATTGATCCGGCTGAGTCTGCTGATGAACGTCTCCTTCGCCGGCGCTATTCAGTGCGCTATCTGGCATTTGCAGCCGGTTTGTTGGCGCTCATGGGGATCTTTATTGCTCTTGAGACGTGGTTTGGCTTGCCGGCAAACCTGATTGATTGGAGCTTCCTCGCGTTGGCGATTGGTCTCTATGCTGTGATCGGTATCCGCTCGCGCGCCGATACGCTCGATGCCTATTACGTGGCTGACCGTAAAGTGCCGGGGATCCTCAATGGCTTAGCCACTGGCTCGGATTGGATGAGCGCCGCTTCGTTCATCAGTATGGCTGGCGCGCTCTATTTGCTTGGCTTCGAGGGTCTCGCCTACATCACCGGCTGGACGGGCGGGTATGTATTGTTAGTGTTACTGCTCGCGCCTTACCTGCGCAAATTCGGCCAATACACGCTGGTCGATTTTATCGGCGCGCGCTATCCCGGCGCCGGCGCGCGCGTCATTGCGGCTGTGTTCAGCATTATTATCTGTTTTACCTATGTCACCGCCCAAGTGACCGGAATCGGCATCATTATGAGCCGGTTTCTCGGTCTGAACTATATGGTGGGCGTGATTGTCGGCTTGGCGGCGGTGTTGCTCTGCTCGTACCTCGGCGGCATGAAGGCGATTACATGGACGCAAGGCGTGCAGGGGATTATCCTCGTTTTCGCGTATCTGGTGCCAGTGACATGGCTAGCCTATAAATTGACCGGTGTGGCGCTGCCGCAGGTGATGTACGGCGAGGCGCTGAGCAATATCGCCCAACTGGAAGAGGCGCAGGGCTTGCCGAGCTATGTCGCGCCGTTTAACGATTGGTCGATCTGGAATTATCTGGCCCTGAGCCTCTGTCTGATGTTAGGCACTGCCGGTATGCCCCATATTCTGGTACGCTTCTACACCGTGCCAACCGTGCGCGACAGCCGGAGCAGCGTGGCATGGGCGTTGTTGTGGATCTGTGTGCTCTATTTGACGGCGCCAGCGTATGCGGCTTTTTCGCGTTGGGAGATTCTCGGTTCGGTGGTTGGCCAACCGGTGGCCGAATTGCCCGAATGGACGAACCGGTGGGCGAGTACCGGCTTGCTGACGATCGCCGATGATCCCGATATGGGGGGGAATGGCGATGGCGTGTTGCAGTATCAGGAGCTGCAGATCGACCAAGATTTGGTGGTCTTGGCGACGCCGGAAATTGCCGAGTTGCCGGCCACGGTGGTGGCGCTGGTTGCGGCAGGCGGTATGGCGGCGGCCTTAAGCACCGCCGATGGCCTGTTGATGGTGATTGCTTCGGCAGTGGCCCACGATATTTACCATCGCACGCTCAACCCGCGAGCTAGTTCGCGTGAACGGCTCCTCTTGGGCCGCTTGGCGATTCTGGTCGTGGCCATTTTGGCAGCTTTGACGGCGCTGCAACGGTTGGCGATCATCGTCCAATTAGTGGCGTGGGCCTTCTCGTTTGCGGCGGCGACGATCTTTCCGGTCTTGGTTTTGGGCATTTTCTGGCGGCGAGCGAATAGCCGCGGCGCGGTAGCCGGGATGCTGAGCGGTTTCTTGGTGACGGCAGGGTATATGGCGCTGACCTACCTCGCGCCAGAGTGGACGATTTTGGGGATTTCCAGCTCGGCTGCCGGGATTTTTGGCTTGCCGGTCAACTTTCTGGTGACGTGGCTGGTCAGCCGGCGCGGCCCGCCACCCGATCCGGAGGTGTCGGCGTTGGTTGATTATGTGCGCTATCCGTGATTAAGGCGATGAGGAAGCTGGGGTTTTTAGCAATCAGCAGTGCTTGCCGCTGAGGGCGCAGAGATTATGTGTGAAAACTACGCTCTGCGCCCTCAGTGGTTAACAGTTGCTTCTCGCAACCGCTGATGCGCTGGACAGTGCAGGCGAACCGCTACCGTTGCACCAGCGGTATGAACAGGTTGGGCATCCCGCTAGCCCCGCTCCAGAACCCGCCGTTCAACGTGTACGCGCCGCCGCTCAGCGAACCAGCGTCCGCTTGCCCGATCGTGCCGCCGAGCGCGTAGGCGCCTCCCGTGCTGAACGTCGCGCCGCCGCCGTCAATGGTGCTCCACGTCAGGTCGTACCCGCCGCCGGATTGAGCCGCCGCGCGCGGGGAAACGATAGCGATAACCAGCATGAGCGCCAGCGCCGTCGCGAGCACGCTTGCCGCCACGTGACGCAGCATGCGACTACCGGCATGCATGCG
>JAUQOZ010000072.1 GCA_030550625.1 Chloroflexota bacterium | reverse complement strand
GCCCGCACGCGCACGAAGTAGAGGTCGCCGCCGCGCACGCGCAAAACGCGGCGGATAGTTGAGAGAGCGCGAATGCCGCTAACATCGCACTGGTTGACGCTGTGCATGCGCAAGAGCATAAATCTCACGCTCGGATGGCGGTCGAGCAGGCGCAACAAGTGCTCTTCGACGTGGTTGACCGCGCCGAAGTAGAGGTCGCCTTGCAGATCGACCACCAGCAACTGGGGGCACATCGGGCGGCCTTGAGCACTCTCCCAGTGGCGGAAGGCCGTATCGGGTACGACCGCCTCGACGTGGGGGGTAGCTGTGCGCAGCAGGTAATAGCCGAGCGACATCAACACGCCGATCAAGATGGCGAATTGCAGCGGCAGGGTCAGGGTGAGCGCTAGCGTGATCACCATAATCGCCCCCTCACTGCGCGAGCCGCGCCAGATCCGCGCCATATTGCGCCGGTCAACCATGCTCCAAGCGGTCACCGCTAGCGCGCCGGCGAGGGCAGCCCGCGGCACCTCGGCCAACAATGGCCCCAGCACCGTGGTGGCGAGAAAAACGGTGATGCCTGAAATCACTGCGGTGAACGCCGTCTTGCCGCCGGCCTGATACGCCAGCGCCGAGCGGTTGAACGAGCTCGAGCAGGGCATGCCGGAAAAGATGCCGGAGACAATATTCGCCAAGCCTTGGCCGACAAACTCTTGGTTGCTATCGATGCGTTGGCCGGTGTAGCCGGCGATCGCGCGCGCGATTGCCACTGCTTCCACCAACCCAATGATGGCTAAGGCGAGCGCACCGTTGAGTAAGTGCGCGATCAAATCGAGATCGAAAATCGGCAGATTAGCCAATGGCGGTAATCCCGGCGGCACCGGCCCCATGACCCGCACGCCTTGCGCTTTCAGATCGAGAAACCAGACCACCGGTGAAACCACCACAATGCTGATTAGCACCGCCGGTATCTTGCGCGTCAGCCGCGGTGTGAGAACGATCAACACAATTGTCGCCATGCCAACCGCCAGCGATGGCCAATGGATGGCGTCAAGATGGCCGGAGATCTCGCTGATGGTAGTAAACAGATCGGCGCCGGGAGGGAGATCGATCCGCAAGATGGGACTGATCTGGTTTGAGAGAATGAGAATGCCGGCTCCGGCGGTGAAGCCAACCGAGACCGCATCAGAGACGAAGTTGACCAGTATGCCCAACCGGGCCACCCCCATGATCAACCGGATGATCCCGGCCATCACTGCCACGAGACTGGCCGCAGTGACGAAGTCGGCGCTGCCGACGGCGACTACCGGCGCCAGCACCGAGAGCGTGATGATGGCGGCAGTGTTGGTTGGGCCGCTGTTGAGATGGCTCGATGATCCCCACAACGCGCCGGCGATCGTTGCCGTCAACGCGCTGTACAGACCGACGATGGGAGGTAATCCGCCTAGAATCGCAAATGCGAGCGATTGGGGCAGCAACACCAACCCAACGGTCAACCCGGCAAGGAAATCGGCGCGGAGCGTGTCCGGTGTAAAGGAACGTATCAGCCGGATAGGTTGGGTGAACAACGTGGCGGTTGAACGAAGGTGTTCGCGCATGATGTCAATTGGTGTTACAACGTGCAGGGTGAAAGCGAATCGACAAGACAATACAGTGCAGCTATACTCAAGCGATATAGAGGGTCACTCGGTTCTCATTTCGTATAGTGCTATCATACCGCTCTTCGCAGGTTGATGTGTCATAGTTTTGTAAGGATCGTGCGCTTTTAGGTGGGATGCTGGCGTTTTGGAGTTTGGAGTGCGGCAGTTAGACTTGCCGCACTCCATGATAAGCTGTTACCGTCAGCGAGCACGTGCGCTTCATTCGCGGCGGCATGTCTGGGTCAAACTGCCGCACTCTATGATAAGCTGTTACCCTCTGGCAAGTAACCGTCGGCGTGATTCATACTGGAAGCAAACAGTGGCGCGAAACGAACGCATCCAATCCTCCCCGTCTCCTCCACTGGTGTCCATCCTCGATCGATTGGCATGGCTCTTTGCCATCGTCACCGGCTTGGTACTATTCGCTTTCCTCTACCAGCGCGGCTACGATGATCCGTACATTACGTATCGCTATGCGCTCAATTTGGCGACCGGCCATGGCTTTGTCTACAACCCCGGCACGGCCACGCTCAGCACCACTGCGCCGCTCTTTGGTCTGATCCTTGCGCCGGTAGCGTTGGTAGGCTGGCCATTACCGCTCGTCGCGAATCTGATCGGTTGTCTCAGCCATGCTGCCGGCGCGCTGGCGTTGTGGCGCTTGGGCCGGTTGTGGCGCGATGAATTGGCTGGTGCGGCGGCAGCCTTGCTCTACCTGCTTATGCCCCTCCCGCTGACGACGCTAGGGAGCGAGACGTTGCCGGCGATGGCGCTCACCTTGTGGGCGTTTGTGAGTGCGGCCCAAGGCCGGCAATGGTTGGCCGGTGCGCTGTTGGGGGCGCTGGTCTGGCTGCGGCCTGACGGTGTGCTGGCCGGGCCATTGGCGTTATTGCTGCTGATAATTGATCACGGCAACTGGCGAGATTGGCAGCGGTGGCCATGGGTGGCGGCGCTGGTGTGGGCAAGTATCGTCGCGGCTGGTCTCGGCCTCGCATGGCTTGTCTATGGCGCGCCATTACCGGTTACACTCTATGCCAAGCAGCAGCAGGCGCTCATCCCCGGCTTTTACGATTTTGCTGATCGGTTGCAGGTCACACTCAACGGGTATGCGCGCCAGCCGTTTTACCAGATCGTGTTTGCGCTGGCCGGGGTGGGTCTCGTAGCGACGCTACGCTCACCGCGCTGGCTGTTCTTGATCGGTTGGGCTGCGCTGTACGGAGTGGCGTATACGGTGTTGCACGTCGCCGGCTATTTCTGGTACGTTGCGCCGCTGGTGATCGGACTGGCCCCGGCGTTTGGAGTCGGGGTACGGGTGCTGGTTGATCTGCTGCGCCGGGTGGGCGGCAGATGGTTGGCGCTGGCCGGAGCTGTGCTAGTGTTGGGTAGCACGGTCGTTTGGCTCAGCGGATCGGTCTACCGCATCGGCCAGCAGATCGATCAACGGCTAACGGTGTACCGCGCCGCCGGCGAATGGCTGGCAGCTAATACAGCGCCGGCGGCAAGCATTGCTACGCTTGAAATTGGCATTATTGGGTATTATGCCCAACGGCCAATGATCGATTTCGCCGGCCTTTTGCAGCCAGATATCGCAGCCCAATTAGGATCGGGCGGTTTCCCTGCCGCGGCGCAGTACGCGATCGATCGCTATCAACCGCAGTATCTTGTCTTGCAAGAACATGCGTTATCACTACTGGCGGGCCGGCCTGATCTAGTGGAACGTTGTCCGGTCGTCGCCGAGATCCCTGACCCGCGCTTTCCAGCGCCGTTGACGATTCATCAATGCCGTTGGTAATGTCATAAGAGTACGATGCCTTGCCATGATCCGGCTTATCACATCAATGAAGGCAAATCAATGAAGCGATGGATCTTGCTCGTGTTGGCGTTGGCGTTGCTTGTCGCGCCGGCGTCAGCCACTGCCCAACCAACCGAACCGCTCTGTTTTCCTGATGTGCCGCTGATCGATAACTGCTTGCATCCGTCGTTTGTTGGGTATTGGCGCGACAATGGCGGCCTGCCGGTCTTTGGCTATCCGATCAGTCCGCTTGAGCAGTTCGTCGGTGATGAAGGCCGTACCTTAACTGTCCAGTGGACAGAACGGAACCGGCTGGAGTTGCATCCGGGCAACCCGCCGGCCTATCGCATCCAAATCGGGCGCATGGGGGCCGAGGCGCTGGCGCGGGCCGGACGCGATCCGTTTGCCGATCCGCCTGATGCCGGGCCGCAACCCGGTTGTCTCTGGTTCCCCGAAACTGGCCATAATGTCTGTGATCAAGAACCGGGCAATGGTTTTCGCACCTATTGGCAGAACAACGGCCTGCGGATTCCCGGCCTTAGCCGCTATGCCCAATCGCTGGCCCTGTTTGGCTACCCGTTAACCGCGCCGCAGATGGAGCGGAACGCTAACGGCGATCTGGTGCTGACGCAGTGGTTCGAGCGGGCGCGCTTCGAGTGGCACCCGCAAAATCCGGCTCGTTCGCGGGTATTGCTCGGTTTGTTGGGGCGTGAACTCTACACCAATCCGCAACCGCTGCCTGATCTGCGCGGCGGGCGTTCGGTGTTTGGTGTTGAGATCAATCGTGGCTTTGTGCGCACAACTGCTGCGCAATTAGCTGAACTCGGCGCTGATTGGGTGCGCTACAACGGCATTCGCTGGGATGAAGTCGAGCCAACTCCCGGTGCGCGCAATTGGGCAGCGTTGCAACAAGTAGAGGCCGAGATCCTCGCGATCAGTGCTGCTGGTGCAGTGCCGATGGTGATTGTGCGCAATGCGCCAGCGTGGGCGCAAGCGCAACCTAACAAACCTTGCGGCCCGATTCGCGCTGATGCGTTGCCTGCCTTCGCCGCCTTTCTGACCGATGTAGTGGCGCGCTATAGCCAACCGCCCTACAACGTGACCTTCTGGGAGTTGGGCAACGAACCGGATGCGCCATTCCAGTTGACCAGCGATGATGCACCGTTTGGCTGTTGGGGTGATGAGAATGACAATGATGGCTATGGCGGCGCGGCGTATGCGGCAATGCTCAAAGCTGCCTATCCCGCTATCAAGGCTGCTGATCCGCGGGCGCAGGTGATCTTGGGCGGCTTGCTGCTCGATTGCCCACCCGACCGGCCCCTAGCCAATGGCCAACCTTGCCGGGCCGGTCGCTTCTTCGAGGCGATCTTGCGCGCCGGTGGCGGCGAGTATTTCGATATTGTCGCCTACCACGCCTACGGCTACTTCAGGCGCAACTATGATCCCGACCGCGAGCGTCCGAATTGGAGCGATCGCGGCGGTGCGACCCTCGGCAAAGCCGACTATCTCCGCGCGACGCTGGCCCGGTACGGCTATGCCAAGCCGTTGATGATGAATGAAGGATCGTTGTTATGCTACCGCAGCTCTCCCACCTGCCGGCCTAACGGCTTCGAGGAGGCCAAGGCCGATGCGGTGCTGCGCTTGTACGCTCGCACCATTGCCGCCGATCTGCTCATGTCGCACTGGTATACGCTCAATGGCCCCGGCTGGCAAGAAGGTGCGCTGCTTGATCGGCAGCAACAGCCAGTGCCGGCGTTTCGTGCGTTCCAATTTGCCCGCCAGCAGCTCGGCGCAGCGCGCTATCTGCGTCCGGTGACGGTTGCTGGATTAGAGGGGTACCATTTCCGCGTGGCTGATAGCGAGGTGATTGTGGTATGGAGCGTTGATGGCATCGAGCGAACCTATCCTGTGCCGGCTACGGCCCGCGCTATCTATGATGCCACCGGCGTTGCCCTGCCGTTATCTGAAACGTTAACCTTGACTACTGCGCCGCGGCTGATAGTTATTCCCGCGCCCCAGTAGCGGCGCACCGCTGTGCGCCGCTACTGCGCACCGCTGCGTGCGTTCTCGATCCGCGGTTATACCCGTTTGCCAGATAAAAAGCGACCAATGGCCACCAAAATGATTGCGCCAATGGTGGCCACGACGATACTACCTAGAAATCCGGCGCTGCCTTGGATGCCAAGCAAGCCAAAGACGAAACCGCCCACAAACGCACCGATCAGGCCTAGGATTAGATTACCGGCTAACCCTTGCGAGCTGCCGGTTACTTTACCGGCCAGCCAGCCGGCAATCAGTCCGACCAGAATCCACGCAATAATGCCGCCGGGATCAAGTGTCATCGGTTGCCTCCTTTCCATACGCTGGATTGGCTACAGCGACACTGGCACTATAGCACGTCCCGGACAGCATGCGCAATAATTTGTTACGCGAAATATTCGTTAGCGTCCTTCTTTCGCCACCCACCGTCCAGTCAGCTCGGCCACCAGCGCGTACCGTTCGCGCACGTCGGCCAGCAGCGCCTCATCAACCACCTGCGCATTGCGATAGACCTGCTTGTCGAGCATGCGGTTAGGGTCGCCCCCCGGCCAGATCCGCCACGAGTCGTTGTCGATCACGTCGGCGACGAGCAGACTGCCATCGCTGGCCCGGCCAAACT
Source organism: Chloroflexota bacterium (assembly GCA_030550625.1). GTDB lineage: Bacteria > Chloroflexota > Chloroflexia > Chloroflexales > Chloroflexaceae > Chloroflexus. Next base: position 5,110 of record JAUQOZ010000072.1, on the reverse strand, counting down.
CGATCTTGAGATCAACCAGTGTGACATCAAGCGCAGCCCATGCCGTTTCGAGGGTCTGAAAGACCTGCCGGCCCGTGTTCGTCATCTGCTCGACTTCGGCGGCAGTAGCAATTCCTTGCGCGACGATCTCTTCCGGCGTGATCTGCGGATCGTGGCGGGCGTCGTCTTTAAGGAAGAATTCGACCAATGGCGGCTCAAACCGCTGCCCCGCCGCTTCGGGATGGCGGCGCAGGTATGATCCCGCCGGTAAGCGGCGCATCACTACCTCTAGCGGGATCATTGCGCAGCGCCGCACGACGGTAAGCGTTGGTTCCGGCGCGGCAATGAAGTGGGTCGCAATCCCGGCCCGGTTCAGCAAACGAAAGACGTTGGCCGTTGTCTGCCCGGCCAGCGCCCCTTTGCCCTCGATCACACTACGGCGCGCGCCGTCGCCGGCGGTGATGCCGTCTTTGTGGCGCAGAATCGCGAGGTCAGGATCGGTAGGGTGGGCGTACACGATCTTTGTCTTGCCTTCAGCCAACACATGTCCGAGTTCCATGGTCTGCTCCTTCCCGTGGGGCGCGGGCCGCCGGCCCGCTTATGCACGCTGCCCGTAGGGGCGTGGGTCGTTGGCCCGTACTTTTATGTCACTGCGCGGAACGCAGTCCTCGCAACAATCTCCCGCAACGGCGGGAGCAATGACTATAGCGGAGTGATGCCCCGGCAACCGGCGCAAACCCTCTTCTCACCAATACTCCCGCCCCTCTTTGTCGCTTCGTGACTACGCTCCCTCATCCACCAGCCGCACCTCTGGCGTGGCCGTCACGTGACCAATCAACCTCGCCTCCGGGATGGTTGCCAGCGCGGTTGCCACCGCTTCAGCCGGCACGATCACCAGCATGCCTAGCCCCATATTGAGCGCATGGTAGGCTTCTTGTTCGCTGAGGCCGCCAACCTCAACCAGCAATTGGCAGATCGGCGGGATGTCCCACTTCCCGCGCACGATGGCGGCTCCCATGCCGGCTGGTAGTACCCGTGGCAGGTTGTCATAAATGCCGCCGCCGGTGATATGGCAGAGCGCCTTGACTGGCGCCGCTGCGCGTAACGCGGTCACTTCAGGCAGGTAGCAGCGGTGGATCGCCAGCAGCGCTTCGCCGATAGTTTGGCCGCCGAGAATGGCGGGGCGTGCGTGATAGCCTTCGGTGGCAAAGTGTTGGGCGACGATCCGGCGAGCCAGCGAGTAGCCATTGGTGTGCAGGCCGGTGCTGGGCAGCGCCAGTATCGCATCGCCGGGGGTGACATCGGCCCGTGGCAGCATGGCATCCCGCTCGACGACACCGACAATGGTGCCAGCCAGATCAAAGGCGCCGGGTGCGTAGACATCGGGCATCTCAGCGGTTTCGCCGCCGATCAGCGCGCAGCCGGCGGCGCGGCACCCGGCGGCCACGCCGCCCACAATCGCTGCCACCTGCGCCGGGTCGAGCTTGGCCACTGCAATGTAATCGAGGAAGAAGAGCGGGCGCGCGCCTTGCACCAAAATATCGTTAACCGCGTGATTGACTAAATCCTGCCCAACTGTGTCGTAGCGGCCAAGCGCAGCGGCGACCAGCGTCTTGGTGCCCACGCCATCGGTGCTGCTGACCAGCACCGGCGACTGCATCCCGGCCAGCGCCAGCGCCGCATCGAAACACCCGCCAAACGCCCCCATCCCGGCCAGCACTGCCGGCCCGTGGGTGCTGCGCACCGCTGCCGCCATCAGCTCTTTCGCCCGCGTCGCCGCGGCAATATCTACTCCGGCTGCACTATACTGGCTCATAATCGCTCCTCGCCCAGACGCGCGCTGAGCCGCGCAAACGCCTCACTCTCAGCCCGAAAGACGTGTTGTACTTGGACAGTCGTGACGCTGCTGGCGCCGATGCTGCGCAGGTAATCGATCGCCGGCAATAATTCCTCTTGCGGTACGACCACATTCACCGCGTACCACCCGCTCTCACTGGCAAATTTGCTCCATACCGGCGCAATCGTCGGCCCCTGCAAACCGGCCAGCTCGTGGCGAGCCGTCACCTTCCGCCCCACCTCTTCCACCGATGCGCCGGGCAGATTGGCGGTCAGCGAATAGAAGAGCCGCCCGCGCCGGCGCGCTTCGATCAATTCGCAAAGCTGGCGCACTAGCTCGAGCCGGGCCGGGTTGCCGCGCAACGAACGGCGCGAGCCGATTAACACCGCTTGCGAGCGGATGATCGGCCCGCCGACGATCTTCAACTGGTTCTCGCGAATGGCAGTACCGGTCTCGGTGATGTCGGCAATAATATCGGCGTAGCCGAGGCTCGGCGCCGCCTCGGTCGCCCCTTGCGACTCGACCAGCTCGAAGATGTTGATGCCATTGGCATAACAGAACCGGCGCACGGTGTTGGGGTACTTGGTTGCGATCCGCAAGCGCCGGCCCCGCGCTTGAAATTCGACTGCCAGATCGGCCAGATCGGCCCATGAGGTGACATCGATCCAGCTTTGGGGCACGGCAAAGACCAGCTCAACCCGCCAGAAGCCGAGGTCATCGATGACGACCAGCACATCATCATCGTCCTCGCCGCGCTGTTCGTGCAGCAGATCGTAGCCGGTCACACCCAAATCAATCGCGCCCTCGGCCACTTTGGTCACAATATCGGCTGGGCGGTGCAGCAACACCTCGGTGCCGGGCAAGCCGCGCAACACCGCCGTGTACTGGCGCGGGTTAGCGCGAGTCACGCGCAGACCGCAACTTTCCAGCAAGGCAATGGTCGCATCATAGCCGGAACCTTTAGAAGGAATGGCAAAACGGAGTGTCATAGCGCAGACCTATCATAACGCGCGCGGCGCTGTTGGTACAGAGCAGTGATCGCGGCTACGTTCCGCCGGGCATAGACATCTTGCACGGCCTTCGCCAGCCGGTCGATCGCCAACGTGAGCGCATGGTTGCCTAGCGAGGGGCTGGCCACATCGCGCACATTGCGCCCATCGTTGGGTGCGAATTGGCTGAGATCGACCAATTCCGGGTGCATCGCCAGCAACAGCGAGGTCTCCCAGAGCGCGCCGCGATCTTGCATCGTTTCATCAACCAGTTCGAGCGGCGAGATGGCAAGAGTCAGCAGTTGATGTTGCGACCACACTGCCTCGGCAGCCTCGATCAGCGCCAGATCAATCATCGAGGTCTCAGGCAAACCGATCACAATCGCGGCTTGAAACCCTTGGGCGGCTATGGCAGCCAGCCGTGCCGCCACGACTTGGCGGAATAGCTCGACATTGTTATTGCTATCCCACCACAGCAACGGGTAGAGGACACCACCCACCCGGTGCGCTGCGCCTTCGGCCACCGCTTCGGCAATATAACCGGCTACCCCGCGGGGCAAGTGCGATCCGCGCGGTTCTAATGTCGCCCACGGCAACCAGCAGATTGGCAGTTTCGCGATGAGTTGTTGCTGCTGCGCCGGCAATAAGTCAACGCAGCGCCCCCACGCTTGCGCAGCGCTCATAACGCCTCCCCCAATGCCGCCAGCGCAATCCGCCGTTCAGTGCGCGCAGCCAGATCGCGCCACACGACGTACTCGCCCTCACGTTCGGCTGCGCCCACGATCACGGCGGCGGCAAAACCGCGCCGCGTTGCATCGCGCAGATTGTCTTTCACGCTCCTCCCGCGCACATCGAGCACAACTGCTCTCCCGCCGGCGCGGATGCGCTCGGCGACGGCTAACGCATACGGGTAGTCGTCATCGCTCACTGCGGCCACTAACACGGTCGCTGGCGGCGTTAATTCCGGCAGCGCCGCCGCGGCCAGCACCCGTTCCAACCCGTATGCGAACCCGACTGCCGGGGTTGGTTGCCGCCCGCCGAGGGTACTGACCAGATCGTCGTAGCGCCCGCCGCCGCAGAGCTGATTCCCGTCACGGTCGTAAATCTCGAAGATGAGGCCGGTGTAGTAGTGCAATCCGCGGCCCAACGCGCCATCGATCACCAGCCGGTCGTTCGGCACGCCATGCGCTGCTAGTAGATCGAGAATGGCTTGCAACTCGCGGAAGGCCGCCGATTCGTTGCCGAGCAAACTGGCCAGCGCCGGCAGCGCCTGTGCGGGCGAACCGCTGACCGCAGCGAGTTGCACCAACTGCGCGAGGGCCGCTTCAACTAACGGCTGCTCATCGGCCCGGCGTAGCGTGCGCAGCAGGCGCTGGATCACTTCAGCCGGGCTGCGCGTACCGGTACGCAAATCGATCCGCATCGCGGCCAGCACCCGTTCCAGCCAGATGGCCGCTTGTGCGTCATCGAGGCCGGGCGGCAATTCGAGACCTTCCGGCGGCGTGCCCAGATTGGCTAGCACTCGCTCGCGTACCGGTTCGATCCCCTCGGCCCGCAGCCGCTCAAGGCTCCATACCAACAACCCGCGGGTGCGTTCTGGCAACGCAAACCGCAGCAGCAGCTCGCGCACCAGCCCGATATGGCCAATCCGCACGGTATACCCGCTCACGCCGGCGGCGTCCAATCCGGCGCAGGCTAGCGCAATCACTTCCGCATCGGCCCGCGGCGGCAACCCGCCGATAATCTCGCCGCCAATCTGCGTAAACTGGCGATAGGTATGGCGTTGGGGTCGCTCGTAGCGAAAGACCGGCCCGGCATAACTGAGGCGCAGCGGCAACGGTTGATCCTGCATCCCGGCGACATACGCTCGCAACACCGACGCCGTCCATTCCGGGCGCAGCGCCAAATCACGCCCGCCGAAGCTGAATTCATACACCTTGCCAACCAGCTCTTCGCCGAGTTTGCGCAAATAGAGGTCACGGTGCTCGATAATCGGCGCATCGAGCATCTGATAGCCGTAACCGGCTATGGTTCGTTCCAAGATGGCTTGCACATGCCGGCTAGCAGTATACTCAGCCGGGGCGACATCACGCATGCCGCGTACCAGATCAACGGTCACAATACCTCCTGTCGGTTGGTATGCTACCATGCCGTATTGTAACCGATCGGTTACGCGCTGGTGTTGTACTGGCGCGTGCGATGGAGGGAAACGCAGCAACCGGCAAGGGCTTGATCGCGGTGACAACCAAGCCGGGCACGCGACTCACTCCGCCAGCCCGTTCAGCGAGCGTCGTCCCCCTAGCCC
>JAUQOZ010000384.1 GCA_030550625.1 Chloroflexota bacterium | reverse complement strand
TCTCTGGCTCGCCTTTGGGATATTCGCGCTCGTACTCGTGCCCCTAATTCGTTTCCGTTGGCTCCAGCCCGACGCGACAGTGGAGCATTTGCGCACGCTCCATTCGTATTGGCTGAAACCGCTGCCACTCACCGAGAAGATCGAGCAGTTTGTCACCATCTATACCCAAGGTCTCGATCCGCGTTACTGGTTCTGGCCCAACACGATTGACCTCGACCGCCATCGCTTTCCCGATAGCGGCCATCTCCCGCTCTTCTTATTGCCATTCGTCCTCATTGGCTTGGCGATCTGCGTATGGCACTGGCGCGAATCGATCTATCGCTTGCCAATTGTCGCGCTCCTCGCCGCACCGTTCAGCAGCGCCTTGGTGGGGATTGCCGTCACCCGCACGCTGGCGATGGTCATTCCTGCCGCGCTGCTGGCTGTGATCGGGGCCAGTTTCCTCATCGAACGGCTCACGCACCGTTGGCAACGCCTCGTAACCCTGCTGTTCGGTCTCACCTTAACGTTCAGCAGTTTGGTCATGCTCCGCACCGCCGTGCTCAGCGGGCCGCTCTGGTTCCGAGACTATGGTCTGTACGGGATGCAGTACGGCGCACAACAGCTCTTTGGCGAGACGATACCTGATCTCCTAGCCCGTGATTCGCAAACAATCCTGCGCGTATCAACCGCATGGGCGAATAACCCAAACAGTTTTGTCGATTTTTTCCTCACCCCGCCCCAACGTCGCCGCATTGAACTGATCACGATTGACGCATATCTGTACCAGCGCCGTGATCTCGACCGGCAACGCGATCTGTTCATTATGACGGCAGCCGAATTCGATCGCGCGCAGCAAAGCGGTAAATTCATCATGATGCCTCCCGAACAGATCATTCCTTATCCTGATGGCCATCCGGGCTTCTACGTGGCGCGATTGGAATATGTCGCCAATATTGATGAGATTCTTGCCGCCGAGCGAGTCGAGCGCGCTACACTGGTGGAAGAGCCACTCGTGATTGGCGGGCAAGAGTTGATCATCGCGCATTCGCGGTTTGATATCGGCAGCATCGCCGATCTCTTCGACGGCGATCCGAACACCCTCGCGCGCGGTCTCGAAGCCAATCCGCTCGTGATCGAACTGCGCTTTCCTACGCCCCAACCAATCAGTGTGATTGAGCTAACGCTGGGAACGATGGAACTCGACTTAACCGTGACGGTGACCACCCCTGACGGGGAGACCCATGCCTTTCGCCAGCCCTACCGCGATTTGCCGCCGGATCCCACCGTGACGTTTGATCTCCCGCAACCGCTGCTAGCAACGAACCTCCGGCTCGACATCTTCCAACGAGGCGCCGGTGAACCGGCGCACGTGCATGTGCGCGAGGTGCGCTGGCGGTAACGAACGTCGCCTATAGACTCTCGGCAATCACCTTTGCGCGCCGCAGGTCGGCCATCAACGCACTGGCCAGCGCCACTGCCCGCGCGCCGGCATTGAGCATCGCGCGGGCATGTTCCGGCGTAGCTACCCCACCCATGCCGATCACGGGCGCTTGCACAGCAGCAGCCACCGCTGCAACCAACCGCAACCCAATCGGAAAGATCGCCGGGCCGCCAAGGCGGCCATAAACGAGGCTGCCATCAGCTTGGGGCATACAGGCCGGCAACCCGCCAATCAGTGCAATCGCATCAGCGCCGGCAGCAATGCTCGCCTGCGCCACTGCCACCGGATCGGGCAGCTCGCCGGGCAGCCGGACAAAGAGGGGGAGCAGCGTGGCCCGGCGCACAGCCGTGACCCGCTGGGCAGCTTCGGCAGCGGTCAGTGCCGGCAGCGCCAACTCAAAGCCGGCAATGCCCGGCACATCGGTGAGTTCAGCGGCAACCGCTGCCGCATCAGCGCCAGCAATGCTGACCAGCACCGGCACGTGATAGCCTGCCCAGCGGGGGGCCAACCGTTCGCGCACCTGTTTGACGCCTAAACTCGCGCCGCCGTGGTGGTAGAGCACACCGGCAGGGGTGGCCAACACCTGCGGCTGGCCGCGCCTCCCGGCGACGGTCACGGTTGAGCAAATAATCGCGCCAAGGCCGTGATCGGCCTCAGGTTGCGCCAGCCCCAACCAGCGCGCCACGCTGACCACATCGCCAAGGCTGCCGGCAGCGGCGATGACCGGGGTGGCGATGGTTAGCGTGTGCGGGTTGTAGGGGGCAAGGTCAATCATGACATGATAGGAAGAGCGTGAACAAGGGGCGCAAAATTGAGCGATGATTATTATATAACACCGTTGGCTCCCGCGCTCGCGGCGTGCTCTGATGTCATTGCGAGGGAGTACAATGACAGACGGGGAGCGCGGCGTGCTCTGATGTCATTGCGAGGGAGCGGCGGCGACCAGCGAAGCTGGGAGCCGCCCGACCGAAGCAATCTCCTGCGCTAGCGGGAACGGGCGCTGAGGGATTGTTCCCGCCCTCGCGGGGGATTGCTTCGCCGCGCGCAGCGCGGCGCGCAATGACATGGGCTATCTGTCATTGCGAGGGCGCGCAGCGCCCGCAGCAATCTCCCCCTTCTGCGGCTGGAAGATGTTCAGCGCAACTACCGGGATAAATTGTGCATCTCTGCGTGGTTGCCATACCCCAGCTCAGCCAGCGCCCGCCGTGCTTCACCCGCTTCATCCCACGGAATGGAATAATCGGCGTAGATGATACTGCCTTCGTGGCCTTTCCCCAACAGCAACACCAGATCGCCGGGCCGGGCCGCCGCTAGCGCCGCCCGAATCGCCTGCGCCCGGTCAGGAATACAGAGGTAGCCGCTGCCGGCCCGCTTGCCGGCTCGTTCCGCCCCGGCAGCAATCTGAGCAATGATGGCCTCGCGATCTTCACCACGCGGATCTTCATCGGTCAACACCAGCAGATCGCACATCCGGCCAGCAATCTCGCCCTGAATGGCGCGCTTGGCGACATCGCGCTCGCCGGCGCTGCCAAAGACGGCAATCATCCGACCCTGTACCTGTGGCCGGAGCATGGCAAAGATCTGCTCGAACGAATCAGGATTATGCGCGTAGTCCACGATCACGCCAAACGGCTGACCAGCGTTGACCGGAACCATCCGCCCGCGCGGTGCGCGCACACTGGCCAGCGCCGTAGCTGCCGTTGCGAGCGGAATCCCCTGCGTGAGCGCCACCGCCAGCGCGGCGAGCGCATTGCTGGCGTTGAACCGGCCGGGCAACGGCACTGTGAGATCAGCTTCGCCCCACGGCGACGACACGCGCACAACACTACCCAGCGGGCCGCTCTGGATCAGTTGCCCCTGCACCTCAGCCGGCTCGTTCAGACCATAGCGGAGGCGCGTTGCTGTCGCGGGAGCAGCAGCGAGAAAGTGGTGATGGTTCGGATCATCAGCATTGACAATCGCCCACGTTGGGCCAGCGCGTTCGGCGAGTAGAGCAAAGAGTTGCGCCTTATCGGCGCGGTACTGCTCAAACGAGCCGTGATAATCGAGATGCTCGTGACCGATATTGAGCATCACCGCCACGGCGAAGGCGCAGCCAACCAAGCGACCCCAACGCGGCGAAAGGGCATGCGACGTCGCCTCAATCACCGCCGTATCGCAACCGGAGGCCACCATCTCGCGCAGCAGCGCTTGCACTTCCGGCGCTTCCGGCGTGCTCTGGCGGGTATCGTTCGGCCAGCGCCGTGCGCCAATCTGAAAATCAACCGTGCTGATCATTCCCACCGCTCGCCCGGCAGCAGCCAAGAGCTGTGCGGTCAGATCGGTCGTGGTGCTCTTGCCTTTAGTGCCGGTAATGCCAATCGTGATCAATTCGCGCCCCGGATAATCGTAAAACGCGGCGGCGAGCGGGGCCAGCGCCACCCGGCTATCGGCTACCACCACCACCGGCACACCGGCTGGGGTCGGCCCTTGCCAATGGCGCTGATCGACCACCAACGCCGTGGCGCCGCGGCTGATCGCTTGGGGCAGGAACTGGTGGCCATCGCTGTGCTGGCCGCGAATCGCCACAAACAAGCTGCCCGGCTCGACCCGGCGCGAGTCATAGACGAGCGAACGGATAGGAACGGCCAGATCGCCGATCACGTGTTGAACGGCGACACCGGGCAAGAGGTCGGCAAGCGTTTTGCTCATACGGTATTTCTAGAGCTGAATCGTCAAGGACTGCAAACCACTACCCGGCCAGTTTCCGCCGGGCCAGCGGGTAAAGCGGCGGCAGCAGCACCAGATCGAAGGCGGGGACGAACCGCGCCACCCTCCCGCCGAAGCCTTTCTTAAAGCGATAGACCCCGATCAACGGGTCATGCTGCGCTGCTTGTTCGAGCGCGGCGCGGGTTGACTCATCGGTGGCAAACGCAGCCCGCCCCAACGGATCGGGGATCCCCCACAGATCGTAGCCGATGCACCCCAATTCACGCGCCCACCGCAGCGCATACCATTCAAGCAGATGGTTCGCGCCGCTGCGCAACCCGTCTGCGGTCGCGCCACTATACAGGTAACGGCCATAGCGCGCATCGGCAAACACCAGATGGGCCGCCACCGGCGCACCGTTCAATTCGGCGATCAACAACCGCGCGCGCGGTTGGTGCAACTGCCATGCCGCAGCGTAATACTCGGCGCTATGAATGCCAAAATCGGCCCGCGCCCCAGTCGCCTGCATGATAGCGTAAAACACCGGCAGATCGGCGGCTGAGCCAACGCGCACCGCCACACCGAGACGCTCGGCGCGGCGAATATCGGCGCGGTGACCTTTCGAGCAGGCAGCAAACAGCGCTGCTTCATCTGGTTGCAGATCAACCAGAATGGTGCTGCGCGGTTGGATCGTCTCTGCCATCGGCAACCGCTGCCGGCTCAGCCATGCAATCAGCGCATCGGCATCTGGCGCATCTTGCAACACATTCGGCTCTAGCCGGATCAGCACCGCCGCCATTTGCCAACCCAGCCGGCGCAATGCGCGCAGCAACAAATTATCAACCGCCGGATCGCCGGCAAAGAGCGGCCCGCGCGGAACGTAGCCAAACGCCAACCCGTAATAGCGCCGGAAGAGGATCTGCGCGCCGGCGACCATCGCGCCCGCCCGATCAGCCACCACCAGCCGCCGGTACTGCCAACCAAACCGCGCCTTCAGCGCCCCCCACGGACTGGCCTGTAACAAATTGCCGTGGGGATGGGCAGCCACAAACGCATCCCACTGGGCCGGAGAGGGTTCCGCAACCAGCCACTGCCTGCTCATAGCCGCACCCACAGCCGCTCAGCGTAACGCAGCGGCGGCGACGCCACCTGCACGGCATACGCTGTCACCGCTGCTGGCATCGCCGCAGCACCGCCAAAGAGCACCCCCAACTGGCTGGCATACGCGCCAATCGCGGCAATCTTGGCCGAAAGCGCTGGCTCATCAAGCGGGACAAGATGAGGCGCATAGCGCTCCTGCCCAATCATCGCCAGTCGCTGCGCGACCGCGCCAGCAGTGCGCGCGTAGGGGAAGTCTTCGTAATACCAGCAGGAAGCGCCACGCTCAAGCAGCGCCGCCGTGGCCGCAGCAAAGACCAACTGGTGATCGACGTGCATCCCTACCGCTAACGGCAGATAGAAAGCGGCGGCTGGATAACGCCGCGCCAGCATCGCCACAAGGTTGGCGACATCTGCCGCAAGCGGATCGTCACTCGCTGGCGAACCGAACAAGCTCGTCTCATCGAAGTAGGAATCAGGCCGGCGATAGATCGCATCAAGCGCCGGCCACAGCAGCGCATCCGCGCCGAGGATGCGCAACGCCGCGGCATCTTCAGCCCGGCGCTGGGCCACTACCGTTACCGGCGGCAACCCCCAGCGTTCGTGTAACGATTGGGCAAAAGGGCTGAAGGGCGCGTCCGGCGGCGGACTGCCGCTACAGACATTCACCACCAGCACCGGCTCGCCGGCGGCGGTAGCACGGGCAATCATGCCGCCACAGGAAAGTGCCGCATCATCGAGATGCGGCGACAGCACGACATGGCGATAGCTGCCGGGCAAAGCCGCGGCGTGTTCGGTAACAAGCGGCATACAGCCTCAGAGGGTATCGAGATCGAGTTCAGCGAGGGCATCTTGCGCCGCCTGCGCACGGGTCTCATCACGCGACCGGGCGATGCGCTTAAGAATCCGGCGCGCGTCGGGGCCGCCGACTTGGCCGAGCGCCCAGATCGCCGCCAGCGCAATCTCGGTATCATCATCTTCAACCAGCGGCAAGAGCGAAGGCAACAACTCGCGGCCATCTTCGCCAATCTCGCCGACGGCCCGCGCCGCTTCATAGCGCAGCGCCGGCGAGGGGCTTTTCAACTCGCGCTCGATATAGGGGAACCAGCTCGGTCGCATCGAGCGGCCCATCGCCAAGACCGCGCTCTCGCGCATCAGGATATCGTCCATACTATAGGCCCGCCCGATCGCGGCCTGCGCTTCCCGCGAGCCGGCAAAATACCCCAGCGCCTCAATCGCCCGCCGCCGCACCTCTAACGGCTGTTCAGGGTCATCGGCTGCGTCGAGCAACGCCGTGTGCAGCCGCTCGCAAGCCTCAAGGGCAAGTTCGCCAATCTCAGCGCGATAGGCAAAGCGGGCAAGGCTGAGCAAGGCCGCGGCGCGCACCTCGCCGGCTGGATCGTGAATCATCCGGATCAGCCGATCCATCATCTGCTCGTGGTCATCTTCCCACAAACCTTCGATTGCCAGCACCCGAATCTCAGGGTCTTGGTCAGCGAGACAAGCGCGAAACACTGGCCGATAATCAAGCCGAACCTGTTCTTCGGCTAATTCGGCCAACAGGCGCATAATATGCCGCCGCCGGTCAAGACCAAACCGCTGCCACTGTTCCCAGAAGATATATACACTCTCTGGGCCAAGATTCGCGAGCAGCTTCAGATCGAGGCGGGTCGGAGCCTGTTCAGTGGCATCAAGTTGGGCAACCCGCTCGGCAAAACTTGGGGTCATCATCATACCTTATAGAGGATAGTAGAGACGCTGCGCTGCAACGTCTCTACGTTGTTGCAATAGCTTGCATGCTACGACATTACGAGGCTGCGACGCTTACTCGTCATCATCCTCGATATAACGACCGCTGCGACGGCGCAGCGTTGGCTGCACAGGCAGATCCTCGTCCTCCACATCTTCTTCGGCCTCAGTTTCAACCTGCGGCGTAAAGAGATAGACACCATCAGCAGATGGATCAGCAGCGATCGACGAATGGTTATCGAGGAGCGCCAGCAAGAAAGAGCGTGACGCCGGACGCAGTACATTGTACGCCATAAAGATGTCGGCAAAGCTGACGCGGTACACCGGCTGTTCACGGCTACCGCCGCGCTCACCCATCGTCTCGCAGACGTGTTCGAGGATCATCTCAGCCTTCCGCCGCTCACCCATCGGGAACGCCTTCAGATTGCGCAGCTTGCCGTAACGATTCTGCTCTGGCAGCAGATCATCATCGACAGCGCAGTAGAACGTCATATTCGCAAACGCGAACTTGTTCTTCTTTTCATCCAGTGTCAACAGGCGGCCAGTCGTCTCGCTCGCCTCTTCATAAGTAATAGTAAAGACGTTAACGGCCTCGCCGCGGCTAATTGTAATCAGCGCACCGGGGACAAGGTGCTCGCGGAAGAAATCTTCCAAACCTTGCAGCCAACCGCCGCGATTGCCAGTTGGATAGCGCACTTCCACCAGATAGGTGCTAAAGTGCTGCGGCGACTCGAAGCGGAGCACTGCGCTACGCTGGTCGGGGAAGAGCGGCTTCGGCAACAGCGCCGCCAGTGCCGCGTCAAGCGGCAGAACGCCAAACTCCCACTCAAAGAAGGTCAGCCAGCGCGTGACGCTGCCGCTAGCCACAATTGAGTCAGCGCTCTGCTCAGCAAGGCTATCATCGAAGCCTTCGATAAGGTACGACGTCAACTGGCCCATCTCTGCCGCTTTCACCCGCTTCGAGCCAATTGCCGGCAACCCCTTGGTAGACCAAATATTAGCCCCTTCTACGCCGACGAACTCAAAATCCTTCTCACGTGACAACCGATAGTTGAGCGAGAAACGGAAGCCTTCATAGTCAGACTGGCGGGGATTGTGATAATACAGATCAGCGACAATCTCGGTATCAAGCAACGGCTCGTTGCGTTCGAGAATGTAATCGCGGATCTTGCGCAGATCATTCTTGCCGAAGCTTGTCAGTTTATCTTCTGGATAATGCATCCGGCCAAAGCTGACGATCCGGCGCAGCGGATCTTGTTCCAACCGCTCGGCTAGAATCCGTTCGAGGGCCGGGCCATATTCCGCCACAATCTCGGCTGGCGGGCGGCTCAGATCGATAGCTATGCCCTCCACCACCAAGACCGTGCTGCGTTCAGCAGGCTGCACCGGCTCTGGCTTCGGCGCAGTTTCGACCGGTTCAGCTACTGGCTTCGTCTCGGCTAGCGCCTCCTCAGGTTCGGCAGTGATCGGCGCTGCTGGCGGCGATTCGACGGTTACTGGCGTTACCGTCGCTGCAACTGGCTGCTCGGCGACCACCGGTGTTACTTCTGGAGCTGCCTCAACCGGCGCTGGCGTCTCGACATCCGGTTCATGCTCGGCAGTTTTGGCCGTAACCAACCGGGCCTGCTCGATCCAGTAATCGGAAATGTACACTGGCTCGACCGTCGTAATCGCTGGGCGAGAGGTCGAAACCACGACGCTCAAATCATCGATCGGCAGCGGCTTCTCCGGTTCATAGAGCCGCTGCTTGAAGGTATGGATATCGGTCGTATCACGGGGAACGTAACGCCCTTGTCGGGAGGTCACAAAAATAACTTGACCATTGACCTCCTCGCGGGTGAAACGCTCGTCAGCCGCCAGCGCCGCTTCGAGTTCGGCGCGCACCTGCGCAGGATCGCGCTGCCAGCGCGCGGCAAAAAACTCGACCAGATTCTGCAATGTCTGGCGGATAGGGGCATCAACGGCGAAGAGGATTCCTTGCGCGGTCATCAGCCGCCATACTTCATCGGCCAACGTTCCTGTCGTGGCGGTCATTCGCTCTCCTCCATCACCAGCTTGCTTAAGATCTCAAGGTATTGCACCAGCAACTCGCGCACATCTTTCGGCTCGCCGCTCGCTCGTAGCCACTGGAGCAAGCGATCAACAGCCGTGTCGCCAAAGACGATCATCTTCGCGTCCATGCAGCCCCCATGACACTTACAGACAACAGGAAACAGAGAGGCGAAACTTGCCTCCCTGCTATCCGTAGGGTGTACGATATAGCTTCCCGTATTGTAGCATTGCTCGGCGCTACGCGCAAATAGCGTTCATCAGCAGAAGCGCATCGCAGTGGTCAGACACTCACAAATGCTGTGGCAACACGAGGCGATGGCATCGAAACCAACGACGAGCCATCATTGCGCTAGCTTAATCAGACAAGCTATCGAGCGCCATAGCTAACGCACCAATCGCAACACTATCGGGCCCCAGCACTGAAGCCACTACCGGCACGGGAAGCGCAAATTGCGGCGCGATGAAATTATTGACTTTAGCCGCGATCGCCTCAACAAACGGTTCCCCACCGATCCGCACGACAATGCCGCCTAGCACCACCATTTCGGGATCGAGCAACGCAATCACCTGCGCGATTCGAGTAGCCATCAAATCAATAGTGCGTTGCACGACTCGCCGCGCCACGGGATGATCGCTGAAGATATCCTCTAATCGTTCAGCAGACATTCCCTCGGCAGTTGCCCGCCGCAATAAGCCACTAATCGAAACCAACTCCTCTAGCGTTTCTGGACGGCCATCGCCATCCCAGCCGTGGCCCACGACCGCATGGCCAATCTCACCGGCCATCGAATGGGCGCCGTGGTAGAGCCGGCCATTCAATACCGCACCACCACCCACACCGGTGCTCAGGTGAAAGTAGAAGAGGTGTTGGCACCCTTTGCCAACCCCAAACGTCGCCTCACCGAGCGCGATCAGGTTGGCATCGTTATCGATCAACGTCACCGCATCAAACGCCTGCTCAAACCGCTCTTGCAACGGATAATTTTCCCAGCCGGGCCGCCGCGGCGCCAGCCGCACCGTGCCATGGCGGAGATCAACCGGCCCGCTGAAGCCAACCCCAACCCGCACCAACCGATCGACCGTTACGCCTTCCCGCGCCATCAAGTCATGCACCAGTGCAATAACCTTCGCCACCGTGGTTTCCGGGTCTTCGTGATCAACTGACTCAATGGCAGCGTTATGATAGGTATGATGCTGCAGATCGACCAGCGCCGCGCGCAAGCCGTAACTGCCGAGGTCGATGCCAAGGATATAGCCCTGATTACCGAGAACTCCCCACAGGTTCTGCGTTAACCGTTCACTGATTAGGGTAGGCAGATCTTTCATAGGGGGTTCCTCTCTGAACTATCGCTTCAGCAGATGGCTGCACCAGTGTTGTGAGATTATAGCATATCCTGATCGCGTTGCGCCGCCTTTGCCGGTGTTGGTTCGGCAACAAAGAGCAGTAAGGCGATAACGCCTAACGCTGCCGCTGCCATCCGTGACCATGGCCACGCCGGTTGCGCGCAATCAGCGCAGTCCGCTTCCGCCGTAGGCGAGCGGGTTGGCGTTGGGAGTGGAAGCGTGGCGCTCAAATAGGCGGCTGCTGGCGACCGCGGCAAGAGCGAAGCCGGACGGGGTGCGGCTGTCGGTCGGAGCATCACCGGCGTGAGTGCGGAATCGGTTGCCGGCACTGCAAGCGAAAGCGTATCAGGGCCGGTTTGCTCACTCCTCGGCTGACTCGCATCTGAGCGACGCCAAATGATCTGGCCAACCGCTGCTGCTGTATATGTGAAGGTATCGATCACCGTCCCTGACGGATCGTGCAACATGACCGTATCGCCGTCATTATTGAGCAAGGCGCGAGTCATCAGAGTGCGTACGGTTGCCCCCGGCGCCAATTCCTGTTCGGCCAATGACCGGCGCTGGCCGCTTGCATCGCTCAGAAACCAGTCGCGTAGATTGATCGGCAACGAAGACCGGCTCGTCACTTCAACCCATTCGTTCTCACCGTTCACCGGCGCTGGCAGCAACGCACTGATCACGATGCTCCCTACCGGCCACGGCGTTGGCAAAGCGCTTGGCAGCGCAGTTGGCGTCTTAGTGACCGTGGGAGTTTTCGTTACCGTTGGCGCGCGGGTGGCAGTTGGCATGTTGGTCGCGGTGGGTGTGCGAGTGACGGTCGGCGTGCGAGTAGCGGTTGGCGTGCGGGTTGCAGTCGGTTCTCGCGTCGCCGTTGGCGTGCGAGTTGCGGTCGGTTCTCGCGTCGCCGTTGGCGTGCGGGTTGCAGTCGGTTCTCGCGTCGCCGTTGGTTCCCGTGTCTCAGTACCATCAGTCTGTACCGGCGGGATTCCTGTAGCTGTCGCCTCTGGGATCACATTCGGCTCACCCGGCGTTGGCTCGGTGCTGATCACCCATCCAGCGCCATCTTCGCGCCGGGCATAGACGGTTGCCGCCGTCAGCGCCGGGTATTCTACCGGCGCACTCATCGCCGTCTGCCCCCAGAAGAGGGTCAGGCGCGCGCCGCTGTCGGGTAAACTCCCTTTCGCCACCTCGACCACCACATAGGCGCCGGGTAGGAGCGTAATGGACGGCAAACTACGCCGCACGACGCTGCCACTCACCCGCTCAAGCACCCAGTCCGTGAGATTAACCGGCGTAGTGCCGCGATTGTACAGCTCGACCCACTCATGCTCGCCTGCCGCCGCGATTTCGTTGATGATGACCTGATCGAACGCCGCAACCGGAGTCGCGGTCGCCGTGGGCGTGGGAGTGGCCGTTGCGAGTGCCGCTGTAGTTGCCATCACGGTGGCCGTTGCCGTGCTCGTTGCCGGCGCCGTGGGCGTGCTCGTCGCCGTCGCCGCCGGCTCTGGGATCGGGTTCGGCTCACCCGGCGTTGGCTCGGTGCTGATCACCCACCCAGCGCCATCTTCGCGCCGGGCATAGACAGTAGCCGCCGTCAGCGCCGGGTACTCAACCGGCACACTCATCGCCGTCTGCCCCCAGAAGAGAGTGAGGCGGGCCCCACCGTCGGGCAAACTCCCTTTCGCCACCTCGACCACCACGTAGGCGCCGGGTTGGATCATCACCGCCGGCAATGCGCGGCGCACCATACTCCCGCTCGCACTCACCCGCTCTAATACCCACCCGCTGAGGTCAACCGCGCTCGCGCCACGATTGTAGACTTCAACCCACTCATACTCGCCTGCCGCTGCGATTTCGTTGATGATGACCTGATCGAATGCCGCAACCGGGGTTGCGGTGCTGGTCGCGGTCGCCGTTGCGGTGGCGGTGGCAGGCGCCGCGCTCGTCGCCGTTGCGGTGGCGGTGGCAGGCGCCGCGCTCGTCGCCGTTGCGGTGGCGGTGGCAGGCGCCGTCGCATCACTTCCCTCCTCTGGCGGAGCAGGGCTGGGGGAGGGGCTACCCTCTTCCACTGGAGACGGACTGGGGGGCGGATTCGTCACCGTCGCGGCGGGTGCAGGTGGTTCCCCACTATTCCACGCTCCCGGCGAAGGTGCGCCGATCTGCCAGTTTGCCTCGCCGTCAGGTTGGCGAGCAATGGTTTGATCACGCGGGACGACGGTCAAGGGGCTTTGATCAACGATCCGGCCTGTTTGATCGCTCAATTGCGCCTGATCGGGATCAGCGTTATTCAGGATGGCGCTCGTTAATGGCACCACAAGCAAGCCACCGGGCGAGATAACCGTTCCCTCAA
Source organism: Chloroflexota bacterium (assembly GCA_030550625.1). Taxonomy (GTDB): domain Bacteria; phylum Chloroflexota; class Chloroflexia; order Chloroflexales; family Chloroflexaceae; genus Chloroflexus. The sequence goes on along the minus strand of JAUQOZ010000384.1, from coordinate 34,673 downwards.
CGATGAGGGTATGCGGGCCGCCAATAGTGGCGTCATCGATCCGCCAGCCGCTCAGATCGACCGGCAACGGGCCGGGATTGTACAGCTCAACCCATTCTGGGCCGGCGCTGGGATTGTGCATCACTTCGTTGATCAGCACTAACGGCGGTTGCGCTTGCAGCGGTTGGCGCCACGTTCCGGCCAGCACGAGCAAGATTGTGATTATTGCCCACCAACGCACGGCAGTTTCTCCGTAGTTTGATCGCTCTACTAAAGAAACCGCGCGAAGTGGGCGAAAGATGCGCGGAAATTGCCGCCAATTTGCACCTTCTTAGTTCAAACGAGCGGCAACTGGCCGTGCGAGGCTAACCGGTGGGCGAAGCGAGTGGTTTCGGGCAGGCGAAAGCGCGTGGTGCAGGCCATTACTAACTCAGGGGCGCGATCGAGACTGACCCGATGGCCGGGTGAGACAAAGACCGGTTGGGCATCGGCGCGTGTGCGCAGCACCCAACCGATCTGTTCGTGGCCATCGGAGAGCGGGCTACGCGCGCCGCGTTCAGGCGCAGGCGGGGTAAAGCGGCCAATCAGACGTTGCTTGGCGCACCCTATCGTTGGCAGATCGAGCAACACCCCGATATGGCAAGCAATCCCGCACCGGCGGGGATGGGCAATCCCGTGCCCGTCGCAGATCACGAGATCGGGCGGCATCCGCAACCGGTCGAGTGCGGCCATGATCGCCGGCGCTTCGCGAAAGGCAAGCAGGCCCGGCACATACGGAAAGGTCACCGGCTGGCGCACCAGTGCATAATCAACCGGCGCCAACTCAGGGAAACGCAACACCACTACTGCGGCGCGGATCACAGCGCCATCTTGCTCGAAACCGGCATCAACGCCGGCTACCAAACGCAACTCGCCAAACGCATCGCGCAAGACGACGCGCTGGCGCAATGCCTGTTGCTCAGCAATCGCCGCCGCAATCCGCTCATCGTGGTCGTCAATCGTCGGCATACCGCTCTTCTCGCCACGGATCGGCGTTGTTGCTGTAGCCGTAGCGTTCCCAGAAACCGAGCCGATCGTGATCGAGGAACTCTAAGCCGCGCAACCATTTCGCGCTCTTCCAGAAGTACTTTTTCGGCACTAACAAGCGCAATGGGTAGCCGTGCTCCGGTGTTAGCTCTTGCCCATCATACTTATAGGCCAACAGCACATCATCATCGAGCAACACGTCGAGCGGCAGATTGGCAGTATATCCCTGCTCGCTGTGGGCAATCACGAAGCGGGCCGACGGCTTCAGCGGCGGAATATGGCGCAAGAACTCGCGGAAGCTCACGCCTTCCCACACCGTATCGAGCTTGCTCCAGCGCGTCACGCAGTGAATGTCTGTCTTGATGGTAACAGTCGGCAAGGCGCGAAACTCGCGAAAGCTAAACCGCGCTGGTTCAGCCAATTCACCCCAGCAGCGCAGATCCCATTGTTCGTCAACATTGGTATACTGAGGGACAGTTCCATAGTGCAACACCGGAAACTTCTCGGTAACGTATTGTCCCGGCGGGACGCGACCTTCCGGTTCGGATTGCGTCTGATCCTTCCGTTTGAACGGGTTGAACATTCGTCCCTCCTTCGCCACTGGATAATCGATAGCAGTTCCTTTTCAAATGGCATTATATCGCATGTGAAAGGATTTGGGTATGGCCACCTTTGTGCGCGCTTCGCTTGATCGTCCGGCGTACACCTTGCCCGGTTTCTACTTCACCTCGGCGGAAGTGTTTGCCCGCGAACAAGAGCGCATCTTTGCCCGCCAGTGGATCTGCGCTGGACGCAGCGCCGATGTGCCGGCTGCCGGTGATTACCGTTTAATCGAGGTCGCTGGCGAAAACTTGATCTTGCTCCGCGATCAGAACGGCCAACTCCGCGCCTATTATAACGTCTGCCGCCACCGCGGGGCGCGACTCTGTACCGCGGCGCATGGCCAGCTCGGCGAGAGTATTATCTGCCCGTACCACGCTTGGACGTACCGGCTCGATGGTTCGCTGGCAACGGCCCGTTATATGCAAGATGCACCCGATTTTCGGCGTGAAGACTGGCCTTTGATCAGCGCCGCCGTCGCCGAATGGGACGGATTTGTGTTTGTGTCACTAGCTGATCAGCCAACTCCGTTCACCCAAGTCTTTGCGCCGCTGATCGGCAAGTTTCAGGCATGGGATGTGGCCCGGCTCCAACGCGGCGCGCAGATCGTCTACGAGGTAGCCGCCAACTGGAAGCTGATCGTCGCCAACTATTCGGAATGTTACCACTGCCCGCTGATCCACCCCGAACTGGTGGCCGTCTCGCCGTGGCAAAGCGGGCGCAACGACTTGACCAGCGGCCCCTTCTTGGGCGGCTATATGGAACTGACCCACGAAAGCATGACTCTCGACGGCCACACCCGCCGCCCGCCGCTACCCGGCCTCGCCGCGGCAGATCAACGGCGTGTCTACTATTACTCCATTTTCCCCAACCTATTGCTCAGTCTGCACCCCGACTACGTCATGGCGCACCGGCTCATTCCGCGCCGGCCTGACGCCACTACCGTCATCTGCGAATGGTACTTTGCGCCAGAAGTGATGGCTGCCGCCGATTTTGACCCCGCCGACGCGGTGACATTCTGGGATCGCACCAACCGGCAAGATTGGCATGTCTGCGAACTCTCGCAGCAAGGGGTTAGCTCACGCGCCTACCGGCCCGGCCCATACGCGCAATCGGAAGGGTTGCTCTGGCAATTTGACCAAGAGTATCTGCGGGTGATGGAAGCGGAGTGATCAATCATCTATGCGCGTTTTAATGCTCACTTACGGCAGCCGCGGCGATGTCCAACCCTTTGTCGCACTGGGAGCGGCGCTGCGCGCTGCCGGCCACCAGCCGGTCTTGGCCGCACCGGCGCGCTTTGGCCAGCTCGCTGCCGAGCACCAGATCGCGTTCGTACCCCTACCGGGAGACATCGAACACCTTGCGCGCCAGATTGCCGATGAAGCCCGTGGCCGGCCATTGCGCCTGATCAGCATCATTTACCGGTTCGCCCTGCCGCTAGGGGTGGAGGTAGCGCGCCGTATCCAACATGCAGCCAAATCCGCCGATCTGATTGTGCATACCTTTTTGACGGTCGCCCTCGGCCATCTGTACGCGCAACACTACAGCATTCCCGAATGCGCTGTTGATCTGTTTCCCTTCTTCGATCCGCCAGCCGAGCTGGCCAACCTGATGTGGCCAACCACCCAGATGGATTTCCGCTGGCGGCGGTTGAGCCATGTCTTTGCCCACCATGTCTTTCGTACCAGTCAAAGTGTAGCCTATCGCATCTTGCGCCAGCGCAACCCCGACATCGGCCCGCCGCGCTTGCCATGGGCCGCGCCGGGCCGCGCCATTCCGCTCTTGCTGGCCTACAGCAAGGCGCTAGTGCCACCGGGAACAGCACCTTTGAGCATCCAAACCGGCCCATGGCGCCTCCATCAGCCACACTGGCAACCACCACCCGATTTGGCCGCCTTTCTCGCCGGCGGGCCGCCGCCGGTGGTAGCCAGTTTCGGCAGCATGGCGAGCCACGAAACAACGCGCATTGCGACCATCGTGATCGAGACCCTCCGGCGCACCGGCCAGCGCGGGATCGTGCAGCGCGGTTGGGGCAATCTACTGCCGAAACGGACACCTGATCACATCTACCTCGCCGGCGACATTCCCCACGACTGGCTGCTGCCCCAAGCCGCCGCGATGATCCACCACGGCGGGGCGGGCACCACTGCCGCCGCCCTGCGCGCTGGCCTGCCGGCGGTGATCGTGCCATTTGCCGCCGACCAGCCGTTTTGGGCATGGCGCGCGCATCTCACCGGCGCCAATCCGGCCCCGATTCCGGTTAGCGAACTATCAGTCGAACGGCTCAGCGCCGCCTTACAGCAGGCACTATCGCCAACCCACCGCGCGCGCGCTGCAGACATCGCCAGCCAGATGCACTCGGAAGGCGGAGTGATAGCTGCGGTAGAGCAGCTTGAGCGATGGGTAATCAGACAACCCGATGCTGCGAGAGGGTAATGTGTCGTGAGAGATGATGATGGTGCGCAATGACATCAAGCCCGTCTGTCATTGCGAGGGCGCGTGTCCAGTTGTCATTGCGAGGGGGCGCATGTCCAGTTGTCATTGCGAGGGGGCGTAGCCCCCGAAGCAATCTCCTGCTCTAGCGCCAAGCAACCCGCTCAGCGCATACCTCCCGCGCTCGCGGGGGATGGCGTCGCCGCGCGAGGGCCGAGCAGCGCTCGACCCCTACCGCTCGGCTCGCAATGTATAGAGGGGGCAGGAGCGGATACAACTTGTATCACTTCATCGGGGTCAAATCAAACAGCAAAATCCCTTCATCGCGGGTGCTGACTGCCAACTGCGAACCATCCGGCGCAATCGCTACGGCCAGCACCGCGCCAGCAGCAAGATCGATTTCGCGCAGTAGTTTGCCGTCGTTAAAGCGATAGAACGTCAAGTGACCGCTGATCGTGCCGGCAACGAGCAAGTTGCCATCAGGCGTCACCGCCAGACTGCTCAACCAACCGCGATCGGCGGGCAAGCTCATCTGAAACACTTCTGCATTACTGCGCGCCACGTCGCGCACGCGCAACGAGCCGTCGCTGCTGGAGCTGAGCAGGAAGGTATTGTAAAAAACAATACTCGTGATCGGGCCGTTATGGCCGCGCAGGATCTGCGGATTCCCGCCGCGCGCCATCTCCCAGACGGCAATCTGCGGCGCATCGGCGGGTTGATTGGTAGCCGCCGCTAAATAGGCGCCATTCCCGCTAAAAGCAAGGGTATAGATCGGCCCGCCTAACCCGCTCAGCCGGCGGAGATATTGGCGACTCGCAGTCTCCCAGATGTACACCTCTCCACGCTCGTTGCCGACGGCGATCAGGCTGCGATCAGGGCTTACCGCCAGATTGAGCGGAAACCCATTCATGCCGCTCAATTGCTCGTTGGGCCGGCGATTAGTCAGATCGATCGTTACAATCTCGCCGGCTTCGCTAATCGCTACCACCTCGGTATCGCTAATAAACTCGATATAGCGCGTCGTCGCCGCCCCGCCGTCAAGACTGATGGTTCGCCCGCTCTCAAACACATGCACTCGCACCGCGCCATTAGCGCCGCTTGCCGCCAGTAAGCTGCCGTCTGGCCCATAACTCACCCCAGTCACGACCCCTTGCGTGACCTGAAAGCTCTGGATGACTTCAGTGGTATCGACATTCCAAACCACCAAATTGCCACCCATATCGCTTGAGGCGAGAATCCGTTTGCCATCTGGATTCCAGCTCAACCCTAGCAGCCGCAAGCCGCGCTGGCGCAACACCCCGCGCTCAGCGCCGTTGGCCGGGTTCCACAACCGCACACTGCCATCGAGGCTGGCGCTGGCCAGCAAGCGGCCATCGGGGCTATAAGCGACGCCGCGAATAACCACCCAGCCGTCGTGTCCGCGCAATTCGTGCTGGACATTGCCGGTCGCGGCGTCGAGCAGATAGACGTTGCCGTTGATCGAACCAACCGCAATCTGGCGACCATCGGGTGAAAAAGCGATCCCGGTCAACCAAAAGGGCGTATTGCTCTGTGGGTCAACTGGCGCGTTGAAGCGAAAGGCATCGATCTGCCGCCCGCTGGCTACATCCCACAAACGCGCCGTCCCATCACGCGAGGCCGAGGCCAAGCGTTGGCCATCAGGGCTAAACGCGACATTGCCGAGCAGATCGGTGTGACCGCGCAGCACAACTAACGTCTGCCCGCTCGCCACATCCCAAATGCGCACGGTGCGATCAGCGCTGCCCGACGCCAGCAGACGGCCATCGGGGCTAAAAGCCAGCGAACGAATCCAATCCTCGTGGCCGCGCAACTGGGCCAGCTCACGGCCATTCCGCACATCCCACAACCGCACGACTGGATCATCTTGCGCGCCAGAAGCGAGGATCGCGCCGTCGGGACTAAACGCCAGCGAACTCACATCACCAGTATGGCCATTGAGCGCCGTCTGTGACACCAGCGTCTCGGCATTACGCAACTGCACGGTCGAGCCAACTGCAACTGCCGCCACTTGGCCATCAGGACTATACGCTGCCGCACCCAATCCATCTTCGCGCAACTGGGCAGTTTGGGTAATCGCTTCGACCTGCTGCAACAACTCTGCCGCGGTGGCCGCGGTCGGGGTAGGCAAGGCCGGCATTGTCGGCGACATTGCTGCTGCGCCGCCGATCCAGCCAAACAGCGAGCTATTGGTCATGTAGAGACCTAAAAGCACGGCAACAACGACACAAACCCCAAGCGCAATGACAGCAAGGCCACCCACGATAGCCAACAGGCACGACGTGCTAATGAATGGGCGCGACGGTGCAGCAGCCGTTGCGGGAGCTCCTGCCGGAGCCGCGACGGGAGGTGGAGCTGGCGGCAAAGGCGCCGTCGCAACCGGCGGCGTAGCCGGAGTTGGCGCAACTGGCGCTGGCGTCGCCGGGGTTGGCGCAACTGGCGGTAGCGTAGCCGGGGTTGGCGCAACCGAAACCATCTTCTCAACCGGAGCCGTCGCTCCCATCGGTCGCCCGGCCATCAACCGCACCGTCTCAAGCGCGCTGCGCATCTCGCTCACCCGCTGATAGCGATTGGCCGGCTTCAGTTCGAGCGCCCGTAACGTAAGCTGCTCAGCCAATACCGACACCTGCGGATTGAGCGCACGCGGCGCATTGAGCGGTACACCGGCCTGCCGTTGATTGGCCGGCGGCGGCGGCCAACCGGTCAGCAAGTGGTACAGCACAGCGCCAATCGCATAAATATCACTCACCTGCGCCGGCTCAACCGAATGATCGTACAGTTCAGGCGCGCGGTATGGCGTAGCCTCAAAGCCAACGTGACGCGCACAAGCAAACGGGGCCAGACTCAAACCGCCTTCAGGTGACGACCAGAAATCACACGTGCGCACATCGCCGAGCAAGAGCGGCGGCTGATGCGCGTGCAAGCGTTCGAGCACCTGCAACAGCCGGTCAACAATCGCTAACGTCTCACTTTCAGGCAGCGGCGCACCGCGCTCGCGGGCAAACCGCTCAAGGTCAGCACCGCCGGGATCGTCAGCCACCAGATAGCAGACCTGATCGATCGCAAAATAGTCACGCAATGCCAGCAACCCCGGCATGTGGACTTGCGCCAACTCACGCGCTAGCCGCAAGACATCGGCCACTGCGTTCTGGTTGGGTTGAGGCAAAGCCGTGATCAACACGCGCAGCGATGAACGCTGATCGATCGCGCGATACAGCTCGGCGTCAGGATAGGCATCGAGCGCGACGGTAATGCGGTAATGACCATTGAGTAAGGTATCGATAGCGAGCATGGCGGCCCTTTGGCAGATAGACAACCGCTAATCCAAAGCCACCACCCGCCCTCTGGCAGACGGGTGGTGGAGCGTGTGCTACCATCAGTATACGGGATATCTCAATCGGCTGCGGCGAGAATTTGCGGTTGCAGCATCAGATCGCCCCGCGCTTGCGCTTCGGTAATTCGCTCGATGCAACGATTGGCGCTGATCACTGCCCCTTCAATCGAGGCCAGAAAATGCTGGCGTGTATAATCGCCGGCAAGGAAGAAATTGCGCACTGGCGTCGCCTGATCAGGCCGGTACTTATCAACCCCCGGCAAGGCCTGATACACCGAGTTGGGAATGCGCACGATCGTGTGCTTGAGCAGCTTAGCTTCGCGGGCAATTGGATGCAAGCGGACAAACTCGCTCATCACAAACTGCACCAGCTCATCATCGGGCAGATTGATCAATTCGGCTGCCGGCGCAACCACAAACTGCATAATGCTGCGTTCACCCTTGTGATACTCTGGCGCCACCATCGCCATATCAGCGTAGACGCTCAGATGGGTGCCGGCGCTAAACAGCAGGTTATCCACCCCAGCGATGCGCCGGTCAAAGAAGAGCTGCATCGTAATCACCGGCGAACCCTTCAAATGGCTCAAGTTGGCAAAATAGGGCATCTCGCGCAAGGCAGGCGGAATGACTTTCCGCAGATTATGCACTGGCATCGCCGAGACATACACATCGCCAGTGATCAGGCGGCCATCATCGAGCCGGAAACCGCTGACCTGATTCGTCTCAGCGTCATACTCAATCGCCGCCACCCGCGCATTCAGCTCAACCCGGCCACCAAGCCGCTCGATCTGCGCAATCAGGGGCCGCCAAATGTTGGTATCAGGCGAACCTTTCACCAACGCCATGCGCGGCGCTTCTTTCTCGTGGGCAAAGTGGAGCATCGCCGTCAGCGGCAACTTGGCCGAGACCCGATCGGCGCGCTGGAAGTTGAGCGCCAGCGCCATCGTGTGCATCACTTCGTCGATCGAACGCTGGCCCATCCCGTGGCGGAGATGCCATGAAGCGTAGGTCTCGTTATCCTGCTCGTCAACGTACTTTTGATCGCCAAAAATCACGCGCATCAGCCCTAAGCCCATGCGCAATTTATCGCCCAATGAGAGCGGTTTGAAAGCCAGCACGCCCGCCAGACCATTAAATGGAGTTGGCAGCCACGGCACAAAGCGGATCGGGGCCAACCCATGGCGCTCTGAAGCAAAGATCATCTCCGCCGGCTTCCAATTGAACGTATCACCCAAACCGTACCGCTCAAGGAAAGCGAGCAGATTATGGTATGCGCCAAAGAAGACATGCAAACCACTTTCGATCCAGTCGCCGTCGGCATCTTGCCACGCCGACACTTTGCCGCCGGGCACGTTCCGCTTCTCAAGCACGATCACATCGTGACCGCGCTCGACCATTGTCCGCGCGACCACCATACCGGCTGGGCCGGCGCCTGCAATCACAATCCGCATAGTCGTGTGATTCCTGTCGCTATTCAATGTGCAAAAATGAACAACCTACATCTTTATAGCACGGTTAGCATGGCCGCGCAAGGCAGATGAACAGCCCTTGCACAAGATGAACCTCATCAAGTACACCCCCCTCTGTCCTTGCGAGCCGCGCGGTAGGGGCCGAGCGCCGCTCGGCCCTCGCGCGGCAAAGCAATCCCCCGCGAGCGCGGGAGGTATGCGCTGAGCGGGGTGCTTGGCGCTAGAGCAGGAGATTGCTTCGGTCGCGCGGCACCCCGCTCTGCTGGGTGCCGTCGCTCCCTCGCAATGACAATTGACCACACGCCCCCTCGCAATGACAGCCGAACACGCCCCCTTGCAATGACATTGGCTTTGCCAGAACCCAAAAGAACCTTCCCAGCCCGGCCCAATCAGCGCCCAGAATGGTACAATGCGAGTGTGTGTTTGCGCTGCAACCGGTACCATTACACTCACCGATGCCTGCCCTATGCTTCACCGCGTCTTGCTCGCTCTTGCCTTGGCCGTACTGATGAGCGGGCAATTCTTGCTCCCGCGCTTACCCCGCCCGCTTGATCTACCGCCGCCGCGCACGGTGATAACGACCAATCCCCTGATCGGGATTCATACCCGCCTCACCGGTATTGGCGACGAAGGCTACATTCGCCGCACGCTCGCCCAAGTACACGACATGGGAGCGAGTTGGATCGTCGAACTCTTCCCGTGGGCCTATATCCAACCACGTTCGCGCTACGGCTTTGATTGGACGGGAGCCGATATGGTGATTGCCCATGCCCGCGCGCAGGGGTTACAGGTCGTCGCCCGGCTCGACATTGTGCCGGCGTGGGCCCGCCCGCCCAATACCACCGACCGCTATCTCGACCGCGATCACTTCGCCGATTTTGCCAATTTCGCCGCCGCGTTCGCTGCGCGCTATGCACCGCAAGGTGTGCGTCATATCGTGATCTGGAATGAGCCAAATCTGCGCTTCGAGTGGGGTGAACGCCCGCCTGACCCCGGCGCGTATACCGACCTGCTCAAGCATGTCTACCCAGCCATAAAGGCCGTCGCCCCTGAGGCAATCGTGATTGCCGGTGCGCTCTCGCCCGGCCCCAGTCTCGAAGGCGGCACACTGCGCATGGACGATATGCAATTCCTCGCTTCGCTAGCCGATGCCGGTGCGTTTCCTTTTTTTGATATGTGGGCTGTGCATGCCTACGGCGGCCTTGAACCGCCCGAAGCCGAACCAGCCCTCGATCGAGTCAATTTTCGCCGCATCGAGCTGGTGCGCGAACTGCTTGACCGGCTCGGCGGCGCTGATAAGAGGATTATCATTACCGAAGGCGGCTACAACGACCATCCACGCTGGAGCGGCGCGGTGCGTCCCGCCGACCGGCTGCGTTGGACGATCGCCACCTATGAACAATCGCGGCGCTATCCGTGGCTCGAAGCGACCATTCTCTGGCAATTCAGCACACCCTTCCTGACCCGTTCGTACCCCGATGCGTGGAATTTTGTCCATCCCGATGGTACGCCGCGCGCGATCTATTTGGCGGTGCAGGAATATGCCCGTCATGGGGTCATGCCAGAGGTGATAGATCCGTAATCGCCAAACTATGGAGTGCGGCAGTATGACTGCCGCACTCCAAACCAGCAAAACCAACCCGCTTCCGCCGTTGTCCATCACTACATCCAATCGTCGCTGGCCTGCGACGGCTTCGGAATATGGAATGCGGCAGTTACACTGCCGCACTCCACAACAAAGGAATCAACTCGCTTCCGTCGCTGGCCTGCGACGGCTTCGGAATATGGAATGCGGCAGTTACACTGCCGCACTCCACAACAAAGGAACCAACTCGCTTCCGTCGCTGTCCGTCGCCACCTGTACCCGTCTCTGGTATAATCGCAGTAATTGTACCTGCAACACTTGGTATGTGCGCGCCACATAGAGCCAACCAAACAGGAGCGTTCAATGTCCGCGAAGCTGGAATATCGCCTTGCCCGCCGCCTCGCCGCGCTGGAAGCCTCGGCCACCGCCGCCATGACCGCCCGCGTCGCCCAGATGCGCGCCGCCGGTATTAAGGTCATTTCATTCAGCGTCGGCGAACCTGATTTCGACACCCCTGAACCGATCAAGCAGGCCGCCATCGCCGGCATTCATGCCAACCATACCCACTACACTCCTACCGGCGGTACGCTTGAGCTGCGCAAAGCCGTGGCCGCTCGCGTGACCGCCGATCAGGGTATTACCTATGGCATCAACCAAGTGACCGTCACCACCGGCGCGAAAGAGGCGCTCTATCTCGCCTTCCAAGCCCTCTGCGACGAAGGTGATGAGGCGGTTATCCCCGCCCCGTACTGGGTAAGTTATGTCGAGCAAGCCAAGCTAGCCGGCGCAACTCCCATCACGCCCCAAACCACCGAGCAGACCGGCTTCAAGCTGACGCCTGACCAACTGCGCGCCAGTCTGAGCGAGCGCACCCGCATCGTGGTGCTCAATTCGCCCTCGAACCCAACCGGCGCGGTCTACAGCGCCGAGGAGTTGGCGGCGTTAGCCGAGGTATTGCGCGATCACTCGGCGATTATCATTACCGACGAGATTTACGATGCGATTTCGTATGTGCCGTATGCTCGCCTGTTGCGCATCGCGCCCGATCTGGCCGATCGCACGCTGGTGGTCAACGGCGCTGCTAAAGCTTACGCCATGACTGGCTGGCGCGTCGGTTATGTGGCCGGCCCGCAACCGATTATCGAGGCGATCAAGGCTATCCAGAGCCATACTAGCACCCACACCTCCAGCATTTCGCAAGACGCGGCGCTGGCGGCATACACGCCCAACCCGGAGATCGAAGCCACCGTCGCAGCGATGACCGCCGAGTTCCAGCGCCGGCGCGATCTCATCCTCGAACTGCTGGCCGAAATCCCCGGCGTGACCTGCACCGTGCCCGATGGCGCGTTCTACGTCTTCCCCAACGTCAGCGCGCTGCTCAACCGTCCGCTGCGCAACGGCAAGGTTTGTACAACGAGCGACGAACTCAACCTGTACCTGCTTGAGGAGGCGCACATTGCCTGCGTCGGCGGCGAAGCCTTTGGCGCGCCCGGCTATCTGCGCCTGTCGTATGCAACCAGCAGCGAAGAGATCCGGATCGGTATGCAACGCTTCCGCGAGGCTGTGCTTGGCGGATAGCACACTTAACGCTTGATCGCTGTGTGATTCTTAACACACGGCGCTGCCCTCCCCTCTCCCGCGTTGGCGGGAGAGGGGCTGGGGGTGAAGGTACACCGGCACATCGCAAAACCATCAACCACATTTGCGCTTATGTCGTAAACCCGCCGGGGGAAGGGAATCTTACTCCTCCCCCTAGCGAGGAGCGGCTGGGAGGGGCCATTGCAAAGTTCGCAAAGGTGCAAAGGGATTGGGATCACCGCTCCCCTTTTCCCTCTGCGTCCTCGGCACCCTCTGCGGTAAAAAAATGCCCCCGCTCCTACCTGACGGCGAGCGAGAGAGCTAGGGGTGAGGGCTACAAGTCCGCGCAGCGGGCTTTGTGACCCTAGCCCGGCCCTTCAGGGCCGGGTTCCGGATCAGATGTTCTGCCGCGCCCTTCTCCCGCATGCGGGAAAGGGGCTGGAAGTAAGAACGCCGCCTTCACCCGCTAAGCCGGCAATCTCTCCTTGCCGCCTGTATGCCGAGAGCGGGACGAGGCCGTTAGAATCATCGAACCTGAGTATGGCAGACGCTCCACCCTCCCACGACCTACCGCACCCATCCATCCTTGCTGGCCGACGGATCGTCGTGGTCGGCGACATCACCCTCGACGAATACCTGTACGGCAAAGCCACCCGCCTTTCCCGCGAAGCGCCGATTCCCGTGCTCGAATTTCTGCGGCGGGAAACGATCCTCGGCGGCGCGGCCAATCCGGCCCGCAATGTGGTGGCGCTCGGCTCGCAGGCCAGCCTGATCGCGATCGTCGGCAACGATGAGGAAGGGGCGCATTTGCGCACGCTGTTGCGTGCGGCAGGAATTGACGACAGCGGCGTGATCACCGTCACCGATCGCATGACCACCCGCAAAACGCGCATTCTGGCCGACGCTGCTCCCCGCTTGCCCCAGCAAGTCGCCCGTCTCGACCGGCTCGATCGCCGCCCGCTGACTCCTGCCGAAGAGGATCGGGTGATTGCCGCGCTCGATCAGCAATTACCGGCTGCTGACGCCGTTATCTGTTCCGATTACCAACAGGGGTTGCTCACGCCGCGAGTAGTGGCCGCGATCCGCGATCACTGCCGCCAACACGGAGTCATTTTTGCCGTTGACGCGCAGGGCAATTCGCACTACTACCGCCACGCCGATCTCTTTCGCTGCAACGATGCCGAAGCGGCAGCCGCCCTCGGCATACCCTTGCTCGATGATACGACAATAGCGGATGGCATTGCCCGTCTCTATCATGAACTCGCTGCGCGGCTGGTCATCGTCACTCGCGGCCCGGCAGGATTGGCGCTGATCGGCGACGACGAGCCGTACCAACAACTGCCGGCCCACCGGGTCAGCGAAGTCTTCGACACCACCGGCGCCGGCGATACCTTCATTGCCGTCGCCACGCTAGCGTTAGCTGCTGGTTGTCGCGGACGCACAGCAGCAGCGCTGGCCAACATCGCGGCGGCGTTGGTCGTGCGGCGGTTGGGGAATGCTGTCGTTACCCCAGACGAATTAGCTGCCGCCAGCGCGGCCATTGAGACAAAATAACCCTCTCGCGATTCGTGCGAGAGGGCGAACAGGCGCAGCAAACACACTAGTGCAACGAACTATTCCACTGCCCCTAGGCGCTTAAACGCGCTGAGCGCATCTTCCTCGGTCTGATAGATTTCGGCATATTGCGCCAAACCGACCATGCGAAAAATCTTTTGGAAATGAGGCGACAACCCGCTGACCGCCAACTTCTGCCCATTCTGATTCACTTCGGTGACAATCCCGATCAGAATGGCAATCCCAGCACTATTAATATAATCGTTTTGGCGAAAGTTGAGTAGAATAAACCGATCGCCCCTCGCCGTTACTTGCCGGTAAGCGCCGTTGATCTTCTCTTCGGCGAATGTCGTCACATCACCGATCAGATCGATAATCGCCACGCCATCGCGATGGCGAATATTGACGGTCAACTCATCTTCTAACATCGATCGCTCCTCAATCATCCACCATCATCCGGCAGTATCACGATGCGCTCACGCTGTCCCCTGCCAGATTGCGGTAAAACACGAGCCGCATACACGTGCCATCGTTCGGGTCAGCCACGACACTCACCTCATCGGTGAGCGTAACAATGAGCATGAGACCCATCCCTCGCAATGAAGCGCGCTGCTCAAGCGTCCACTGAACTGGCTTGCGCGGCAACATCGGCAACGAACCGCCCTCATCGTAGACCTCGATCACCAAACGTTGTTCGTCCACAGTGCAGAGCACCTGCACTTTGCGCTGCGGGTCAGATCGATTGCCATGTTCAATCGCATTCGTACACGCTTCGCACAACGCCGTTTTTACATCTTCGACGCGCTCTGGCGAAATGCCGCAGCGTCGAGCCAATGAAGCAACCGCATCGCGCGCAATCACTTCATAGCCGAGAATGCTGGGGAGGATGATTTGCATAATGTCCCGGCTTATTGATCACCAACCGGCGAGCGTTCAAGATGGACAACCATTCGCACCTGATTCCCACCGCCCGGCGCTAGGGTAAATTCTACTTCATCCATTAATTCACGCATGAGCCAAATGCCCCAACCACCCTTATCAGCGCGTTGAAAGGCATCAGCGATATGAGGCCGCGTCCTCGTCCGTTCAAGCTCTAGCGCCCGCCGCCCCTGATCTGACACACTAATAATCAGCTCATCGGGGCGCACAGTCAGCACAACCACCACTTTCATCGCTGCATCGGCTTGGTTGCCATGCTCGATAGCATTGGTCACTGCTTCGCCGATAGCAGTGCGCAAAGCGTCAATCCGCTCATCAGCAAAACCCATCCGCCGCGCCAGCGCCGCCGCTGTATCCATCGCGATCCGTTCATACCCTAGCCGGCTTGGCAGACGCAGTTCGATCACCTGTCCTGTCGCGCCCTCGACATCGCTCATGCCTGTCTTCCCACCCTGCGAGCGTTAGCTTGGAGAGCTACTGTGGTGAAACCCTATTGGTCATAGAGCCGTTGCTTCGCAACGGCTCTACATGTTGATACAACACATTTATGATAGCACAGGCATCAACAAGCGTGTTACCAGATCTTAAGCCGCGATCACACTAATCATAACGGAATATTGCCATGTTTTCGCGCGGGCAGGCTCTGCCGTTTGGTGCGGGCAAGGCGTAGGGCGCGAATAAGGGCCGGACGGGTCTCGCGCGGCTCGATCACGGCATCGATATAGCCGCGCTCGGCAGCGACATACGGGTTGGCAAAGCGGTTTTGGTAATCTTCCACCAGCTCGGCCAATCGCGCCGCCGGGTCATCGGCTTCAGCCAACTCTTTGCGGAAGATGATCCGCACCGCGGCATCAACCCCCATCACCGCAATTTCAGCCGTCGGCCACGCGAAGTTGAAATCGGCCCGAATATGCTTGCTCGCCATCACGTCATACGCGCCGCCGTACGCTTTGCGCGTAATCACCGTCAACTTCGGCACCGTCGCCTCGCAGTAGGCGTAGAGCAACTTCGCGCCGTGGCGAATGATCCCGCCGTACTCTTGCTGGGTTCCCGGCAAGAAGCCCGGTACATCAACAAAGGTCACAAGCGGAATATTAAAGGCATCACAGAAGCGCACAAAGCGCGCTGCTTTGACCGAGCTGTCAATATCGAGCGTGCCGGCCATTTGCAACGGCTGATTGCCGACCACGCCAACCACGTGCCCATCGAGCCGGGCAAAGCCAATCACAATATTCTTCGCCCACGCCGGCTGCACCTCAAAGAAGAAGCCATCGTCCACCACCGATTCGATCACTTTGACCATGTCGTAGGCTTTGCGCGGATTGTCAGGAACAATGCTCTGCAACTCCTCATCCATCCGCTCTGGATCATCGGTTGGCGGCTGGTAGGGCGGGTCTTCCATATTATTCGCCGGCAAGAACGACAGCAGCGTTCGCAACTGGTCAAAGCACTCATCTTCGGTATCGGCGGCAAAATGGGCCACACCGCTGCGCGTGTTATGGGTCATCGCCCCGCCCAACTCTTCAAAGCCGACCTCTTCGCCAGTTACGGTCTTGATCACATCAGGCCCGGTAATAAACATCTGGCTGATGTTTTTGACCATAAAGATAAAATCGGTCATTGCCGGCGAATAGACTGCGCCGCCGGCGCAAGGGCCGGCAATGATCGAGAGTTGGGGAATGACGCCGCTGCTGAGGACGTTGCGGTAGAAGATCTCGGCATAGCCACCCAGACTCACCACACCCTCTTGAATGCGGGCGCCGCCGCTGTCGTTAATCCCGATGCAAGGCACGCCCATGCGCAACGCGAGATCCATCACTTTGCAGATCTTCTCGGCGAACACCTCACCGAGCGAACCGCCGAAGACGGTAAAGTCTTGCGCAAACACACACACCGGACGGCCATCGATCGTGCCGTGACCGGTAATGACACCATCGCCCAACGGCTTGCGCCGATCCATGCCAAACGCCGAAGTGCGATGAACAGCAAAAGCATCGAGTTCAACAAACGAACCGGGGTCAAGCAGACGCTCAATCCGTTCGCGCGCGGTCAACTTGCCCCGCTCATGCTGGCGGGCAATTGCCGCCGGGTCTTGATTGCGCGCTCGTTCGCGCCGCTCGCGCAGCGCTGCAATCTTTTCCGCTGTGGTCTGCGCCATAGCACTCCTCGCTTCCAGCGCCGGCTTGCGCCGCCGGCAATACGGTTTAGGTCGCGCTTACTCTTACTGAATGTATCATCACGCTCGTGACGACGAGCAATCGATCTTATTTCCCTGCTCCCTCATTCCCCATGCCCGATGCGCTGCCCCGCCGGCCCTGCCAGAGCACAGCCAACGCAAACGCCGGCACCGCATCGACAATCCGCCGCCAGCGCGCCGGTTGCACCGCCAAGCGGAAGGCCCACTCCAAGCCCAACCGGCGCATCACCCGCGGGGCGCGCGGCACCCGCCCAGCCAGATAATCAAATGTCCCGCCTACGCCCATTGCCAGCGGCACCTGCAAGAACGGCTGATTGCGCGCGATCCATAACTCTTGGCGCGGATGGCCATACGCCACCAGCAAGATATCAGGCTGCGCCGCAGCGATGATCTCGCGCTGTTGCGCATCAGCTTCCGGCGCCGGCGAACCGGCATAACAGCCGGCAATCTGCAACCCCGGCCAGCGTTGGCGCAGCACTGCCGCCGCCGCTTCCGCCACCCCCGGCCCCGCCCCTAAAAAGAAGATGCGGTAGCCGCGTTCCGCCGCGAGCTGGGCCAACCGTTGCGTCAGCTCCACCCCGGTTACCCGCCCGCGCAACGGCGTGCCCAACCAGCGCGCTGCGAGCAGCACGCCAAAACCATCGGGCGTATTCAAATCAGACGCCTGCAACACCGCGCGAAATGCCGGATGACGCCGCGCTTCCATAATAAACTCTGGATTGACCGTACAGATCTGGTGCGGCCCGCCGGCTTCGATCATCGCCGCCGCCCGCGCCAACGCCTCCGGCTCGGTTACGTCGTCAATCGGTATACCCAGAATATCAATCCGGCCTGATCGCATCGCTATTCCTGCTCTGACGCGGTGTATCGTCTCTCATCATACCGCATCCGGCTACAAACGAAGACAACCCCGTCCAGCGGCGCCACCCAAACCCCTTAAGTCCCATTCGTTCATTCGTTCCCCCATTCGTTGTTCAGTTTGACAAAGCCTAGTGACAGTGCTATACTCCGATACTGCTGCGAAGAAATTGCGCAGCAGAATGTTTGCGCGCCATGCGGCCCACTTCTAAGGCGCAGTGGCATACTGCGACCAGATCTTTGGGCCAGTTATTATTTTGTCTGCAAAAGCTTGTTGATCGCAGGCCGGTTTAAAGGAGAGCATTAGATGCCGACCATTAACCAACTTGTTCGGAAGCCGCGCAAGCCGGTGGTGAAAAAGACCAAAGCCCCGGCCCTGCGCTTCACCTACAATTCGCTGAAGGGGAAGCTGACTCGCGGCCGCGGATCGCCACAGAAGCGCGGCGTCTGCACCAAGGTGACAACCATGACGCCGAAGAAGCCCAATTCGGCGCTGCGCAAGATCGCCCGCGTGCGGCTCTCCAACGGCCTTGAGGTGACGGCATACATCCCCGGCGAGGGGCACAATTTGCAAGAGCACTCGGTGGTGCTGATCCGCGGCGGCCGTGTCAAGGACTTGCCCGGCGTGCGCTATCACATCGTGCGCGGCACGCTCGATACGCAGGGTGTCAACGGTCGCAAACAGGGTCGCAGCAAGTACGGTACGAAGAAGAATCAGCCGGTCGGCAAGGGTGCAGCCGCTGGCAAGGGCGGTAAGAAGTAAGAGAGGTGCGGTATGCCCCGTCGCGGTACGGTTGAACGGCGGCCAGTTCCGCCGGATGCGCGCTATAACAGCGTTCTCGTGCAGAAGTTTATTAATAAGGTTATGGAGCGCGGCAAGAAGAGCCTCGCCGAACGGATCGTCTATCAGGCGCTTGATCTTGCCGCCGAACGGCTCAAGAAGCCGCAGATGGAGATTTTCGAGCAGGCGCTGCGCAATGCCAGCCCTTCGATCGAGGTGAAGCCCAAGCGCGTCGGCGGCGCCACCTATCAGGTGCCCGTCGAGGTCAAGAGCGACCGCCGCTATTCGCTCGCAATGCGCTGGTTGCTGATGTCGGCCCGCGCTCGCTCGGGCAAGCCAATGGTTGAGCGCCTTGCCGCCGAGTTGATCGATGCCTACAACAATACCGGCACGACGATTAAGCGGAAGGAAGATGTTCACCGCATGGCGGAAGCCAACCGTGCTTTCGCCCACTATGGCCGGCTCTAGCGCCGGTCTCGGTTTAGAGGATACGGCGACTTGCGTCGCCTCACGTAGGAGTATGTGACGGGTATGCCACGTCAGATCGAACTCGACAAGGTACGCAATATCGGCATTATTGCCCATATCGACGCGGGCAAGACCACGACGACCGAGCGGATCCTGTTTTATACCGGCCGCACGTACAAGATCGGCGAGGTTCACGAGGGTACCGCAACGATGGACTGGATGCCGCAGGAGCAGGAGCGCGGGATTACCATCACCGCCGCAGCGACGACTGCCCCTTGGCGTCTTAATGGCGTTGAGTATCGAATCAATATTATCGATACTCCCGGCCACGTCGACTTTACGGTAGAGGTGGAACGATCACTGCGCGTGCTCGACGGCGGCGTCGTCGTGTTCGACGGCGTGGCTGGCGTTGAACCTCAGTCGGAAACGGTCTGGCGACAGGCCGATAAGTATAACGTGCCGCGCATCTGCTTCGTCAACAAGATGGATCGCGTTGGCGCGAGCTTCGAGCGCTGCGTGCAGATGATTAAGGATCGCCTCGGCGCGAAACCGGCGATCGTCCAGTTGCCCATTGGCGTCGAAGATACGTTCCGCGGCACGATCGACCTCTTCTCGATGAAGGCGACGATCTATTATGACGACCTCGGCAAGGATATCCGCGAAGAGGAGATTCCGGCTGAGCTGCGTCCCGCCGCTGAAAAGGCGCGCAACGAGCTGATCGAGATGATCGCCGAGACCGACGATGAGCTGACGCTGCTCTACCTCGAAGGCCAAGAGTTGACCGTCGAGGAGCTGAAGCGCGGTCTGCGCAAGGCGACTATCGAGCGCAAGCTGGTGCCGGTGCTCTGCGGCGCGGCTCTGCGGAATAAGGGTGTCCAGAAGCTGCTCGATGCTGTTATCGAATACCTGCCTTCGCCGCTCGATCGCCCCGCTATCACCGGTACCTTGCCCGGTCAGGTGATGGGTGATGAGGGGGTTGAGGTGATTACTCGCCGCGTCAGCGACGATGAGCCATTTACCGCACTGGTCTTTAAGATTGTCGCTGACCCGTATGTCGGCAAGCTGGCCTACTTCCGCGTCTACGCCGGCAAGATCGAGAAGGGATCGTATGTCCTTAACTCGACCCGTGGCCAACGTGAGCGCCTTGGCCGCCTCCTCCGCATGCATGCCAACCATCGCGAAGATATCGATGAGGTGTATGCCGGCGAGATCGCGGCGATGGTCGGCCCCAAGAATTCCTATACCGGCGATACGATCTGTGATCCCGATCACCCGATCGTGCTTGAGAGCATTCGCTTCCCTGAGCCGGTGATCGAGCTGGCCATCGAGCCAAAGACCAAGGCTGACCAAGACAAGATGTCGATCGCGCTCAGCCGGTTGGCCGAAGAAGACCCGACCTTCCGTGTCTACACCGACCCTGAGAC
Organism: Chloroflexota bacterium; assembly: GCA_030550625.1. GTDB lineage: Bacteria > Chloroflexota > Chloroflexia > Chloroflexales > Chloroflexaceae > Chloroflexus. The sequence continues at coordinate 14,430 of JAUQOZ010000384.1, read as the reverse complement.
CGGCCAGACGATTATCAAGGGCATGGGTGAGCTGCACCTTGAGGTGATCGTCGATCGCATGCGCCGTGAGTATAAGGTCGAGGCCAATCAGGGCAAGCCGCAGGTTTCGTACCGTGAGACGATCACCATCCCGGTTGATCACGAGACCCGCTTCGTGCGCCAGACCGGTGGTAAGGGCCAGTATGGCCACGTCAAGATTAAGTTCGAGCCGTTGCCCCCCGGCGGTGGCTTCGAGTTTGTCAATGCGATCGTCGGCGGTGTGATTCCCAAAGAATACATCCCCGCCGTCGAGCAGGGCCTGCGCGAGGCGATGCAGACTGGTGTGATCGCTGGCTATCCGGTGGTTGACATCAAGGCGACGCTGTACGACGGTTCGTACCACGAGGTTGACTCGTCGGAAATGGCCTTTAAGATTGCGGCTTCGATGTGTCTCAAAGAAGCGGTTCGCCGCGGTAAGCCGCAATTGCTCGAGCCGATTATGAAGGTCGAGACGGTCACTCCCGAGGAGTTCCTCGGTACCGTGATCGGTGATTTCAACTCGCGCCGTGGCCGTATCGAAGGTATGGAAGCTCGCGGCAATGCACAGGTGGTGCGCGCCTTCGTGCCGCTGGCTAATATGTTCGGCTATATGACCGATCTCCGCTCGGCCACGCAGGGCCGCGCTACCTCGTCGATGGAGTTTGACCATTACGAGCCGCTGCCTGATGCGTTGGCCAAGGAGATTATCGAGAAGCGCAGCGCAAATTAGTGAGGAAGGACGGGGACGGCCGCCCCGCGCGGTCGTCCCTTTTCTGCGACGATGGAACTACGCCTGCTGACGCCGCCGCCTTGGGCTGATTATGAATTGATCGACTCAGGCCACGGCGCGAAATTGGAACGGTTTGGCCCGTATGTGTTGGCCCGGCCGGAGACGCAGGCGATCTGGTCGCCGCATTTGCCGGCAACCGAATGGCAGAAGGCTGATGCGACGTTTCGCCGCACGCGCGGCGATGAGGGACCGGGTGAATGGCAACAACATCGCCCGTTGCCCGAACGGTGGCCGATTAATGCCAATGGGGTGCGTTGTTGGTTGCGCTTGACGCCGTTTCGCCATACGGGCGTGTTTCCAGAACATAGCGCCCATTGGGAATGGTTGGCCCGGCAAGTGCAGCGCCGTACCCAGCCGCGCGCGTTGGTGCTGTTTGGGTATACCGGATTGAGCAGTCTGCATCTTGCCCGTTACGGCGCGCACGTGACGCACGTCGATGCTTCAAAGCCCGCCGTACGTTGGGCGCAAGAGAATCAGGCGCTGGCCGAACTGACCGACCGCCCGATCCGGTGGCTGATCGATGATGTCGGTAAATTTGTCGCCCGCGAATTGCGGCGGGGAAATCGCTACGATTTGATTTTGCTCGACCCGCCGGTGTTTGGGCGCGGGCCACATGGTGAAATTTGGCGCTTGCACGAACAATTGCCGCAATTGCTGGCCCAATGCGCTGCGTTGCTCAGCCAGCAACCGTTGGGGGTGTTGGTGTGCGCCTATGCAACAACCATTTCGGCGCTGACAATCGGTAATCTGCTTGCCGAGACGATGGCGCCATTCCATGGGTATGTAACCGCCGGCGAGTTGGCTATCCCAGAACAAACCACTCGCCGCTTGTTGCCCACGGCGATTTACGCCGTTTGGTCTGATCGGGAATAAGCCGCATCCGGCTAACAAGGATAAGCAGATCGCGCAAAAACGCGGAGGAACAACACAATGGCCAAGCAGAAATTCGAGCGGACGAAACCGCATATTAACGTCGGCACCATCGGCCACGTCGACCACGGCAAGACGACGCTGACGGCGGCGATCACCAAGGTGCTCTCGCTCAAGGGCGCCGCCCAGTTTATGGCCTACGACCAGATCGACAACGCGCCTGAAGAGCGCGCCCGTGGCATTACCATCGCCATCCGTCACGTCGAGTATCAGACCGACAAGCGCCACTATGCCCACGTGGACTGTCCCGGCCACGCTGACTACATCAAGAATATGATTACCGGCGCGGCCCAGATGGACGGCGCCATCCTCGTGGTCAGCGCGCCCGACGGCCCGATGCCGCAGACCCGCGAGCACATCCTGCTCGCTCGCCAAGTGCAGGTGCCGGCGATCGTCGTCTTCCTCAACAAGGTTGATATGATGGACGACCCGGAGCTGCTGGAGCTGGTCGAGCTCGAGCTGCGCGAGCTGCTGAGCAAGTACGGCTTCCCCGGCGATGAGATTCCGATTGTGCGCGGCAGCGCGCGCAATGCGCTGGAGAGCCCGAGCAAGGACATCAACGCGCCGGAGTACGCCTGCATCCTAGAGCTGATGAACGCGGTCGATGAGTACATCCCGACGCCGCAGCGGGCGGTTGACCAGCCGTTCCTGATGCCGATCGAAGACGTGTTCGGGATCAAGGGCCGCGGCACGGTGGTGACGGGCCGCATCGAGCGCGGCAAGGTGAAGGTGGGTGACACGGTCGAAATCGTGGGCATGACCGACGAAGCGCCGCGGCGGACGGTGGTGACGGGCGTGGAGATGTTCCAGAAGACGCTCGATGAGGGTATCGCCGGTGACAACGTCGGCTGTCTGTTGCGCGGCATTGAGCGGAACGAAGTGGAGCGCGGGCAGGTGTTGTGCGCGCCGGGGAGCATCAAGCCGCACAAGAAGTTCGAGGCGCAGGTCTACGTGTTGAAGAAGGAAGAGGGTGGGCGGCACACGCCATTCTTCCCCGGCTACCGGCCGCAGTTCTACATCCGCACGACCGACGTGACGGGGGCGATTAGCCTGCCGGCGGGGATGGAGATGGTGATGCCGGGTGATAACGTGGTGATGACGATCGAGCTGATCGTGCCGGTGGCCATCGAAGAGGGCCTCCGCTTCGCGATCCGCGAGGGTGGTCGCACCGTCGGCGCCGGCGTCGTGACCAAGATCCTTGATTAACGCCTAAGGCCGGATTCGCTAAGCTGCCGGTGGCTTTGCCGTCGCCGGCAGCTTCAAAGTGAAGGGTATACAATGGCCGTGGCCAAAGATACAGAGCGCGACATTCAAGAAAACATCCTCGTGCGCACGTTTCGCGAGACGCGCAGCGAGTTACGGCAAGTCGTTTGGCCAAGCCGCGAAGAGACGATTCGCCTGACGGTGCTCGTGATTGCGGTGTCGTTGGTGATCGGGTTGCTGCTGTTTATTGGTGATTCGATCTTTACCTTCCTCTACACGAGCCTCGTGAGCCTCGTCCAGTAAGCTGTTCGCGAACGGGGGCTGCCCATGTCTGAGGAAAAAGAAAAAGAGACTGATGATCGGCGCTGGTACGTGATTCACACGTATTCAGGCTACGAGAATAAAGTGAAGCAAAATCTGGAGCATCGCATTGCCTCGATGGAGATGCAAGACCAGATTTTTCGCGTCATTGTGCCGACCGAAGAAGAGATTGAAATCAAGAATGGCCAGCGCCGCACAGTCAACAAGAAGATCTATCCCGGTTATGTGTTGGTGCAAATGCGCCTGACTGACGATTCGTGGTATGTGGTGCGCAATACGCCGGGTGTGACGAGCTTTGTCGGGCATGGGAATAAGCCGACCCCGCTTGAGGAGGAAGAGGTAAAGGCCATCCTGCGCCAGATGGAGGGTGAAGCGCCGAAGGTGCGCGTTAGCTACCAGAAGGGGCAGGCTGTCAAGATTATCGATGGCCCGTTCACCGATTTCGAGGGTATCGTTGATGCGATCGACCATGAGCGGGGCCGTGTGCGGGTGCTGGTCTCGTTCTTTGGTCGTGAAGCGCCGGTGGAGCTTGACTTCTTGCAAGTGACCCGGTTGGTTGAGTAAGGTTGTTCCGTTATCCGTGACCTCGCCGGCTGCGCGAGGGAGGGAAGGCGTTCCACTGCTTCCCGCTATGTAAGGAGTAGTGTTGTGGCTAAGAAACTTGTCGCAGTTGTCAAGCTGCAATTGCCGGCTGGTAAGGCGACGCCGGCGCCGCCTGTTGGCCCAGCGCTCGGTCAGTACGGCATTAATATCATGGCGTTCGTGAAGGAGTACAATGAGAAGTCGGCTTCGCAAGCCGGCAGCATTGTCCCGGTCGAAATCTCGATCTATAGCGATCGCTCCTTCGTTGCTCGCCTGTTGACGCCGCCGGCTGCTGACCTGTTGCGCAAGGCTGCTGGCATTCAGAAAGGTGCGAGCAATCCGAAGCGCACCACGGTGGGGTCTATTACCCGCGCCCAGTTGCGCCAGATTGCCCAGCAGAAGCTGCCCGATATGAATGCAAATGATATTGAGGCGGCGGAACGGATTATTGCCGGTACTGCCCGCAGCATGGGCATCAAGATCGTTGAATAAGCGTTGTTAGTTGGTGGGAGGATCGTTCGATCCGCCATCACCACCCGGAGTGTTACCATGCCAAAGCACGGAAAAAAATATCTCGCCGCGCTGGCGAAAGTTGACCGCTCTCGCTTGTATGCCCCGGCTGAGGCGATCGCGCTGGTGAAAGAGACGTCGTATGCTAAGTTTGATGCGACGGTCGAAGCGCACTTGCGTCTTGGTATCGATCCGCGTCACGCCGATCAGAATATCCGCACGACAGTTGCGCTGCCCCACGGTACCGGTAAGACGGTGCGGGTGCTCGTCTTCGCGCAGGGTGAGGCGGTGCAGGCAGCGCTCGATGCCGGTGCTGATTACGCTGGGAGCGATGATCTGATTGCCAAGATCGATCGCGAGAATTTCTTCGATTTCGATGTGGCGATCGCAACCCCCGATATGATGGGTAAGGTCGGTCGCATTGGTCGCAAGCTCGGTCCTCGCGGTCTGATGCCGAACCCTAAGAGCGGTACGATTGTGCCGGCTGCCGACCTCGCCCGCACTATCCGCGAAGTGAAGGGTGGCCGCGTTGAGTTCCGCAACGACAAAACCGGCATTCTGCATGTGGCGATCGGGAAGGTGAGCTTTACCCCTCAGCAGTTGGCTGAGAATTTTGCCGCCTTGATGGATGCGGTCAAGGCCGCGAAGCCAAGTGGCGCGAAAGGAACGTACATTCGCACCGTGACCCTGACTAGCACGATGGGTCCCGGTGTGCCGGTTGATCCGGCCGCGGCGCAGACCTTTAAGCCGTAACAGTGATATCTATCTCGTGGCTGCCTGAGACAGCCGGTGAGCATGCGCTCGTAATGGCCCGTTGGGTCGCCGGCCGAGGTGGCGTCTGAGGTGCGATAGCCGTGAGCGTTGCGCTCGCTCTGTCGATAGTGCGCAGTGTTTGGCTGCGCTCATCTCGGTCGCTCGGTCTCAGGACGCGAGCGACCATTTTTATTGTGACTTCACCAGAGAGGAGGTGAGATAGATGCCAACGCAGCGCAAAATTGAAACAGTACACGAGCTGACCGAGAAGCTGAGTCGCGCTCAGTTGGTGGTGGTGGCCGACTATCGTGGCGATGGTCGCGGTATGAGCGTGGCTGATATGACTGAACTGCGCCGGAAGTTGCGCGAGCACGGCGGCGAAGTCGTGGTGGCGAAGAATACGCTGCTCAAGATTGCTGCCAATCATACCGGTCGCGAGGCGCTTGATCCGTTGCTCTCCGGCCCTACCGCGGTGACCTTTGCTTACGATGATGCGGGCAAGGTCGCCAAGGCGCTGCTCGATTATCTCAAGTCGGGCAATAAGAGCTTTACCGTCCGTGGTGCATTACTCGGCAAGACGCTGCTGCCAGCCGATGCCCTCGAGCAGGTGACGAAGCTGCCGTCGCGCGAGCAGGCGCTGGCGCAGGTGGTCGGCGGGATCGCAGCGCCGGTTTCCGGGGTGGTTGGCGTGCTCAACGCCGCGATCACTAATGTGCTGTACGTCTTGCAGGCCCGGATTGATCAGTTGCAGCCGCAGAATTCGTAATGCGTAGCGGCACAGCAACGCTGTGCCCGTACAGGGAATAAGGTTATTAGTATCACATAAAGGAGTATACATACCATGTCGAAGATCGATTCCATTATCGAGATGATCGAGGGTCTGAATGTCCTCGAGCTGGTCGAGCTGAAGAAGAAGATGGAGGAGAAGTGGGGCGTGACCGCAGCGGCGCCGGTGATGGCGATGGGTGTGGCTGCGCCGGTGGCTGCCGCTGGTGATGGCGCTGCCGCTGCTGCTCCGGTTGAGGAGAAGACTGAGTTTGATGTCATCCTCAAGGAGGCTGGCCCCAACAAGATTCAGGTCATTAAGGTCGTGCGCGAGCTGACCAGCCTTGGCCTGAAGGAGGCGAAGGATCTGGTTGAGGGTGCGCCCAAGCCCGTGCGCGAGGGTGTGAGCAAGGAAGAGGCTGAGGCGGCTAAGGCCAAGCTGGCTGAAGCTGGTGCTGTGGTCGAGATTAAGTAAGCTGTTTCGTCTCGCAATGGTGTACGGGCGCAGCAGTGCTGTGCCCGTACACTGTTTCGGCAAGGGTGTGGTATAGTACATACCCGATGACTCCAGTACTGCCACGCGCTTTTTGCGCCGTCGAGCAATTTAGCGAACTGTATGCCACTGTCGCCCCGTCGTTGCGCGCGCAGCAAGAACGGGTGCAAGCTTGCTTGCGCTCGGCTATCGACCGGCCGGCGTTGCTTGATGCTGTTGTCGCTACCCTGCGCGATCAGCAAGGCATTGTCGCCCTCGAGGCGCCGATCGGCGTTGGCGCAACCACCTTGCTCTGCCAATTGGCAGTGCGCTACGATTGGCCGCTCTGGCTAGCTGATGATGATGACGGCGGCGGCGCGCTGGCGTTCTATGCCCAGATTGCTGCCCTGCGCCGCCCCTCGCTGCCGTTGATCGACCCAGCGGCGTTGACCGATCCTACCGCTTGTGAACGTCTGTTGGCCGAGGTAGCCGATCCCTCCCAGCCCTTGGTGTTGTTGGTCAGTGCTCCCGACCGCGATCGGCAGCCGTTACGCTCGCTACCCCTGCCATTGCCGTTTGATCTCCCCGCCGGTGTGACGCTGGTGATGCACGGTTCATTGCCGGTCGAGCCGGATGCGCGTCTGGTTTTGCCTGTTGCTGATAGTGAGTTGATCCAAACCCAGACGACCTTGCTCGAACGGCGCCATTGTCCGCCGCCATGGCGTGCGCCGTTGCTGGCCGCGGCGCAGGGTAATCTGCTCTACTTGAGCTGGGCTGAACGCTGGCTCCACCTCGGTCTGCTCAATAGCACCGATCTGCCTGCCGATTTACACCATTTGTTGCTGGATTGGTGGCAAGCGTTGAATCCAACTGAGCGACGGCTAGCGGTGTTGCTGGCCGCGAGCGGTGAACCGTTGCCAGTAGCGGCGTTGGCCGAGATTAGCGCCGAGCATCCGCATTTGGTGCTCGATCGGTGGGAAGAGCAGGGGCTGGTGCATATCAACCTTCGTCGCTTGAGCGATGAAGATTCATTGTTGCTGGTGCGCTATGCGCATCGCGCCGTGCGCCTCTTTCTGGCTCGTCACGTGCCTCGCGAAATGGATGCCGCTCACGGTGAATTGGCGCAGTGGTGCGCCGAACGCTTGCGGCGTAATCCCCTCGATCCGGTCAACCGTTACCTTGTGCGCCAACTGGCGCGCCACACCGCGCTGTGCCCGCCGGCTCAGCGACCGGCTCATCTGCCGACCGCTAATCAAACTGCGTGGTTGCGCGAACGCGAGCTGCGCGAAGGGCTGACCGGTGCGTTGCGTGATGCTGGTTGGATGCTGCACGATGCCGCGCACGGCCCGCCGTTAGCGTTAGCCCGCACCGCGGCGATCACCGGTACGCTCGCGACCCGCGCCCGCCAATTGAGCGGTGAAGTGGTGACGGCGGCGTTCCTCACTGCGATTAAAACCGGTGGTCGCGAGGGTAGTCTGCGCCGGGTGACGGCCATCGTCGAACAGTTGCCCGATGGCGTGCCAAAAGCCGCTGTGCTGCGCCAGCTCGGCGAAGCATGCTACAGCGTCAATATGCGCAGTGCCGCAATGCGCTTACTCTCGCGCGCGCTTGATCTCGAAGCGCAACCGGTGTCACGGGCATGGCGTGATGCGCGCGATCAGGCGATTGAGGCCTTGGCGACGGCTTGCCTTGAGGCGGGTGATATTGAGCGAGCGCTGGCTTGCGCTGAACAGATCGATTTACTTGAGCGCCGCGCCCATGTTGAGACGCTCGTGGTGCGCCGGTTGCTGGCCGATGCCCAGTATGATTACGCATGGCGGCTGTCGCGTGCGATTCTGCATGAAAACCGGGCCGCATGGGCGCAGGCCGAGGTGGCGGTGGCATTGTCCCGGATCGGCGATCCACGGGGTGAGATGCTGCTGGAAGAGTTGAAAGTGGAGACGGCGCGGGCATGGGCCGAGATCGAGTTAGCGTGTGACCTCGCATTACGCAACGAAGAGGCGGCGTTACAACGCATAGCGGCCTTGGCTAGCCCGCATCAGCGTGATCGAGGCTTGGCTCGCCTTGCGCGTGTGTTTGCGCTAGCTGAAAAGGATGGTGATGCGCTGGCTGCTGCCGAACGGATTAGCAATCGCGAGTTACGGGTAACGACGCTGCTTGAGTTGCGGTTGTTGTTGCAAGGGTTGGTCGCCAATCTCGCCACCGAGCGTGCGACGCGCGAGATTGATGCTCTGCAAGGCGAGGATCGGCCCATCTTGCTTGCGGCCTTGGCCTCGGCCCATGCCGCTATTGGTCGCAAGGATCGGGCGCTAGCGATTGCTCATCAGTTGAGCGGCGAAGAGTTGGAACGCGCCTTGTCGCGGGTCGCAGTGGCCTGCGCTCAGGCCGGTGATTACACCAGCGCGCAAGAGGTGTTGGCCGCGATGACCGATGATGATGAGCGTGACTGGGCTCGTGACGAGATTGCGCGTTCATTAGCGGCGATTGGTGATTGGGATGCGGCAAGCGCGCAAGCCGCGGCAATTGTGGCCGCGGATCAACGGGCGCGCACAAGCGCTGATCTGGCGATTGCCCGCGCGCGGGCCGGTGATGTGCTCGTTGCCGTCGATATGATCCGCGCAATCGAGGTAGCTGCCGAACGCGGGCGCGCGTTGATCATGATTGCGCCGTTGTTGGCGACCACCGATACTGGGTTGGCCGACCGTTTGGCTGAAGAATTGCTGGCTGGCGAAGCGCGCAATCGCTACCGCGCGGCGCTGGCTGTGGCGCTCGTCGAGCGGGGCGAGGTGACAACGGCTGCCGCGATTGCGCGCCGGATCCGCCGCCGCAATGAACGGGTGCGCGCTGAATTGGCGATTGTGGCCGCGCTCGATCCTGCCGATCCGATGACGCTGCACCGGCTGGCAAGCACACTCGGCAAGGCGGCCATTGGGCGCGAGGAAATGTTTCATGCGCTGAGCTTAGTCGTACCAATGTTGCAGCGCATGGGTGGTACGCCATTGTTGGCCGAACTGGCGGCGGCGATTGTCGCCGATGATCGCGCTTAGCGTATCCAGCGTTCGGCTAGCCGGCAGTATCGCCTTCCAGCCCTCTTCGCATCTGCCAAAAACAAAGCGCCGCGAACACCCAGAGGAACTCGCGTACCGTTGCTACCTTTCGGTCCTGGCGGGGTTCCGCAAGTATCTGCCGTTCGCGGCACTAACTCATTATACCCCAAAATCGCGATTGCGCAACTCTTGCATCTACGAATAGGCGTGGTATTATTCGAGACAACTGTAGTTGTAGGAGGACGCATGAGCAACGAAACCACGCCTCGCCCTGTCAAGCGTTACGCGCGCATTGCCCCCCTCTACAAAGCGCTGATCTGGACATCGTTCATCATGAACGCGGTGCTGCTCGTGGTGCTGGGGATTGTGATTGGGATTTTGGTGATGAATCAGCGCCAAGTGGCGCAATTGGCCGAGAATTTGCCGGTCTTTGCCGCCAATAATTTGGCTGAACTGCAAGATGTCGTGAACCATCTTGAGTCAGCGACGATTGTCTACACGGTGCCACTGAGCACACGCCTGCCCATCGAGCTGGATGTGCCGATCAATGGCGCTACCATCATGACCGAGCGGAATGTGGTGAAGTTGACCGAGCCGGTTTCGTTGCAAGCGCCCGCCCAAATCGCGTTTCCCGGCGGCGGCGGCAATCTCAATGCCAGCGTGGCGATCGTTTTGCCCGCCGGCCTTGAATTGCCGGTCGATTTGAATATGAATGTCAAGCTGGTGACATCGATCCCGGTTGAACTTGATGTGCCGGTGAATATCCCGCTCGCCGAGACCGAACTGGGGCCGCAGTTCACCCGGCTCAGCGCGATTGTCGATCGGCTAGTCGAGCCGGTCGCGCCATTGTTGCCGATGCCGGCGATCCCGCCGGATAGCAGCAAGCCGCAATAAATCGTCTCTAGAAGTGTAGGTCACGCGATGGATGGCGGCGCAATGCTGCTGCCATCCATCGCTGTCGCCTGCGCTCACACCCCGCGCAGTTGTTCAGGGCCAAAGCCGAAGGGCAACAACTCCGCCGGGGTGGTGAGGCGGCGTTCGCTCGCATCGGCGTTGAGCAGAATGATCTGGGCGCGTGGGGCTAATTCAAAAATCACCTGCCGGCATGCGCCGCACGGGCTGGCAACGGTAGCGGTCGGCGTCACCACCGCTAGCGCCGTCACCGGTTCGGTTGTGGCCATGTGCGCGCTAAACAGCGCCACCCGCTCAGCGCAGATGGTCAGCGGGTACGAGGCATTCTCGATGTTCGCGCCGCTAAAGATCTGTCCATCCGCCGTGAGTACGGCTGCGCCAACGGCAAACTGCGAATAGGGCGCGTAGGCGCGGCTTTGGGCCGCCAACGCTGCGGCCACGAGTCGATCAAGGACTGCTTGATCCATGCGCTTCTTTGCTCAGCGGCAACATAAGCTTCTCGGCCTCCGCCGGCGCTGCCGCCTCTACCTCTTCCGGCGTGTGCCGCACAATGCGCAACCGTTCAGCGCGGATGCCTTTCAATGAGAGCACCGTGATCGTAACGTCGCCACACGTCACTTCGTCACCTACCCGCGGGATCCGGCCTAACTGCTCGTACACCAAGCCGCCAATCCGGTCGGCAGTCGTTTCCGGGAATTCCACTTCCAGCAACTCGGCCACATCATCAATCGGGACGCGGGCATCGACGATAAACTCGCGTGGCCCCACTTCCACAATCGCCGGCTCTTCGGTGTCGTACTCGTCGCGGATTTCGCCCACGATCTGTTCGAGCAAATCCTCTAAGGTGACGATGCCAGCGGTGCCGCCGTATTCATCAACCACAATCGCCATGTGAACACGCCGGCGTTGCAAATCTTCCAACAGCGCCTTGACCTTCATTGTCACCGGCACAAAATAGGCCGGGCGCAGTAGATCGCGCAGCGGCGTATCGCGCTTGCCGTCGCGCAAGACGGGGATAAGGTCTTTGGCGTACAGAATGCCGACCACATTGTCGATCGTCTCTTCGTAGACCGGAATGCGCGAGTGGCCGCGCGTGATCGCCATATCGAGCGCGCGATCGAGCGGACTATTAACTTCGAGCGCGGCGACATCAACCCGCGGGATCATAATCTCGCGCACCAGCGTGTCGCCGAAATCCATCACGCCCTCGATCATCTCGCGCTCTTCGTGCTCGATCCAACCCGCCTCTTCACCGGCGCTCATCATCAGGCGCAGCTCTTCTTCCGTCACCAGTGGCGTCGGTGGGGCCGGTTTGCCGCTCAAGAGGGTGAAAATGGGGCGAGTAATGGCGTTGATCACGGCCATTAACGGCCACAAGATTGTGGCGACGATCACTAGCGGGCGGGCTAGCACCACCACGGTGGTGTCGGGGTTGCGGCGCGCGAGCGCCTTGGCCACCACTTCGCTGAGCAACAGTATCGCAAACAGCAAGGTGGCTAGACCGCCGATCATCGCGTTGGCGCCATACGGCGCGGTGAGTTGGATGGTCAGCGCAGTAATGGTGATGGTCAAAACGGCATTCAGAAAGATAATGGCCGACTTGATCCGGTACGGCTCATCGAGAAAATGAGCCGTGAAGCGGCGCGAGCCAAGACCAGCCGAGGCGAGCAGGGCGCTCAGGCGCGGGCGGCTTACCGTCATCAAGACTGTATCGGCAGCCGAGGTAATGCCGAGGAAGATGAGGCACAGGCCAATGCCGATGATCAACGAACTAGGGCCGGGGTCCTCCAAGTGAATCATCCTCCTTTCCGCAGTGCAGAATGGCGCGATCACTCTGCTATAGCGCCCGAAGCCAAGAGCGCGTTCGGGCGCAACAAGCCTGCGTAACTATGAAAACAGCGCGCTGAGTGATAGATCTTTGTGGATCCGCATAATTGCTTCGGCAAACAGCGGCGCGACGCTAATGGTGCGCACCCGCGCTGCGGTTGCCTCAGGCGGTTGGGGAATTGTGTTGGTGACAATCGTCTCGATCAGGTCAGATTGAGCAATCAGTTGCAACGCATTATCGGCAAAGATGCCGTGGGTCGCGCAAGCGTAGACAGCGCGCGCGCCGCGAGCTAGCAGGGTATGCGCTGCTTCGATCAGCGTGCCGCCGGTCGAGATCATATCATCAACGATAATGGCCGTCTTGCCCTCGACTTCGCCGACCATCTCGATCACTTCGGCAGTGTCGGGTTCGAGCCGTTGCTTAGCGATAATCGCCAAGCCGGCCCCGATCCGTTCGCGGAAGCGGTTGGCCCGCCCCACGCCGCCGGCATCGGGCGAAACCACCACCGGATTGGGCAGGTTCAGCTCGCGAATATAGTCGGCCAAGAGTGGCGACGCCTGCAAGTGATCGACCGGAATGTCGAAGAAGCCTTCGATTGCCGGCGCGTGGAGATCCATCGTCAACACCCGATCGGCGCCGGCGGTGCGGATCAAGTTGGCGACCAGCTTGGCCGTAATCGGCTCGCGCCCCGATGTTTTCTTTTCTTGCTTGGCGTAGCCGTAGTACGGAATGACCGCCGTTACCCGTGCTGCTGACGCGCGCCGGAAAGCGTCGATCATAATCAGCAGTTCCATCAGATGGTGATCTACTGGCGTGCAGGTGGGCTGGATCACAAACACATCGCAGCCGCGCACATTGTCGTGGATCTTGACCCGCGTCTCGCCGTTCTTGAACGTGCCGACCAGCGCCCGCCCCAGATTGATGCGCAGGTTGCGGGCAATCTCTTGCGCTAACGCCGGGTTGGCGTTGCCGGTGAAAATGAGCAGGCGACCATCCATGATGCAGTCGTTCTTTCTTGAATAGAAACGCGCAGCGAGCATGCTCACTGCGCACGTATCAATTGGCCGAGCCAGAAATCCTGACCACCATCGCCGAGAGTAGATTGTGCGGGTTCAGTCGTTTCATGGCCTGTGGCACGGTTGTTGCCGTGGCTGCCGGGCTAGGACTCGAACCTAGACTAACGGATCCAAAGTCCGCTGTGCTACCATTACACCACCCGGCATCACGCTGAGTATTATACCACAAGCTTGAAATTGTGTTGTCAATCGCGCGCTGTATGTGGTTGGCCGCTCTATGCTACACTAAGAGCGGTATAACCCAATCCAAGGAGTATTCGCATGACCGATACCCAAAAGATCATCTTCTCGATGTACCGGGTGGGCAAGGTGGTGCCCCCCAATCGCGAAATCCTGAAAGATATCAGCCTCTCGTTTTTCTACGGGGCCAAGATCGGCGTGATCGGCGCCAATGGTTCGGGCAAGAGTTCGCTTTTGCGGATTATGGCTGGTCTCGACCAAGATTACAACGGTGAGATCACCCGCGCTCCCGGCTATACCGTTGGCTTGCTCGAACAAGAGCCGCACCTCGACAATACCAAGACGGTGCGTGAAGTGGTCGAAGAGGGCATGGCCGAGACGGTGGCCCTGCTGCGCCGCTATGACGAGATCACCGAGCAGTTTAACAACCCTGATGCCGATTACGATGCCTTGATCGCCGAGCAGGCCGAACTGCAAGACAAGATCGATCACGTTGATGGCTGGAATCTCGATAGCCGGCTGGAACTGGCGATGGACGCGCTGCGCTGCCCGCCGGGCGATACGCCGGTGGCGGTGTTGTCGGGCGGCGAGCGCCGCCGGGTGGCGCTCTGCCGATTGCTGTTGCAGCAGCCTGATATTCTGCTGCTGGATGAGCCGACCAACCACCTTGATGCCGAATCAGTGGCGTGGCTGGAACGGCATCTGCAAGAGTACAAGGGTACTGTGATCGCGGTCACGCACGATCGCCACTTCCTCAATAACGTCGCCGGCTGGATTCTCGAACTCGAACGCGGGCATGGCATTCCGTGGCGCGGCAACTATTCAAGCTGGCTTGAGCAGAAGCGGCAGAAGCTGGCCGAAACCGAGAAGGCCGAATCGCAGCGCCAAAAGGCCCTCCAGCGCGAGCTGGAATGGATCAATATGGCTCCTAAGGGCCGCCATGCCAAGTCGAAGGCGCGCATCGCCGCCTACGAGCGCCTGCTCAACGAGAGTCAAGATCAGCGCGACCGCGAGCTGGAAATTTACATCCCGCCCGGTCCGCG
>JAUQOZ010000340.1:1931-11261 GCA_030550625.1 Chloroflexota bacterium | reverse complement strand
TTAGCGTCTTTGCGTTTGAATCCTTAGCGTCTTTGCGCCTTTGCCCATGTCACGATAAAGACTGGATTTAATGCGGCGAAGCGCAGATCGGACTGGATCGGCGCGCCGCGGTTGATCTGCACCTGCGCCACCCGCGCCGCCGGCAAGAGGGCGAGCGCCGTGGCAAGATGGCCAGCCGTCACGAGATTAAGTACCAGCCGGCCTCCGGTGCGCAGCCGTTGCTGGGCCAGCGCGATGATCGCCTCCAACCTCCCGCCGCTCCCGCCAACGAAGATCGCATCCGGGTCGGGCCAATCGGTACACGCCTCCGGCGCTTCACCGTGAGCCACGTGCAGGTTGGGCGCGGGAAAACGGCGCCGATTAGCCTGAATATGCTCGACAAACACCGCGCGCCGCTCGACCGCATAGACGCGCGCGGTTGGGCACGCGCGGGCCGCCTCGATCGCCACCGCGCCACTGCCGGCCCCGATGTCCCACAACACTTCGCCGGGTTGCAAGGCCAGCTCGGCCAGACTGAGCAAGCGCACCTCGCGCTTGGTGATCTGGCCGGCTTCGGTGCTGAAGGCCTCGTCGGGCAGGCCGGGAGGGATGGGACGCACCGGATGGTCGTTCCAGACCACCAGCACATTGAGCGGATCAAACTCGGCGGTGACGAGATCGGCGAGGGTAGCAGAGACGACGCGCTGGCGCGGCCCGCCAAGCTGCTCGCAGACCGCGCAACGGCTGGCGGGTTCCATCCCGGCAGCGATTAACGTTTGCGCAATCACTGCCGGCGTCTGCTGGCGATCGGTCAGAATGGCCGCTTTGGGAGCAGCCAGCACTGCCGGAATGATTGCCGCCAGCGGGCGGCCATGGGCGCTGAGCAAGACCGCATCGTGCCACGGTTCGGCCAGCGCGGCGAAGGCGAGTTGGGCTGAAGTCGGGGCCGGCACAATCTCAAGCGCCTCTGGCGGAAACACCCGGCGCAAACTGGCGCCAATGCCATACCAGAGTGGATCTCCCGACGCCAGCACCACCGCCGTTTGACCGGCTTCCCACGCCTGCTGCAACCGGGCCAGCGCCGGCTCCACACTCGCTTCGACCGCCAGCCGCTCGGCGGCCACCTCAGGAAACGCGGCCAGATGGCGCTTCCCGCCGACCAACAGATCGGCGCGGGCGATCCGCTGGAGAAGCTTAGCCGGCAAACCATCAGCGCCGGCATCGGTCAGACCGGCCACTAGAATCGGCACGCGCCGGCTCATGGCTCACCCTCCACCACGGTATCATCTTCAGGCAACGGATCGGTAGGCAGCCGCTCGATCAACGGCGGCGGCAGGGCCGCTGGATGCGAGTGATCATCAGCGACGGCAGCGGCGCGAGCCAGCACCGTGCCATCAAAATCGACCAGAATCGTCTCGAAATCCATCGCGCCACCTTGGGCGGCAATGAAGCGCAGACATTGTTCGAGCGCCAAATCCACGATCCGCTGCAACGGCGCTTGCTGGCCATACTGCTGGCACAACTCAAGAAAATGGCGTCCGGTATTCGCTTGGGCCACCGCCTGCACCAACTCGTCCGGCGCGCCTACCTCGCGGCAGACCTGCGCCAGAAAGGCGAAATCGACCTGATTACCGGCGACGTGGGTTTGCATATAGCCTTGCGCCGTCTTGATCATCTTGCCAATCATGCCCACAAACACGGCTGACGGCACCCCATGGGCAATACAGGTCTTGAGCGCATCGCCGGTAAAGACGCTCAATTCAACAAAGGCGATCTCCGGCAGATCGGGGAAGATGCGCATCGCAAACTTCTCGGAACGGGCGCCGGTGCAGAGGATCATCTTCTGCACGCCATTGCGGGCTGCCATTTCGACCGCTTGGATCACGCTGGCCCGCCATGCGGCGGTGCTGTAGGGAAAGACTTTGCCGGTGGTGCCGAGAATGCTAATCCCGCCGATAATGCCAAGGCGCGGGTTGAGCGTCTTTTGCGCGATCTGCTCGCCGCCGGGCACGCTGATAATCACCTCTAGCCCGGCCTGTTCGAGAAACGTCTCGCCGCCGGGAGCATACTCGCGCACCGCATCGAGGACGTTAGCGGTAATCTGCTGGCGCGGCACCGGGTTGATCGCCGGCCCGCCGACCGGCAAGCCCAAACCGGGCAGCGTCACCCGCCCCACCCCCTCGCCGCCTTCCAGATGGATGCCGGGTGTGGCCACGAGCCGCACCTGCGCGCAGATCAACGCGCCGTGGGTGACATCGGGATCGTCACCGGCGTCTTTGCGCATACAGCAATAGGCTCCCGCCTCATCGAGCCGGGTAACGGCTGGCGTCATCGTCGCGGTTTCGCCAATCGGCAAGGTGATCGTCACTTGCGCCGGCCACTGCCCGCTGAAGAGGGCAATCACAGCCGCTTTGGCGGCGGCTGAGGCGTTGCTGCCGGTGGTGTAGCCGGTGCGGGAACCGCGTTTGTTGCGGGGCGGAACCATATCGGCCATCGTATGTCTCCGTATGCAAATGTGTCACCGCAGCAGAGAGGGATATGTCATTGCGAGGGCGCGCAGCGCCCGAAGCAATCTCCCTCTTCGGCGGAACCTATGCCTGAAGGGATGGCTCCCGTGCTCGCGGGGGATTGCTTCGCCTCGCTCCGCTCGGCTCGCAATGACAAGCGGGGAAACACATCTTACCAAAAACCCTTTGCGATCTCTGCGCCCTTCGCGCCTTTGCGTTTATTGTCCCTGCGCCTTTGCCCCCTTTGCGCCTTAGAGTCACACATCGCGGTTGTCTTCACCCAACGCCAACCGCAGCAGCGCATTGACAATCGCCGTCGCTACCGGCGAACCGCCTTTGCGTCCGGCAGTGACAATCCACGGCACATCTTGGCGGGCCATGAGCGCCGCCTTGCTTTCGGCGGTGTTGACGAAGCCAACCGGCACGCCGATGATCAACGCCGGCTGCGCGCCGCGATCGAGCAGATCGAGCACCTCGAACAAAGCGGTCGGTGCGTTGCCAATGGCCACGATCGCGCCGGCCAGATAGCCCTGTTCGTGCGCCCAGCGCAAGGCGGCGGCGCTGCGGGTAAGACCGGTCGCCGCAGCGAGTTGGATGACTTCGGGCAGGTCGTTGAAGCAGTGCGCCGCACCGCCGCAGCGGTGCAGCCGCCGCTGGTCAATGCCAACCCGCGCCATCTGGACATCGGTGATCACTGCGCAGCCGCGTTGCAGCGCAGCGACGCCGGCCTCGATCGCACCGGGACTAGCTTGGGTAATCGTGGCGAACTCGAAGTCGGCGGTGGTGTGAATAATCCGCTCGACGACCGGCGCCAGCGGTTGCGGCAGCGCGATCCCGCGTTCAGCCAGCTCGGCACGAATAATCGCGAATGAGCGAGAAGCAATCTCGGCGCCGGCAACAGGCACGCGCTCGTTCATAGGTTCGCTCCCCGGCGCAACTGCAAAGCAATCTGCGCCACCCGCCGGCCCAAGGCGCGCGCTTGCAGCAGATCGGCTTCGGTCAGGTCGCCGACCGACGTCGCGCCGTAATAGGAACCAGCCTGCTCCATCAGCGGCGTCCACGGCAGGCCAACGATGATCATGCCGCCGCCGAGCATCCAATGCAGCACCGAGAGCAGCGTAAACTCGGTGCCGGAATGGCGTCCGGCGCTGCTGGTAAAGGCCGCGCCTACTTTGCCGGCTAAGCTTCCCTCTTCCCACAGATCGCCGGTGGTGTCGAGCCACCGCTTCAGCGTACCCTTAATGCCAGTCCAGTTCGGCGTGCCGATAATGATCCCATCAGCTTCGAGCAGATCGGCTTTGGTGGCGTGGTTAGGCAAGCGCACCTTCACCTCGGCGCCGGGAACGGTCGCTACGCCGGCAGCGATGGCTTGGGCCAATTGGGCCACGTGATCGCCAACATCGTGCAAAATAAAGATACGGCACGTCACATCATTCATTGGCGAATATGCTCCTTCCAGTAGTGGTAGGTCTTGGCGACGGCGGTCACGACATTCTTGATCTCGGCTTCGAGCCGGAACTGCGGCCCCGCCGGCAGCAGCAAGACCCGATCTTCACGCCGCACACTGACATTTTCCACGATAATTGCCCGCAACAGCCAGATCGCCATCTCTTCACTCTCGCAGACGAGGCCGATCCAGCCGGGAGCGACATCGGTCTTCACTGGCAGATCAGTGACCATCGCCAGCGCGCGGGAGAGTTCGGCAATCACGCGGGCATAGCCGGCGGGATCGGCCCGCACCGTGGCCGGATCGACCGGTTCGAGCAGAGTGCCGCGGTGGGGCGGGCCGCCGGCCAGCGCCAATTCGCAGAAAGGGTTGTTGGGATCATCGCCGCCCCACACCCGATCCCATGCCACCTGCCCATGTTCATCGAACACCAGCGGCGCAGCGGTCATCGGCGCGGCGCTGACCGGACGGCCACCGCGGTAGCGTGGCGGCAAGATCGCCTCAAGCCCGCGCGCCGGCGTCTCACCGCGCAGGCCGTGATCGTGATCGCTGGTCTGCGGACGGCCAAAATCGGCGGTAAAGCCGGGGAAGAGGCGACGGTACTTGCACACGTCGCAATTGACCGCCGCTTGGCCTTGCACCGCTTCGTGAAACCGCTGCTCGATTGCCGCGATCACCCCCTCGTGCAGACCAAGATGGCCGGTGAGCACGAGATCATGGTCGGGATAGCGTTGGCGGGCAACAGCAACCTGCTGCTCAATCCGTTGCAAAATCCGCCCGGTAAAGATCAGGTAGGGAATAATCATCACTCGCCGCGCACCGAGTGCGATACAGGAATCAATTGTTTCTGGCACGCGCGGCGTCGTGATGCTGTAGAAGCCGTACAACACCCGCGCATAGCCACGCCCTTCCCACAACAAACGGGCCATGCGAGCCACATCAGCATTACTATCGGGATCACTGCTGCCGCGGCCAATCAAGGCCAGCGCCGTCTCGGCGCGCGGTACTGGCGGCGCTGCCGCTTCCGCTTCAGCCAAGCGGTCGCTGAGGGCCTTGAGCAGCGAATACTGCACTCCCAACGGCGCACCGTAGTGGATAGTGAGTTCGGGCCAGCGCGCGCGGGCCTCGCGCAACGCAACCGGAATATCGTTCTTTTGGTGGCCGGCAGCGCCGAGCAAGAGCGGCAATGCGACGATACGCTGATAACCGGCGCGAGCGCAAGCGTCAATCGCCTGCCCGATCGGCGGATCGGCCAATTCGAGAAAGCAGGGTTGGACAAAGAGATCAAGCCGTTGTTGCACCAACGCAGCCAGTTGATGGTATTCCTCTACTCCAGCGGCATCATCGGTGCCGTGGCCGATCAGCAGCAGTGCAGTAGCAGTCATTGTAGCGACCTCGATTCAGTGAAACGCGCGAACGCCAAAGCGCCCACCAAGCTGGCTGTTATCAGCGCCATCACCAACCGCCCCAACCGGCGCGCCTCACCGATCATGGCGGCATCGGGCAGGCGCTGGCCAGCGCCGAGCGCATAGTGATCGCGCTTGGTCAGAACGGTATCCAACGCGCCGGCCATCGCCGCCATCGGCCAGCCAGCGTTCGGCGAAGCGGTGCGGCCCGCATCACGCCACGCCACCGCAAGCGCCGCGCCGCCGCGCCGGTTGGCAAGCTGCGCGGCCAGCGCAATCAGCAGCGCCGTCAAGCGGGCCGGCGCCAGATTCAACCCATCATCGCAACGAGCCGCAACCTTGCCCAGATGCTCGAACCGTTCGGTACGGTAGCCCCACATCGCGTCGGCAGTGTTGGTCAAGCGATAGACCACCATCCCCGGCAATCCGCCGGCAAGCAACGCCAGCAACGGCGCCACTACGCTATCGCTCAGATTTTCGGCCAGCGACTCGATCGCCGCCCCAGCCACCTCGGCGGCGCTCAGATCGTTGGTTGGCCGGCTCACTAAATGCCAACCGAGCAACCGGCGCGCTTCGGATAAATCACCAGTGGCTAAAGCCGCCTCTACCTCTGCCACTGCCCGATCAAGACCGCGATAGGCCAACAACAGCGACGCCAGCGCCCCCTGCGCCAGCCAATGGCGCGGCGCGAGCGCAGCGATGCCGCCGAACGCCACCCAACCGCTGACCAGCCACACCGCGCCCCACACCAACCGCGCCCCCGGCGCAGCCGGCGCCAGCCGTTCACCCCAGCGTAACCAGCGCCCCATCACCCCAACCGGATGCAGGTGGTTGGGCGGATCGCCAAGCGCAGCGTCTATGGCTAGGGCAGCTAACGCCGCTGCGGCGCGTTGTTTGATGAGGTTGGGTACAGGTGGCATAGATGCTCTTACCGTGAATAATTCTATTCATTCTTCCCGTATGAGAGGGAGAGATTGCTTCGGGCGCTCCGCGCCCTCGCAATGACATGAGAACGCACCCGCGCTCCCCGACTGTCATTGCGAGCCGAGCGTAGGGGCATCACGGTGTGATGCCCTCGCGAGGCGAAGCAATCCCCCACTTCAGCGGGTGGTTCCCGCTGAGCGTTTGCTCCCGCAAAAGAGGGAGATTGCTTCGGGCGCTCCGCGCCATCGCAATGACATATATGCCTCTTCGCCCTTTGCGGAGCCGGACAGCCGTCCGGCGTTACAGTGCCTTTGCGTTTATCATCCTCCGCGCCCTTGGCGGAGCCGGACAGCCGTCCGGCGCTACAGCCCTTCCCACGCTTCCGGCGGCGCAATCAGCGCGCGCAACGCCGGATCGGCCCACACCTCTGCTGGGGGCGCGACCGCGACGATCTGGCCCTCGTGCAACACCACGACCAGATCGGCCCAACGGCGGGCCAACGCCAGATCATGCGTAGCCAGCACGACCGTTCCCCCTTGCGCTACCAGCCGGTCAAACACGCGCACCACCTGTTGCCGCGCCCACAGATCGAGACCCGCCGTCGCCTCATCAACCAGCAGGCATTGTGGACGCATCGCCAAGACGCCGGCCAGCGCCACCCGCGCCTTTTGCCCGCCGCTCAAGGCATGGGTAGGCCGGTCGAGCAGATCGGTCACGTCACACAGCGCCGCCGCTTCCTGCACCGCTTGCCGCGCTTCCGCGGCGTTCAGACCAAGATTGAGCGGGCCAAAGCTAATGTCTTGCCAGACGCTGGC
The DNA here is from genome assembly GCA_030550625.1 of Chloroflexota bacterium. Taxonomy (GTDB): domain Bacteria; phylum Chloroflexota; class Chloroflexia; order Chloroflexales; family Chloroflexaceae; genus Chloroflexus. The sequence continues at coordinate 4,183 of JAUQOZ010000340.1, read as the reverse complement.
GCTAAACAGTTGATCGTCTGGCGACTGCATCACCAACCCAACATGCTGGCGCAACCGGCGCAGACCAGACCGCGAATAGTCAACTGGCGCGCCATGCAGCCAGACCCGGCCCTGCTGCGGGCGAACGATACCGCTCGCCACGAGCAGCAGCGTGCTCTTGCCGGCGCCGTTGCGGCCCAGCACAACGATGCGCTGGCCGGCAGCGATCGGCAACGACGCTGCCTGCAAAGCTGGGGTCGGGTTGCCCGGAAACTGGTACGAAACCGCTTCCAGCGCCAGCAATGCGGTCATGACCACCACCTCGCCGCTACGAGACTCACCACGATCATCATACGAGACTTGCCCCGATCAACCCGCCGATCAGCCAAAGCTGCCGGTCAACGGTATAGCTGAGCGGCAACACCCGCAGCTCGCCGGCAAACCCGCGCGCCGTCAACGCTACTTCCAACGCTTGGCTACGCTGGTAGGCAACAATAAACAACCGGCTGCCCAGTAGCGCCGAGCTACGCAACGTCGCTCGCCACGAAGCGTACCCCAACCGCGCCGTCTGCGCCGTGACCATCTGGTCGAGCGTATCGAGCAAGACAAAGAGCGCGCGGTAGCTGAGCGCCATCAATTCGATTAGCAACGCCGGCGCGCGCAACCGGCGCAATAACTCGATCAGATCGATCAGCGGCGTGGTCAAAATCAAAAAATTGAGCGCCGCTGCCGAACCGAGCGCGCGGCTGAGCACATGCAGCGCCGTTTGCAGCGATGCGCCGGTCGCGCTCAGCCAGAGCGGCCCGAACGGAATCGCCAGCAGCGCCGCTGCCGGTGGTTCGTTCCCCACACTGACCGCGATCCCGATCACCGACAGCGCAAGAAAGACGCTCTCCGCCCCAATCACTGCGCCGGCCACCCGCAGCGGCACCCGTGCATACCACACCGTCACCATCACCATCCATGCCAACGCCAACCATCCCACCAGCGGTCGATCGAGTACCAGACAGAGCAGGATCGTTGCCACGGCAATAGCGCCCTTTTGGATCGGATCGACTGCGCGCAACCGGTTGGCGAAGGCGTACTGGTCAATGATTCGCAGCATGCCTCACCGATCACGCCGCTGCCGGCGACCATGCTGCCAGCCAAAGAAGTAACCGATCACTCCCGCCCCCAAACCGGCTTGCAAGGCAAACAACAGGCTTTCGGTCTCGCTGCCCGGCGGTTCAAACAACGGCGCGAACCACGGCTCGTAATCAGGCGCAATCTCGACAATGGCGGCTTCGGCGGCGGCATCGGCCCCGCCAAACTCGGTGTCGCGGATCAGCAGGATCGGCGCGATGGCCAAGCCGATCACCACCAGCAACAGCGCCACGACCACTGGCCAAGGCAACGGTTTGGCATTCATGCCCGCACCCCTTTGATTTCTAGCGCCTGCAACTCGGCGGCAGCATTGGTTTGCAACGCATTCATGATCAACACGGTCAAAATCCCTTCGCTGATCGCCAACGGGATCTGGGTCACGGCAAAGATCGCGCCGAACTTGGCGAAGGCAGCGAGGATGCCGCCCGCCGGATCGGGAAAGGCCAGCGCCAGTTGCAGCGAAGTGACGACGTAGGTTGAGAGATCGGCCAGCGCCGCCGCCAAAAAGACCACCAACCAGAATGGCGCGCGCCCGGCCAACCCGCGCCAGATCAGCCACGCTACAAACGGCCCCACCACCGCCATGCTAAAGGCATTCGCGCCGAGGGTGGTCAAGCCGCCGTGGGCAATCAGCAGGGCCTGAAAGAGCAAGACAATCGAACCGAGCACACTCATCACCCACGGCCCAAACAGGATCGCACCCAGACCGGTGCCGGTCGGGTGACTGCTCGAACCGGTGACGCTCGGCAGTTTCAACGCGCTCAGCACAAAGGTAAAGGCGGCGGCGAAACCGAGCAGCAACCGCACCTCTGGCTTGTCGCGCACAATGCGTTGAAGCTGGCGAAACCCGATCACCCAAAACGGGATGGTGACCGCAAACCAAAACAATGCCCACAGCGGCGGCAAGAAGCCTTCCATGATGTGCATGGCATACGCTGGCCGGGCCTCGAACATGATCAGCACGGCAGCGCCAAGCGCAACGATCAGCCAGCGGCGTTTCATCTCGTGAACCCTCCTTTGAGACTCCTGCTCTCGCAGGTTCAATGACGGACAGCACCTATGAGCGTAGATGTCGTTGATAGCGTTGCAATGCACCGTTTTGTCCTCCCCCCACCCCCTCCCCCACCCAC
>JAUQOZ010000340.1:0-1897 GCA_030550625.1 Chloroflexota bacterium | reverse complement strand
TCCTCAACTCGCGTAGGAGCAGGGGAGTGCATGCCACAATTGATCGATGAAAAAAGCTGAACAATCGATCCGCTCCCTACTCCCTCTTCCCCACTCCCTACTCCCCCTTCTTCTCCGACACTCCCGCTTCGGCGAAGGTAGCCATCTCGTCGAGCACCTTGCAAGCCGCTTGGCAGATCGACATCGCCAGCACCGCGCCGGTGCCTTCGCCGAGGCGCATATTCAGATCGAGCAGCGGTTGCAGATCGAGATGGCTATACACTGCGACGTGACCGCGTTCGACCGAGCGGTGGCCGGCGATCATGTAGTTGACCGCAGCAGGGGCAAGCGTGGCTGCAATCAGGGCCGCCGCACCAGAGATGAAGCCGTCGATCACCACCGGCACCCGCCGCGCCGCTGCGCCGAGGATCACGCCCGCCAAGCCGCCGATCTCCAACCCACCCACTTTCGCCAGCACATCGAGACCATCGCGCGGGTTAGGCCGGTGCAGCGCCAACGCCTGCTCGATCACGGCAATCTTGCGCGCCAAGGCTGTATCATCAATGCCAGTGCCGCGTCCGGTCACTTCTGCGGCGGGCCGCCCCGTAATCGCCGCCACAATCGCGCTCGCTGCGGTCGTGTTGGCAATGCCCATCTCACCGGTAGCGAGCAGATCAACCCCGCGATCGATCGCCTCGTTGGCGCAGGTAATGCCCACCTCAAGCGCCTGCCGGGCCAGCTCAAGGCTCATCGCCGGCTCTTGGCTAAAGTCGGCGGTGCCGTAAGCCAGTTTGCGACTGACTAATTCAGGATGGGACGGCAAATCAGCCGCGACGCCAATATCAACCACAATCACTTGCGCCCCCACGTGACGGGCCAGCACGTTGATCGCCGCCCCGCCGCGCAGGAAGTTCAGCACCATCTGCGGCGTAACCTCAGCCGGGAAGGCGCTCACACCTTGGCTGGCTACCCCGTGATCGGCAGCCATCACGATCACCGCTGGCTTAGTGAGACGTGGCCGTTCGCGTCCGGTAATGCCGGCAATCCGGATCGAGAGTTCCTCGAGCCGGCCCAACGAGCCGGCTGGCTTGGTGAGCATGTCTTGCCGGCGACGAGCCGCCGTTGCCGCCTGATCGTCCAACGGGCCAATCTGGTTGATGGTTTGCGTAAGCATTGACATACAACCTCCTTACCAGCAGATTCAGTACCTCTTGTAGAGCCGCACGGCGTGCGGCTCCGCACGGCGTGCGGCTCCGCGCGGCGTGCGGCTCCACACGGCGCGCGGCCCCACACAACATACGCCCCCGCACCGCCGTGCGGCTGGCCGATGATCAGCGTTCGCGTTGTTCTTCACCGATGGCGAGAATGGCATCGATCGCGGCCTGAGCTTCAGCGGATGGATCACGCCACATGCCACGCCCGATCGCCTCGTTTAGCCGCTCGGCGATGGCTTGCAACGCCCACGGATTCACCTCTTGCAGCCATTGCTGCACCTCTGGATCACGCACATACCGTTCAGTGACTTGTTCGTACATCCAATCGGCTAGCACCTGCGCCGTGGCGTCATAGCCGAAGAGATAATCAACCGTCGCCGCCAGTTCAAGGCCGCCTTTGTAGCCGTGCCGGCGCATACTGGCGATCCACTTCGGATTAACCACCCGCGCCCGAAAGACGCGCCGCGCCTCTTCGCGCAGATCGCGGGTGCGGGGCCGGGCCGGGTCGCTGTTGTCGCCGAAGTAACGGGCCGGGTTGCGCCCGCTCAATGCCCGGATGGCCGCGATCATGCCGCCGTGGAATTGGAAATAGTCGTCGCTATCAAAGATGTCGTGTTCGCGGGTGTCTTGATTTTTGGTTGCAACCTGCACCGTACTGAGCGCAGCGGCAAAGGCGGTCTCCGCCGGCACGCCTTGCTCGGTTG
>JAUQOZ010000198.1 GCA_030550625.1 Chloroflexota bacterium | reverse complement strand
TGCACTAGATCGAGGCCGGGGTCGGCGATCGCCGGTGTGCCGGCGTCTGAGACCAGCGCCACGTCACCGGTTTGCAACGCGGCCAGTATCTCGGCGCGCCGGGCCAGTTTGTTGTGTTCGTGGTACGAGATGCACGGTGTCGTGATCTGGTAGTGGTCGAGCAAAATGCGGGTATGGCGGGTGTCTTCGGCTGCGATCAGCCGCGCCTCGCGCAGCACCCGCAGCGCGCGCAGGGTGATGTCTTCGAGATTGCCGATCGGGGTGGCAACGAGATACAACGTGCCCATGATAGTGCTCTCGTATTTTTACCGCAGAGGGCGCGGAGGACGCAGAGGGGGCAAGAGCGCGCCGATGCCCGCGAGAATGCCCGCCGTATTTTACCGCAGATGGTGCAGGGTGTTCTGTGTCCGCAAGAAGGCCCTCGTGTTGTTACCGCAGAGGGCGCGGAGGGCGCAGAGAGGGCAAGCACGTACCAATACCCGCGAGCATGCTCTGGTATTTTACCGCCGAGGGTATAAAACATTATATGCCGAATTGCTGCCGCCAATAATCCAACACCTCGGCCACGATCTGTTCGATGCCGATTTCGGGCTGCCAGCCGGTGGCTGCGCGCAGTTTGCTGTTGTCGCCTTGTAAAATCGGCTCATCAACCGGGCGCAGGCGAGCGGGATCGACCTGTACCTTCACCGGGACGCGCCCCATCGCAACCACCATATCAACAATATCGCCGATCCGCACCGCTTGGCCGGAACAGAGGTTATACACCTCGCCGGGGACGCCGTGTTCGAGCAGCAGCCAGAGCGCGCGAGCGACGTCGCGGGTGTGGCTGAAATCGCGTTTCGGCGCCAGATTGCCCACGTACATCACCGGCGGTTGCCGGCCCGCTTCGATCAAGGCCATCTGGCGACAGAAGGTCTGGATCGAGCAGCGGTCGCCTTGGCGCGGCCCGACGTGGTTGAACGAACGGGTGACGACGACGTGCAGGCCGTAGCTAGCATGATATTGCAACCCGCTCAGCTCGGCGGCGACTTTGCTCACGCCGTAGGGGCTGGCCGGGCGGAGCGGGTGATCTTCGCGGATCGGCACATCTTCCGGGCGTACCGGCCCGTACTCGGCGCTGGTGCCGGCGATGTGGATGCGGGCATGCGGCACGTGGCGGCGGGCTGCTTCAAGCACATTGATCGTGCCTTCCACATTGGCCCGCATGGTCAAAATCGGCGCATCCCACGAGGCACTGGGGTAACTCTGTGCGGCAAGGTGGAAGATGCGATCGGGCCGGGCAGCGGCGATGGCGCGATCGACCGAGAAGGCGTCTTCGATATCGCCCTCGTGGATGGTGATCTTGCCCAACAGATGCTCGATCGGGCGCGGATCGCTGCGCCAGCGTTTGAATGCGTGAATGTCAAGGCCGGGGATGGTCAGCAGGTAATCGGCCAGAAAGCTGCCGACCGGGCCGGTAATGCCGGTGATAAAGACGCGCATAACGCCTCCATGATTGTTATCGCCGCCTATCATACCACGTTTGGGCCGGCGCTCCTGTGGTATGATCGCTGTATTATTGATGATACGGAGCACGCATTATGCCATGGCACACCGCCCTCGCTCGCCATTACGACCTTCACGGCGCCCTAGCGCCATTGCCGGGCGAATATGATCTGAACTTCCTTGTTACTGCTACCGATGGTGCGCAGTATGTGCTGAAAGTGATGCGACCGGATTGCGATCCGGCGCTGGTAGCGATGCAATGCGCAGCGCTCGAGCATGTGGCTGCGGTTGCGCCCGATCTGCCGGCGCCGCGCTTGGTGCGGACTGCCAACGGCGAGCCGTTTGTGGCCGATTCCGGCCGGCTGCTCTGGTTGATTACGGCCCTGCCGGGAGAGCTGTACGCCACCTTTCGCCCGCACACTGCGGCGCTGCGCACCGAACTTGGCCGGCAAGCCGCCCGGCTCGATCAGGCGCTGGCCGGGTTTGCCCACCCCTTGCTCGATCGCCCGCTGAAGTGGAATTTGTTGCAGGCAGAGTGGGCGATGGCGGAGTTGGCGGCGATTGCTGATGCCGAGCAGCGCCAGCTTGCTGCCGAGGCGCTGGCCGCTTACGATCAGCTTCGCCCGGCCTTGCTGGCACTGCCGCGCACCCCGATCCACAACGATCTCAACGATTACAACCTGCTGGTGACGGCGGATGGGCGTGGCCAGTTCGCCATCAGCGGTCTGCTCGATTTTGGCGATCTCTGCGCTGCGCCGCGCGTGTGCGAAACGGCGATCGCCGCCGCGTATGCGATTCTCGACCAACCCAACCCGCTGCGCGCGTTGGGCGAGCTGGTCGCCGGCTATCACGCGGTCTGGCCGCTCAGCGCCGCCGAGTTCGATCTGATCTGGCCGTTGGTGCGCACCCGGCTGGCTGTGAGTGTCGTGAATGCGGCGCTGATGAAGCAGCAACGGCCCGATGACCCGTATGTGACGGTCTCGGAAGCGCCGGCGTGGCGGATGTTAGCAGCAACGGCGACAGTTGATCCGGCCCTCGCTGCGGCCCGTTTGCGCGCTGTCTGCGGTCTGCCGATCAGTGACGCCGCAGCGCGGGTGCTGGCGTGGTTAGATACCCAGCGAGGTTGTTTTGCCCCGGTGCTCGGTCGCGATCTAGCCAACGCGCCGGTGGTGAGCGTGGCGGCTGGCGAGACGCCGCTGCCGCAAGACCCGTTTGGGATGACTGCGGCAGAGGCAGCCACACTGGCCGGATCGGCGCAAGCTGACGTGTGCATTGGCCGTTACGGCGAACCGCGTCTGATCTACACTGCGCCAGCGTTTTTTGCTGGGTCGTCGCCACTAGCTGAACGGCGCACGATCCATCTTGGCGTCGATCTGTTCGCGCCCCCCGGCACACCAGTCTGCGCGCCGCTCGATGGGGTGGTAGTCGCCATCGAGCACTTCCCCGCGCCGCTTGATTATGGCGGGATGGTGGTGTTGCAGCATCAAACGCCGGCAGGTGATCCGTTCTACACCCTCTACGGCCATCTCGACCCGATCTGTCTGAGCAAGTTAGCGGTTGGCCAACCGCTGGCTGCCGGCCAACTCTTCGCCGCGCTCGGCAGCATTGCCAACAACGGCGGTTGGCAGCCCCACCTCCATTTCCAACTGCTCTTGCACGACAGCGCGATGACGAGCCGCTGGCCCGGCGTGGCCGCCCCTGAAGAAGGGGACTGGTGGCAGGCCGTTTGTCCCAATCCAGCGGCGCTGCTCAATCTGCCCGATGCCGCGGTTGCCTACCGTCCGCTCGATCCTGCCGGCCTGCTGCGCGAGCGCCGCCGCCATTTCGCTGGCAATCTGCGCCTCAGCTACGCCGAGCCGTGTACGCTGTTGCGCGGCTGGCGCCACTACCTGTTCGACGAATGGGGGAGAGCGTACCTCGACGCTTACAACAACGTGCCGCACGTCGGGCACGCGCACCCGCGCCTGCAAGCCGTCGCCGCGCAGCAATTGCGCATGCTCAACACGAATACGCGCTATCTGCACCCGGCCCAGATCGCATTCGCTCACGAACTGTTAGCCAAACTGCCGCCCTCGTTGAGCGTCTGCTTCTTTGTCAATTCCGGCTCGGAAGCCAACGAGCTGGCATTGCGGCTGGCGCGGGCCGCTACCGGCGGACGCGATATGATCACCATCGATCACGGCTATCACGGCCACACCACCGGCGCGATCGACATCTCGGCCTACAAGTTTAACCATCCCGCCGGCAGCGGCAAACCCGATTGGGTGCAAGTCGTACTGGCGCCCGACCCCTATCGCGGGCCGTATGGCAACGATGGCGAACGGTACGCGGCGGCCATTGACGCGGCGCTCGAACGGATCGCTGCGCGCGGCGGGAAGCTGGCCGGCTTCATCGCCGAGACCTTCCCTAGCGTGGCCGGGCAAATCATCCCGCCCCCCGGCTATCTGGCCGCGGTCTACCGCCGCATCCGCGCCGCTGGCGGCGTCTGCATCGCCGACGAAGTGCAGACTGGGTTAGGCCGGCTGGGGACGCACTACTGGGCCTTTGAGACGCAAGGCGTGACGCCTGACATCGTGGTGTTGGGCAAACCGCTGGGCAACGGCCACCCGATTGGCGCGGTGATCACCACTGCCGAGATCGCCCGCGCCTTTGACAACGGCATCGAGTTTTTCTCGACCTTTGGCGGCAGCACGCTGTCGTGCGTGATCGGGCGCGAAGTGCTGCGGATCATCGACGAAGAAGGATTGATGGCCCACGCGGCCCAGATTGGCGGCGAGCTGTTGGCTGGGTTGCGCGACCTGCAACAACGCCATGCCATCATTGGCGATGTACGGGGAATGGGATTATTTATTGGCGTGGAATTGGTGACGGATCGGGCCACGCGCGCGCCGGCCACCGCGGCGGCCAGCTATCTCAAAGAGCGCCTGCGCGCCGAACGAGTCTTGATCGGCACTGAAGGCCCATTTGATAATGTGTTGAAGATTCGTCCGCCATTGACCTTTGATCGAACTGCGCTTGACGTGTTTCTCGACCGGTTCGCGGCCATTCTCAGCGAGAGTTTTCTTGCGCGGCATGGGTAAGACGGCGGTGCAACCAGCGTGCTTGATAGGTGTTGTGAAACCGGCCAAACTATCAAAAATAGCGATAGCGAGAAATAGATTTCGGTATTGACAAAATTATAACTAATAGGGTATACTCCCAGAGGGCTGATAGCGACGGGTGCAGATAGCAACGCGCTGGCAGCACAGTAGCCAACAGACGCATTCAGCCGCGCTTTCATATAGTACGCTGAAGCGTCGTTTACAGCATCAATACGAGATGTAACCTCGCTAGCTGTAAACACTTTTATGGATGTATACGCGATATACGGAGGAGAAGCTATCGACACCAGTCATAGGCGACACATCGTGCAGCTTCAGGCGGCACTCAATAATGGCCTAAGCTTCTTCTCGGTCACTGGGTGCAATTCAAACTGAATTGCGGTTCAGATCACTTAACCCCGCCGGCGAAGAAGCTGGCGGGGTATTTTGTTGCACTTCTTGTCTAATACCTCCCTCCATGTTGAGTGCTTCCCCTAAGAAAAACTTGCAAATCTATCAATAAATTGCAGATTCACAGCTTCTGATCTGCAATGCTGATAGATATTACCCTGAAATTGCTACTAGCGCCGGCGCCAGCGGTTGGATTCTGCTGCCGGTGAGCTGGGTAGGCGTTGGCGCGCCGTGCGAGCGAGCACGGCTAGGAGAGAGGAGGGAAGCCATGATGATCCGCTGGACGCTCGACACCCAAGGTCGCCTGATCGCCGAAGTATTGCGCGCGCAAGGCGGTCGCCGCCAACCCCGCCGCAGGCTCTGCTTCCGCACCGGCTACCGCTGGTTCGATCGTTGGTTTGCTCGCCGCCAGCCGGCTGACCTGCGCGATCGGCGCCGCGCCGCATCTTAGCCGGTCATCTGCCAGCTTGTCCGTTCAGGTGAACGAACTCAGCCTTTCCAGTATAGGAGGAATGACGATGCTCACGCTTGATTACGACGCCATGCTGCGCCGCTCACCCGCCGAACTCAAGACGACCGCCAACCAAATGGATTTCGAGCAGTTGTTGATTACCTTCCGCTCGCTGCCGATCCCGGTGCGGGTGCTTGTATTCCGGCTATTGGAAAAGCAGCGCGCGCTCGATCTCTTCGAGCGCCTGCATCCGCACGAGCAGGCTGAACTGATTAGCGCGATGGCTGATCCTGAGGGAACATATCTGTTCCAACAGCTCGACCCGTCCGATCGGGCGCGCCTGCTTGAAGAGCTGCCGGCCAAGGTCGCCAAACGCCTGCTGGCCGCACTGAGCGCCGAATCCCGCAGCGCGATCGGCGAGTTGCTGGGGTATCCCAAAGAGAGCGTGGGGGCAATGATGACCTCCAACTATCTAGCCATTCGTGAAAACGCGACCGTTGCCGAAGCATTGGCCGCGATCCGCACTGCTCCTGAGCCAGATGACGAAACGAATCTGGCGTTTGTGATCAGCGCTGATCGACGCTACCGCGGTTTTGTGCGGTTGAGCCAGTTGCTGCGCGCAGCACCAGAAACGCCGATCGGCAGTCTGTTAACCGGCATCGGCGTTTTTGTGCGCGCCACCGCGCCGCAGAGCGAAGCAATTCGGTTGCTGAAGCTCAGTGGCTTGACGGCAATTCCGGTGGTTGATAGCGAAGAGCGGCTGGTTGGTGCTGTCACCTTCGATGAGGCGCTTGACCTGATTGAGCGTGACACCTCGGAGACAATGTACCAAAAATCGGGCATTGTTGATGTCTCGCGCGACCGCGATGAGATTTTTAGTCAGAAACTGATCCATGGTTCAATCTGGTATCCGGTGCGAGTACGGATCGCATTCCTGATCGTCACGTTGATCGGCGGCTTACTCGTCGGCGGCCTGATCGATCGCTTCGAGGGGGTATTAGCCTCGGTGCTGGCCGCCGCTGTCTTCATCCCATTGGTGATGGATATGGGTGGCAATGTCGGCACACAGTCCACCACCATTTTCGCCCGTGGCCTGGCGCTCGGTCACATCAATCTGAAACGCTTTGGCAGGCATTTAGGCCGCGAAGTATTGATCGGGATGGTTATGGGCGCGCTATTGGGCGTGATGGGTGGCACAGTCGCCTACTTTTGGCAAGGCGTTCCCAATGACATCCCCCAAATCGGGCTAGCGGTAGGCATCTCGCTCTTTACGGTCGTCACGCTCGCAACCTTTTTAGGTTTCATCTTGCCTTGGGCGCTGCTCAAATTAGGGCTTGATCACGCGCCGGGCGCCGATCCGTTCATCACAACCATTAAGGATTTCACTGGTCTGGCGCTCTATTTTTACTTGATTAGCCTGCTGATCGAGATTGCGTAGACCGTTTTGGCGATCTCTGCGCTGCATTGTTGCCACATCATCCGACAACGCGCAATGGCTTTGGAAAGGAGCCGCCCATGCTGCGCATCACCGAGCCGATGCTCAACCGCGCCGAACGCCGTCGCCGCTTCATCCGCGCCTTGCAGCGGGCCTGCCAGCGCCACGAGCTGATTGTGCAACTATACCGGCGGCTCGCCGCGCAAGCGCCCACCGAACAACACGAGCAGATTCTGCTTAATCTCGCTGCTGCCGAGGCGAACCACCAACAGCGCTATATGCGCACCTTGCGCCGCCTGCATGCAACTCCGCTTGAGCGGGTGAGCCTGCTCGATCGGTTATGGCTCTGGTTGTTGCCGCACTGTGGCCTTGATCTCGCGTTGCGCTGGATCGCATGGGCCGAACGGCGCGATGTGAAAGCAGTGCGGGAAGCTGCGCTGCTGGCGGCGGCGGCGCCGTCACACCGCGAGAGAGCGCGATAACTACGAACACACCAACCCGGTATAACGCTGTTAGTGCTGGGAACAGCAGATATGGAGTGCGGCAGTCAAACTGCCGCACTCTATACCAGAGGCTTCGATTTGTGCCTTACGTGCCGGATGCGTTGCTGGATATGGTACGCTTAGACGGGGCGGCTTTCCGGTCACGAAGTTACAGGAGCGATACCATGCTGCAAGAGATCAGCGTTGAGCTGATGCGGATCATGGGGCCGATCGATCTGAATGTCGTTGGGAGATTAACCCTCACCCTTATCCTCTGCGGGTTGATTGGGTTAGAACGCTCAACCCATGAGCGGGCCAGCGGGTTTCGACCACATATTTTGGTGGGGGTTGGCGCTTGCCTCGTCACCATGGCAGGCGCATACGGATTTACCGAACTGACCGGTGATCGCGATGCGTTGCGGGTAGCCAGCTACGTCGTTTCCGGAATCGGTTTTATGGGGGCGGGAGCTATTTTGCGCCACGGCACGAACGTGCGCGGCCTGACCACCGCCGCGACGTTGTGGGGATCCGCCGGGATTGGCGTTACCGTCGCTACTGGGTTGGGATGGTTGGCGGTGGTTGCCACCTTATTGTTTCTCTTCACGCTCATTGTGCTTGAATGGCTCGAACGGCGCTTGAATTTTGGCGGGCCAGTCAGTCATCTGCGCATTCACCTGCACGACGATGGCAGATCGGTGGGGAAGGCGCTCGATGCGCTGGCGCGTCTTGGCGCGCCAGTTAAGCGGGCCACGGTGTTGCCCGGCGCCGGTTCGGCTGCGCTGCTCGAAGTTGAACTGGTGCGCGCGCTCAGCGCCGATCAAGCGCCGTTGCTCGCACGCCAATTGCTCACCTTGAAAAAGTATGTCGCGCAGGTTGACACTGCCGTCGCTCCGCTAGACGAGCCGGCAGAAGCGACTGAGGGCGAAGAGGTCGAGACTGACGAGCCGGTTGTGCCGCTCAACTTGAGCAATCCAAATATTCTGCAAGATTTGCAAGAGGCCGAGGCGCAGCCGAAAGCGTCGTCTGACGCGGCCAAGCAGCGGTAAGGATAGTGCGAGCGTATGTGAAGTGCGGTAGTGCAACTGCCGCACTCCATACATGGCTGCCGGCGTTGCAAAAGTTTCCACCAACGCTTCACAGCATCTTCACAATTGCCGGCTATCTTGATGGTGAAACTGGTATCATGCAACCCAGTCACAATACAGGAGTGAAGCGTATGGAACAACGACGAATCAACTGGCCGGCATGGCTAGCGCTCGGTATCTCGCTGGTGGCGCTGGCGGTCGCGTTGGGTAGCATGGCGATGAGCCGGCGCGCCATGTGGACGGCGTGGGCGATGCCGGGGTGGTCAAACCAGCAGGCGGTTCCCAACACCCCGTCCGGCTGGAAGGAGCGCGGGAAACACGACCAATTCACGCCTCCCGGCTTACAGGGGCGCGGTGAGCGTGGCCAATTTATGCCTCCCGGCTGGCGTAATTGGGGTGAACGCGGCCAGATGATGCCCGGTATGATGGGTAGTAGCGGGTGGTTCGGCGGCTTGCTCAGTCTGGTTGACGGCCTGCTTAAGTTGGCAGCTTTGGCCTTGCTGATCTGGCTTGGCATCCGCATCTTCCGCCAACGCCAGAACCCGCCGCCGGCGGCGACGCCGCCGGGTACACCACCCGCGCCGCCGTTGACCCCCGCCGGTCACGACCCGCGTGTCGAGTAAATAATCTGGAGAGCCGCACGGACGTGCGGCTCTGCCGCGCCTGATGGCAACCCGGACAGAGCTATGGCACGCACGATTTTGGTTGTCGATGACGAACCCGGCATCGTCAAAATTGCCCGCGATTATCTGGAACGGGCCGGGTTTCAGGTGATCAGCGCCGGCGACGGGCCAACTGCGTTGCGGCTGGCCCGCCAAGAACGCCCGGCGCTGATCGTGCTTGACCTGATGCTGCCCGGTATGGACGGGCTTGATGTCACGCGGGCCTTGCGCCAAGACCCGCTCACAGCGCGGTTGCCGATCATCATGCTCACGGCGCGCGTTGAAGAGACCGATCGCTTGATCGGGCTCGAGCTCGGCGCTGATGACTACATCACCAAACCGTTCAGCCCGCGCGAGCTGGTCGCGCGCGTACGCGCGGTGCTGCGCCGGAGCGAAGGCGCATTGCAGCCGGCCAATATCATCCAAACCGGCGGGTTGGTGATTGATCTCGAACGGCGCACCGTGCGCCGCAACGGCGAGACCATCGAACTCACTGCGACCGAATTCGATCTGCTGGTGGTATTGGCCAGCGCGCCGGGCCGGCCATTCACCCGCGCCCAATTGCTTGATCGGGTGTACGATACCGATTACACTGGCTTTGATCGCACCATCGACGCCCACATCAAAAATCTGCGCCGCAAGATCGAGCCTGACCCGAATGGCCCGCCGCGCCTGATCTTGACGGTCTACGGCGTTGGTTACAAGTTCGCCGAGAGCGAGGAACGCTAAGCCGGCGACATGTATTGCTGCGTTCTCAACGAGGTTGCGTATGCGCCCGCCCCGCCTCTTCAATCTCATGCTCACCGCCTTTGCACTAGTAATTGTGCTGGGCATCAGCGGCATGGTGATTTCGTTTTGGCTGGTGACGCGCTGGAATGATCCGGCCCAAATCCGCTGGATGGAAGCCGAGATGTCGGCGCGGAATCAGGCGCTGCAACTAGCCGCCTATTACCGGCAAACCGGTTCATGGCGCGGTGTCGAACGCCAACTCGGCCCATTGCCGCAGCGATTCGGCGAGATTAAGGGCGCCGTCTCACTCCTCGATATGTCTGGTCGGGTGGTTGCGGGCCAGCGCCGGCCACCTACTGCCCGCGGCAACGAAGCGGTGCGGCGCATCCCGATCATGGTCAACGACCAGCAAGTCGGCACCTTGGTGTTTTCGGTTGTCGATACCGACGAAGCGTTTCCGCTGGGTATTTTCAACCGCCGCCCGTTACTATGGGGGATGGTAGGAGCTGGCGCCGGTTTGATGACGATCTTGCTGGTGTTGGCTGCCATCTTCTCGCGCCGGATCAGTGCGCCGCTGCGCCAGATTAGCGTTGCTGCGCACGCGATTGCCGACGGCAACCACAGCAGCCGGGTGAAACCGGCCAATGTGCGCGAATTAGCTGAATTGGCCGAGAGTTTCAACCGCATGGCCGCCGCTTTGCAGCAGGCCGACCAGCAACGCCGCCAACTCACTGCTGACATTGCCCACGAGTTGCGCACGCCGCTGTCGATCATCAAAGGCCGGTTAGAGGGTATTCAAGATGGAGTGTATGAGGCTGACGCCGAGCAGATTGAAGCGTTGCTGGCCGAAGTCGCCTTGCTCGAACGGTTGATCAACGATCTGCACCTGCTGGCGCTGGCCGACGCCGGCCAATTGCCGCTCTACCGTGAAACGGTCGCGCCGGCGATGCTGGTGAACGAAGCAGTGCGCTCGTTCGCGCAGAGCGCTGCCGAGCGCGCGATCCAACTCTCTGCTGAATCAGCCGCTGGCTTGCCCGATATTGAAGTTGATCCCCAACGGATCGCACAAGTCCTAGGCAACTTGATCAGCAACGCGCTGCGCCACACCCCCGCCGGCGGCGTGGTGCGCGTGACCGTTGCCGCCGAACCGGATGGCATCGTCTTCAGCGTGGCCGACACCGGCCCCGGCATTGATCCCGCCGACTTGCCGCACATCTTCGACCGCTTCTACCGCGCCGATCGGGCACGCACGCGCAGCAGCGGCGGCGCTGGGTTAGGCTTGGCGATTGCCCGCCGTTTGGTCGAGGCCCATGGCGGCCAGATTTGGGCCGAAAGTGAGTTAGGGCGCGGCACGACGATGCGTTTCCGGCTGCCGGCGGGGGTGGCGGCAGCCGAGATGACCGTACACCAACCGGCGGTGGTCAATGTATGATGCAATAGTGCCCACGTTCCTCTGTCATTGCGAGCGGAGGGGTAGCGCGCAGCAATTTCCCTTACGCTGTCA
>JAUQOZ010000079.1 GCA_030550625.1 Chloroflexota bacterium | reverse complement strand
TGCGAGGGGGCGCAGCCCCCGAAGCAATCCCCCGCTTTGACGGGACGGATGCCTGAGCGGGTGCAGTCCGTGCTCGGAGGAGATGGCTTCGCCTCGCTTCGCTTGGCTCGCAATGACAACTGGGGGCGGGAGATGGCTTCGCCGCCGTTGGCGGCGCGCACGGGCAGACGGCAGTCTATCAGTCGCCGCTGTAACCGCTCTGGCTACGCTGAAAACAGGATTCATTCAGCAACGGAGCTGGTTATGAAACGCGCGATTCTGCTCTTGGCTGTGCTGGTGATGCTGCTCGGTGCATGTGATCTCTCGGATCTGCCCTTCATGCCCGAAGACCCCAATGCGCCGTGCTGGTTTCAGTGGGCGACCCGGTCGTTGCCCGGCGATGCGCAAGCGGTGCAGGAAGCCTTGGCAGCGGCTGGTATTGTCACGCATGAGGTTTCGGCGAGCGGTTTTGGTGAAGTATGTGTGACGAGCCGCGGTACGGTGAAGGGGTTTGGAGTGCAAGCAGAGACGATTGCGGTAACATTGGATGTGACTGATCTGGCTGATCGTGCGACCTTAGGCGATCAGCTCGGCCTTGTCATAACTACCATCGATAGCGTGTCTAGTCTTGCCTCCAACACATCGGTGCGGATCACGTTCCAGTCGCCGGATGCGACGGCGGATTGCGCAATGGATTTGCGCAAGGTAGCGCAAGCCTACCGTGAAGGTACACAAGGCGAACGATTGTTCACCCAGTTTTGGACATGCCCGCTGCCTTGATGGTTTGCGCAGCACTAGCCTATCGGCTATAATGGGCCAAAGCGCAGAGGCCAGCGTCCCTGCCGGACACTGGCCTCTCCTAATGGATGTCGAACCGCACATTAGCGCGTCTTGGCCAGTGTGCGCATACAGCGGGTGCAGATCCGCACCTGCACCGGCTGACCGCCGGGTGACATCAACGTCGTCTTCTGAATATTGGGCCGCCAGATCCGGTTGGTCCGGCGCTTCGAGAAGCTGACATTGTGACCAAATGAAGGTTGTTTGCCGCAGAGTTCACATTTTGCCATAGGACTACGCTCCGAAACGTACATCTCTTTAATAGTCACACTTTGCGAGACTATACCATATTGTATCGGCTTTGGCAAACCGCTCCGTACCATAGGGCAGACCATGGCACTGATGAAAGTCATTACTGACGGCGCGAGCGACATCCCGTTTGAGGTGGCGCGCGACCTTGAGATCGAAGTTGTGCCGCTCTTGGCGCAGATTGACGATCGGTTGTATCGGATTGGGATTGATATTAGCGAAGATCAGGTTTACGATCTGCTCTTCAATGGCCATGACCGGGTCGAGATTGTCAAACCGTCGGCGACGGTCTTCGAGCAGCTTTACCGTAGCCTGCTGGGTCGCTATGACTATGTGTACTCGATCCACCTCAGCCATCGGCTCGGATCCATCCTGAGCGAGGCGCAGAGTGCCTGTGCGCGGTTGCCGGCCTCGAGTACGCGCATTGAGGTGATTGATAGCAAGTTAGCAGGGATGGGGCAAGGATCGGTCGCTATTGCCGCCGCCCGCGCCATTCGTGATGGCCTGTCGCCGGCTGCGGTAAGCGACTTGATCGGGCAGACTATCCGCCATACCCATACTGCCTTTTTCGTCGATACGATGGAATATCTTGAGCAAAGCGGGCTCTTGACGTTTAGCGGCTCGCTGATCGGCTCGATGCAGCGGATCAAGCCGCTCATGATCCTCGATGAGGGTGAGATCGTGCCCTACGAGCGCACACGGACTCGCGCCAAGGCGATCGAGGGTCTCTTTACCTTTGTCGAAGATTTCCCGCATGTTGAAGATGTGATCATTCATTACGCCACTACGCCGGAAGATGTCGAGAAGTTGCTCGAGAAGCTCGATCCGATTTTCCCGCGCGATCGGGTGCAGGTGTCGCGCATGGGGCCGGCGATTGCGGCCCGGCTTGGCCCCGGTGCAATGGCAGTGACGGTGTTTGAAGGCTTCGATGAGGCATGACCGAGGTTGAGCGACAGCAGGTGACGGCGCTTGGTAAAGTACTGGCCGCCGAGCGCCGTGATGGGTGCGCCGATCGGGTGACCGATGACGGTTTGCTAGCGTTTCTCCAGCACTGGTCGGCTGCTGCCGGCAGCGCCGCGCGCTTGCCGGCAGTGCAACGCGCACTCGGCCAGTTGGTGGGGTACGACGGTATGACGCTTGCCGAACGCGATCAGGCGTTGGCAGCGGCGATCGAAGAGCTACGATCGCTCTTCCGGCCTGCCCCCAATCCACCGGAACCCGCTCCGGCGCCAGAACCGGCGCCACCTGCGCCCCGCCGTACGGCAACGCGGCAAGTGCGCAATCGGGCGGCGCAGATGCCGAAACATCCGCTGGCCGAGCTTGATCTTGATGCCAAGCTTGAACAGATTACCGGGCTTGAACTGCGGCTCGTAGGCGGTTTTCGCCGGCTTGGCGTCGTGACCATCCGCGATCTGCTCTACCACTTCCCCCGCCGCTACGATGATGTCAGCCGCCGCCGTTCGATCAGCGAATTGCAACTTGGCGCCGAAGAGACGGTGATCGGTGAAGTGACCGACGTGCGCACGATCGGCGCCGGCCCCAAGCTGCGGGTGCGGGTAGAAGTAAGCGATGAGACGGGTTCGATTGAAGCGATCTTCTTCAATCAACGCTGGATCGCCCAGCAGATCAAGGTCGGCCAGACGATTGCGCTGAGCGGGAAGGTGACGGCGTTCGGTGGCAAGCGCCAGTTTAGCAGCCCGCGCTGGGAACGCTACACTCCCGATCCTGACGCCCTCTTGCACACTGGCCGGCTGGTGCCGATCCACCCGCTCACACAGGGTCTGCACGAAAATCAAGCCCGCCGGTTTATCAAGCAAGTGGTCGATGCTATGGCGCCGCGGGTGCCCGATCACTTGCCGCCGCACCGCCGCGAACAAGCGCGGTTGTTGCCGCTTGGCGAGGCGCTGGCCCAGATCCACTTCCCCGATAATCATGAGATGCTGGCCGCCGCGCGTCGCCGGCTCGGCTTCGACGAGTTTCTCTTCATTCAGATCGGTGTCTTGCAGCGCAAGCGGCTCTGGCAGCAAGAGCTGGGGTTGCCGTTCACCATCGATATGCAGGTGCATGCTGAGTTGCAGCGCCAGTTGCCGTTCCAATTCACCGCGGCCCAACAGCGAGCGATCGGCGAGATTTTTGCCGATTTGCAGCGCCCGTCGCCGATGGCGCGCTTGTTGCAAGGTGATGTCGGCAGCGGCAAGACGGTAGTGGCGGCGGCGGCGTTGCTGCAAGCAGTCGCCAATGGCTTCCAAGGCGCACTAATGGCTCCCACCGAGATTTTGGCTGAACAGCACGCCAAAAATCTCAAACAGTTGCTCAGCCGGGTGCGGGTGCCGCGCAAGGCGGCGGCAACCACGTCTGCCGAGACGTACCAACAAGCTGATTGGCGGGCCTTGCTCGATCCCGATGATGCAGCCAAGCTGGCCGAGATCGTGGCGATTTTGGGCATGACCCCCGAAGAAGATATGGAGGGACAGGGGGTGCGGGTCGCGTTGCTCACCGGCAGTTTGGGTGCGCGTGAGCGGCGACGGGTGCTGGAAGGGATTGCGCGCGGCGAGATCGATCTGGTGGTTGGCACCCATGCGCTGATTACCGAGACAGTGCAGTTCGCCAATTTGGGCTTGGTGGTGGTTGATGAACAGCACCGCTTTGGTGTCGAACAGCGGTTGCGGCTGAAGAACAAAGGCTGCAACCCGCACATGCTGGTCATGACGGCAACCCCCATCCCGCGCACACTGACGCTCACCATTTACGGTGATCTCGATGTCTCGGTACTCGATGAGCGGCCACCGGGCCGGCAAGAGATTCGCACCCGCCGGATTAGCCGCTCTGAACGCGAGAAGGCCTATCGCCACATTCGCAAGCAGGTGGCCGAAGGCCGGCAGGTGTATGTGATTTGCCCGCTAGTCGAAGAGAGTGAGAAGCTCGATCTGCCCTCCGCCGAAGAGATGTACGAGCGCTTGCAACACGAGGTCTTTCCCGATTTGCGAGTGGCCTTGTTGCACGGCAAGATGCCGGCGCGCGAAAAAGATGAGGTCATGCGCGCATTTCGCGATCACCAGTACGATATACTGGTGGCGACAGCGGTGATTGAAGTTGGCATCGATGTGCCCAACGCAACCACGATCATGATCGAAGGCGCTGAGCGGTTTGGCTTGGCCCAGTTGCACCAGTTTCGGGGCCGGGTAGGGCGGGGCAGCCACCAAAGCTATTGCATTCTGATCAGCGATAGCGACAACCAGCAATCGAAAGAGCGGTTGGCGGCGCTGGAACAAACGAACGATGGCTTTAAGCTGGCCGAAATCGATCTGCAACTGCGCGGGCCGGGCGAATTTTTCGGCACGCGCCAGAGCGGGACGCCCGACCTGAAGATGGCCCAACAGGGCGACACCCGGCTGCTGGCCGAAGCGCGCCGGCTGGCCGAAGCGATTTTGAATGATGATCCTGAGCTGGCGCATCCTGAACATCAACTGTTGCGCCAGAAAGTCGATGCCTTCTGGGCCGAGGCATTGCAAGCGGGGTGAGCCGAGAGGTCAGCGGAGGAATGGGGTGACGCGCCGCGTCGCCTTTACCGCATCTTCAGCAGCAACGGAGCTTGCTCATGCAACAACCGACCATCACGTTGCCGCCTGCACTGGGTGAGGCGACTTTGTTGGAATGGCTCGTCGCCGTAGGCGACCCGATCACACCCGCCACTCCAGTGGCGCGAGTGCTCACGGCTGACGCCGAGTGGGTGCTGCCGGCGCAATGTGACGGTGTGCTCGCCGAACAACTGGTCGCGCCGGGAGCGCAGCTAGCTGCCGGCGCAATCCTTGCCCGTTGTGCGCTGCCGCGCCGTCTCCGGGTGACGCCGTTGGCTCGGCGGATGGCAGCGGTGTTGGGGATTGACCTTGCCACCCTGACCGGCAGCGGGCCGGCGGGCCGGATCGGGCGGGATGATGTGTTGGCAGCGGCTGGTGTCAACGTAGATATCCCGTCTCAGCCTGTGCCCGAAGCTGCGCTGGAACCGTCTGCGCTCGTAGCGACCATCCCGCTGGCGCCGTTTCAGCCGGCGCCGGAACCACTAGCGCCACAACCTGATCACCATCTGGCTGTAGCGACCGTCACCCAGCCTATGGTCGCTATGACCGAACTCGTCCCGCTGGCAAGCGCCACCATTGCCGTGAATATGCAGCCGCTCTTGCGCCGGTGCGCGGCGCAGACTGCCGAATTCGCCGCGCGCGGTCTGCAAGCTACCCCACTCGGCGCGTTGATTGCGGCGGCAGCGGCGCTCTTCCCCTTGCACCCCCTGATCAACGCCGCGTGGAGTGATTCAGCCATTATCGTGCGCCATCGCTATCACGTGGCAGCCGGCTTGCTTGATGGGCGCTGGAGTCTGGTCGCTGATGCCGGTGATTTGACCGAACGCGGCATTGCTCGTGCATTGGCGCAAGCGAACGGCGATCTGAGCAGGGCGACCTGTGTGATTGCGGCGACGAACGGCTGGTGGCAGATCGTGCCGCCGTTGCCGGGGACATCGGCGGCGTTGACGCTGAGCGCGGCCCATCCGCAACCGGTGGCGCTTGATGAAACAACCATGGTGACAGGTGCGATCGCGCATCTCAGTGTGTGGTACGATGCGCGCATCCTTGATCATCCCGCGGCGATGGCGTTTTTACACGATGTTTGCCGCCAGCTTGGCGTGGAGTAGGGATAGAGCGATGCTCTATCCCCAAGGATCTAGAGTGATGCTCTATCCTCCCACAGTTGCCCCACAACTACAAAAAACCGCCACAATTTACCGCTACGCTATAGTTGCGGGTGGTATAATCTGTGTGTCAGGCCGGCAAACTGTGATAACCGAAATAAGTCCGAGGGGGTAAGCCATGGCGAGCAAGAAGCAGCGGATCGGCGTGCTCACCAGTGGAGGCGATGCGCCGGGTCTCAACGCCGTCATCCGTGCAGTCGTCAAGTCGGCGTCCAGTCTCGGTTGGGAAGTGATCGGCATTCACGACGGGTTCGAGGGGCTGTTGGGGACGAAGAGCTATCGCGTGTTGACGAATGCCGATGTGCAAGGATTATTGCCGCGTGGCGGGACGATCCTGCGCACGACGAATAAAGGTCATTTTGGCCCACGACGCAGCGATGAGCTATCGGAAGCGGATCCGTATGTCCGTGCCGTCAAATCGATCGAAGAGATGGGATTGCGGGCGCTGATTACAATTGGCGGCGAAGGCACCCAACGAATTGCGCTAGAGCTGCACAAACTGGGTGCGCCGGTGATAGGGGTGCCAAAGACGATTGATAACGATCTCGCCGGCACCGATCGCACCTTCGGTTTTGATACTGCGCTGCAAGTGGCGACCGATGCGATTGACCGGCTGCACACCACGGCGGCGAGCCATAACCGGGTGATGGTGCTGGAGGTGATGGGCCGGCATACCGGTTGGATCGCGTTGCACGCCGGTTTGTCAGGCGGGGCCGATGTGATCTTGATTCCGGAAATCCCCTTCTCGATCGAGCGGGTAGCCGAAAAGGTGCATGCGCGCGATGTGCAAGGGAGTGCGTTTAGCATTATCGTGGTGGCGGAAGGCGCGCGCCCGCGCGGCGGCCAAGAGATGTACATCGCTGAGGGCCGGTTGGGCGGGATCGGGCATTGGGTTGGCGAGCAGCTTGAGCGTTTGACCGGTAAGGATGTGCGGGTGGTGGTGTTAGGCCATTTGCAGCGCGGCGGCTCACCCTCACCGTATGACCGCTTGCTCTCGACGCGCTATGGCGCGGCGGCAGTGCAAGCTGCCGCGCGCGGGATCTATGGCGAGATGGTGGCGCTGCGCGGGCAAGATATTGTGACGGTGCCGCTGGCTGAAGCTTGCGGCTACCTTAACCGAGTGCGCCCGCATAGCGATTTAGTGCTGTGCGCACGGAGTTTGGGAATTGTGTTTGGTGACGAACTCTGATGCCGCCCGTGTTGCCGGCATCAGCGCAGAGGTGACGAGGCAATGATCCGCTATGAGATCGCCGCCACGACGGTGACAACCGCGCCGCCGGAGCGGGTGTTGGCTGTACTTGACGATTTCAGTAATTGGCCACGTTGGATGCCATCGCTGGAACGGGTGCGGATTGAGTTGCCGCCGGATGACCATCCGCGGCATGGGTATCGGTTTAAACTGCACGGGATGCTCGTGCATGCCGAGATGGAAGTGATCGATTATACGCCGTTGAGCCGGGCGACGCGCTTCCGAATCAGTTTTCCGCCGTTTCAAGGCGTCAACCGCTGCCGGCTGGTGCCGCTTGAGGATGGCCGTTACCGGATCGAGCGGCTTGACCAATTGGAGTTGCCCGATCTGGTTGCGCACCTAATCGATGCCACTCAGCGCAAACGCTTCGAGAAGCTGGCGCTCGAATTTCTGCATGCGTTGCGCCGGGTGGTTGAACAAACGCCAAATGGAACCGTCACACCCCCTTCACCACCTAGCTGACCAGATCGAGCGGGCCGGCTTGAGTGTGCCGGTGGCAATGGTGTTGCAGATCGTTGCCCCGCTCGATGTGGTGTGCAGCCAAGGCGCGCAGGCGCTGGCGCCATTGGCCCGCGGCACGCGCTGGGCCGGCGTGATCGAGCTATTGACGACGCCGGCCCATTGGCCTGCGCTACGCGATCTGTTACAGGAGCGTTTACATAAACAGTCGTAGCTGTTTGTGGCGCGCGCTGTTTGGTCTCTCTCGCTGGCATACCGCTGTGGGTTATCTGGTAGGCGACCGCAGCGCTGCCACACTCTATCCCTAGCGGCCCAGCATCTCATCCATAGCGTTCTTTCTACGATTGCGTGTCGTTTTATCGCTTTGTGAAGCTTTTTCTTGCCACAAACAATTGACAAAGCCGATCTAGTGGGTTACACTCAATAAGAAATTAGCGGCCAAGCTGTAAACGATTGCGTGTTGTCGGAAAGTAAGGAAGCATCTGATGAGCCTGCCGGCAATTTTCTTCATCATTGCGCTTGCCGTGGTCATCGCCCTTGTCTGGCTGCATCACGCGCGCGTCCTCGCTGGCCGGCTGCCGGTGCGGCGGCCACTGCCGGCGTTGGATGCTTTACGGGTGGCGCTGGCGCGCAGTGCGGAAACGGGCCGGGCAGTACATCTCTCTCCCGGCGCTAGCACGATTGGGGCCGGCGATGGGCAACGGGCCAGTACGGCTGAGTTATTGGCCGGCTTGAACGTGGTGCGGCAGGCGAGCGAGCAGGCAGCGGCGAGCGGGGCAACGATTGTCGTCAGCTCGGCTGATGCAGTGGCCCATCTCGCATTGCGGGGCGCTGTGCGCCAGTCGTACCGCGCTGTTGGCCAGCCGCAGGCGTTCGACCCGCGCCAGATCGAGCTTTGGGCGCACGCCGACGCAATGGCGTATGCGGCGGCTGTGGCAGCCCGCTATCATCGTGAACCGTTGGAAGCTAGTTTGCTCACCGGCGCTTTTGATCAAGAAGTGTTGCTGGCGGCAGAGATTGGCGCGCAACAACAGATTCCGCAAGTATTGGGCAGCACCCATCCAGCGGCGCTGGGTGTGATGGCGGTGACGACCCCGCACGTGTTGGCGGGTGAAGAGATCTTTGCGGCTGAGGCATATCTGACTGCGGCCCCTGCACCCCAAGCTCGCTTGCTGACCCACGATACGCTGCGGACAGCGGTAATCTGGTTGATGGTATTGGCTTTTGGGTACGGTGTGATCCGGTCATTGTTGGGATGGCCGTTCTTGCCGGGGTGGTGATGGCATGTCGTCTCCGTTGCGCAATCCGCGCCAATTGATCGCGGTGGTAATCGCCGGTGTCAGCGGGCTGATCGTGCTGCTTGATTTTGTCGGCGCTGGCCCGGCAGTCGCTGCCTTGGCGGCGGTGTTGGTGCAGTGGGCGGCGTTGATTACGGCCATCGCAGTGCTTATCGGCGCGTGGAGTGTGGCGCAGGCGCATGCGCGGCGAGTGCAGATGCGCGCGCCGGAAGCTCGCTATAGCCTTGTGTTGATTGTGGGTATGGTCATCGTGATTGTGGCCGGTATCTTTTATCCGACCCGGACTGCTACCGGCTTAGCTTTGCCGGCAACCTTAGCTGCGCCGCCGATTCGCACCGTGTTTCGCTTGATCTATGAACCGCTCGCCGCAAGCTTGCTTGCGCTCCTCGCCTTTTTCGCGCTGAGTGCGATGCTGCGCGCGTTGCGCAGTGGGCGCGCTGAAGCGGTGGTGGTCGTCGTTGTGGCGCTGTTGGCGCTGATTATCCAATTGCCGCCATTGACCTTGATCCCAGTAATCGGCCAGACTGTGCAGTGGCTCAATGATTATCTTATTGCTGCCGGCGCGCGCGGCCTTTTACTTGGATCAGCGATTGGCGCGCTCGTGGCCGGCGTGCGTCTACTCATTGGCTTTGATATGCCGTATGCCGATCGCTGAGGCGGTCGCGCACCGGCGCTGATGATGCCACTATGGAACATCTACCGCCTTGGCTTCGTAATGTACCCTTACCGCCGCCGCCGGACGACTCCGATGAGACGCCAGCGTGGTTGCGCGGTATTGATCGGATAACCCCGCCATCACCATCGTCTGCTGAGGCGATTCCTGATTGGCTGACTGCGCCTGAGCCGGCGGCTGCTCCTGCTGATGTGCCTGATTGGCTGGCTGAGTTGCAAACAGAGGTGAGCGATCCGCTTGCCAACGCTGAGCCGGCGGCGTGGTTGGCTGATGCTGCGCCGGAAGCTCCGCCTGAACGTCCGTCTACCTTCGGCGCTACCGGCTGGCTGCAAAGCCTCAGTGGCGAACCAGCTCCCGCCGCTGAATCACCGGCTGAACCGCCGCCAACCACGAGTTCGCGGGTGCGTATGCCCGTTGGCCCCACTGATTGGTTGCGGAGTATTGGCCACGAAGAGGAAGAGGTTGTCGAACCGGCGCCAGAGCCGGCGCCAGAGCCGGCGCCGCTTGATCCCAATACGGGTGTGCCCGAATGGTTGCGCGATTTGAGCGAGGAAGAGATTACACAGGCCTTTGCTGAAGCGCCATCGGAGCCGTCAGTGTTGCCGAGCGAGCCGGTTGTGGCAGCCGAGCCGCCATCTGAACCAGCGCTCGATGATTGGCTGAATGAATTGGACGAAATTGCGCCGCCAACCAATCCGCCGGATTGGGCGACAGGCGCAGCCGCGAATGACGAGACCGTCTTGGCGACCGATGTGCCGGAATGGTCAACGCCGAGTCGTTCACCATCCGGTAGTCCGCCAGTGCCAGATTTGCCGGCTTGGTTGCAGAATGTGGCTGGTGATGAGCCGCCGGCTGCTCCCGGCTCGGTGCGCCTTGATCTTCCATCGTGGCTGTTAGATGAAGATTTTATGTCGCCTCCGACAACGACGACTCCGCCAGTCGCACCGGATGCGCCAACCTTAGTGGCTGACAGTAATGCGGCTCTACGCAACGTAACCGGCTCCGATGTTGACGTTCCGGCTTGGTTAACCAGTGAGGCTGAGCCGGCGCTGCAACCGGAAGCACAAGAGACGCCTGATTGGTTGCTGGAAGCGGAGCGACAGTTGAGCGCCCTTCCCCCAGAGCCAGTACCGCTCGAAACGTCGCCAACCGCCGATTCTTCTGGTGAGGTTCCAGCGTGGCTGCAGGAGGGTGAGGAAGAAGCGGGTGCAGCGCCGGCGTGGTTGCAGGAGGGTGAGGAAGAAGCGGGCGCGGCGCCGGCGTGGTTGCAGGAGGGTGAGGAAGAAGCGGGTGCAGCGCCGGCGTGGTTGCAGGAGGCTGAGGAAGAAGCGGGCGCAGCGCCGGCGTGGTTGCAGGAGGGTGAGGAAGAAGCGGGCGCAGCGCCGGCGTGGTTGCAAGAGGCGGAACCGTCTGACCTCGTTGATAGTTCGCCTACCACAACATCGAGCGAGATCCCGACGTGGCTACGCGAGGCTGATGCTAGCGACCTCTCGGCTTGGGAGGCGGAGGAGCCAGCCGCGCCGAGTGAGGCGCCGGCATGGTTGCAGGCGGAGAAACCACCGGCGTGGTTGCAGGAAGAAGAGCTAGCAGAGCCGAGCGAGATACCGGCGTGGTTGCGGGCGGAGGAACCAGCCGCGCCAAGCGATGTACCGGCGTGGTTGCAAGAGGAACCAGCCGCGCCAAGCGAGGCGCCGGCGTGGTTGCAAGAGGAGCCAGCCGCGCCAAGCGAGGCGCCAGCGTGGTTGCAAGAGGAGCCAGCCGCGCCAAGCGATGTGCCAGCGTGGTTGCAGGTTGAAGAGCCAGCCGCGGGTGACGTGCCGGCGTGGTTGCAAGAGGAGCCAGCCGCGCCGAGCGACGTGCCAGTGTGGTTGCGGGCGGAGGAGCCAGCCGCGCCGAGCGAGGCGCCAGCGTGGTTGCGGGC
>JAUQOZ010000218.1 GCA_030550625.1 Chloroflexota bacterium | reverse complement strand
CGATGGGGTGTATCCGATTGCCGTGAACAATGAATATATCAACGGCAACGAGTTTCGTAATCCGGGTGATGCCAACGGTGATGGCGTGCCTGATAACAACTGGCAGCGCATCACCAGCGGCGCCTATCGTGGGTATACCAAGATGCGGCTCTATCTGGCCGATAACAACGTTCCCGGCGGTTTCGGCTGGCTGCGTTGGCTCGATGGCCGTGGCGCCAGCGGTGCGAATGCCAATAGCGCCCAAGAGCTGGAATTGGCCCTGACCGGCACTGGCACTCTCTCGAAGGGTTTCATGGAAGTGACGCCGTGGCCGGCGACCAACCTGCCCCGCCCGGCCAACTATCCCGAACGGCCCGGCGAGTTGAATGTCGGTGACTGGGTGTACGGCAGCTCTGGCTTTACTGCCAGCAACGATCGCCGCGCTGCTCTTGATGCCCATATTGCCAATGGCACCCGCATGGTGCTGCCGATCTATGATGTTGCGGTTGCGCAAGGCTCGAACGCTGCTTACCGGGTGGTGCGCTTCGGTCTCTTCGTACTGACCGAGTATGGTCGCGAACGCAACCGGCCCTATATGGACATGATCTTCCTCGGCGATCCGAATCGGCAAGGAACCGCCTGTTCGGCCACGCCGCCGCCGCCCGAAGATATGAGCATTGTCCGTCTGACCGGCAGCGTCGAGCTGTGGCCGGAGTACCAAGTGGTGGTGAACGAACGCCGTCCGGTGCAGTATGTTGTCATCCTTGACATTTCTGGCTCGATGAATATGGACTTCCTTGGCCGGGGCAGGTTGAATGGTCAGCCGAACGGGCCAATTGGTCAGTGCCTAGACGGCCCTCCCGGATCACCACCTGTTTCAGGCTGCAATGGTAGTCCGAACTTTCGGTGGTGGCCGCTGGAAGAGCGCCGAATTTATGTGGCGAAGGAGGCTATCCGCCTCTTGATCGAGCAGATGAATATGCCGGGCAATCCGGGGTATGACCCCACGAGCCCGATTGACCAGATGGCCTTGATCTGGTACAACCATACTGTTCCAGCCACCAACCGCTTTGGGTTCAGCTCTGATCCGGCGGCTTTGAAGAACGCGGTGCTGAACGCTGGCAGGGTGAATAACGATCCCTATCAGGTTTCGGGCGGCACTAACGGCACCGGCGGGTTGTATCGCGCGCAGCAGTTGTTGCAAAGCGCTCCTACCACCACGAATCAGCTTGGCCGCGAGTGGGTCTATCGCCGGGCAATCATCTTTGTGACTGATGGCGTGACAAATGTCTTCTTTACAACTAGCAATGCCAACCTGAATGCCGGTCAGAGCAACTCTAACACGTATCCAAATGGCCACGCTTGCCGGACTTTAGGGAATGCAGTGGTTGATAACGCGCCGTGCCAAACGACCGAGGTTGGCGGCAAATACAATGGCATGGATCGCCCCATCACCCAAATGGTGCAGCGGGCGCAGGCGATTAAAGCTGACCAGTCGGTTCAGACTGATATTTATGTGCTGGCAATTTCGGCGATTCCGCCGGATGGGTTGCGCGATGGCGTCGCTACCACCCCACGTCACTTCTACATTGCCGATACGCTTCAGCGTGGGCCAGACGGCTTGAATAACGTTGACCGCATTATGCTAGCGATTAACGCCGAGATTGAGCGCGGCCCATGCATGAGCGGCAGCGACGGTGAATGGCGCGGCACTATTCCGGGTAATCACTTCCAGTCGGTTGGCGGTCTGCGGTACCCGAATGTTGGTGAGGTGATCTTGCAAGATATCACGACCAACAGTGTCTACCGTGCGCCGATTGTAGCCGGTACCGATGGCCGGGTGCGCTACACCTTCGAGTCGATCCCGCGCGGCACCTACCGTATGCAGGCCTATCTCTTCTACCGCCACCCGCTCGATCCGCCAACGGCCGGACCGCGGATGTACAGCCAAATCTTTACCGGTGGTTCGAGTCAGTCGGATATGGTGGTGGTGCTTGAGCCAAATGGTCAGGGTGCTGGGTTCATCTCGACAATCGAGCAAAATTTGCGCCTGCGCCTTGATGGCAATGTGTGCGCAGTGAATAATTAGGTCGCTGCACAATGCCCTCTCCCGTTTTGGGAGGGGGCATTGTTTCTCGGTAAGGTGCAGTTCACAGGTAGAGTGCGCCGGCGTGGTACCGGCGTAACGCTTCCACCAAGCTGCGGGGAGGTTTTCGATGATGGTGAGTTCTAGCTTGCGCCGCCCCTTTGCACTGATGGCTGCGTTTGCGTTACTTGCGTTGCTGCTGTCTGGATGGCCGACGGCACCGGTTCGCGCGCTAGAAGATGAAACTGGTGTTGACCAGATCATCGATAATACGCAGGCCGATTTTGCCAGCGGCACGTTCCAGCGCACGGTCGTGTCGGCAGCGCCTTTGTCTCCTGCTGCGCCGGATGTCGCTGGCGCGATTGAGCTAGCGCCAGTTGGTAAGCTTAATCGCTCAAACTGGAAATTATCCGCTGCCCAACTGCCCCAACCGCTCAGCGATGCGCCGGTGGTGGCGTTGGGGCGCTATCTGTTTGTGATCGGCGGCGCAACTAGCCCTGTAGCAAATGAAGCTAACCGTTCGAACTATATCTATCGCGGCGTGGTGAACCAAGTGACCGGGGCGTTTGAAACGCGCGATCCAGTTCCACCCGGCAATGATGTCTTCACGGCGTTTACTATTCCAGCCGTTGCACCCGGCCCAGATTGTCCTCCAATGGCAGGCCGTTCGCGCGCCGGCGCGGTGGCGGTACCGGCAACCGCTGGCGCTAATCTCGGCTATATCTTTATTGTCGGCGGCAGTATGTACAATCAAGACTGCCGAACCTATGACTTCTCAACGAATATTGTCCAGCGGGCCACGGTTGATGCCAACGGTAATATTGTCAGCACTGGCTGGAGCGCCCCGGATAGTTGGCGATTCCCGACACTTGATTTCAATGGCAACATCATTACTGATCCTAACTCGCCTGACCTGCTCGGTGTGCAGAATGTGCAGCTCGTTCATGTCCGCACCAGCGCCGGCAACGATTTTATCTATGCGATTGGCGGCTTGAGCATCCCTTGGGATTTGTTAGTTGCGGAACAGGTCTATCCCTACGTCTTCTATACGAAGGTTGATGCTACGAACGGCAATCTGGTGCATCCTACCAACTCTAGTTCGGCGACGGTTTGGGCCAAGTTGCAAGATTTACAGTTTGACCTGCACTCCGGCACCGCGGTTGCCTCTTATGCCACCCAGATTGAAGGAGGCGCGCCGGTGCAAAAGGAAGCGATCTTCTTGCTTGGCGGTTGTACCGATCTCAATTGCAATACCTTGAATACTTCGATCTGGCGGGCTGATGTGAACCCGAATACCGGTGCGCTTACGTGGACGCCGCAAGTTGGCTATGCCGGTGATACTACGCCGCCGATTAATGTCAACATTCAGGGGCGCCAAGGCGTCACCGGTCTCAGCTTTAACAACCGCCTTTACTACGTAACTGGCTCTACCACATCTGGCGCCGGGGGTGCGACGGCGACTATCCCGGTGGCAATCTATAACGATCAGTTTTTGCTGGAGGATTTAACCGGCAGTGGCGGTTACATTGTTGGTACGGATGAAAACAACGATGCTATTCTCCCATCGCCAAACCGTCGGCTCAATGCGTCGGTCGCAATTGTGCCGGCTTTGCCGCCGCAAGACGGCGTCGAGCCGCCGAATGCGGCATGGGTATATATTGTTGGTGGCTCAAATGAATCAAATCAACCAACCAACACCATCTTTGTCGGTGGTGTTGGCGGCGTGACTGAGTCTGCGGGTACGAACCGGGCTTCGGAGGGCTGGTACTATTCGCAGCCATTTCCGGTGTTGACCGATGGTGAGACCTCGCGCTTGCTGGCGATCAAGTGGCTGACCGATTTGAATCGACCGTCTACCAATCCTGAAGCCGATATTCGCATTCAGTTCCGTGCGGTTGTCACCAGCGGCACCTGCCGCGAGAGCGATTTTAATCCGTCAACCTCGCTCTCTAATCCCTCGCGTTGGCGCGACCTTGATAGCGATCCTAGCTCGCCGTTACGATCGCGTAACGGCTTAAACAGCGTTCGACTAATCGATGCCTTCCCGACCGAAGAGATTCAGGCGACCTGTATGCAGTACCGGGCGCAGTTTATCCAAGATCCCGGTAATAAGACCTACTCGCCGAAGCTGTACTACTTCGCGGTTGAGAAGGTGGTGGCGGCGAAGCCGGATATCTTGATTGATACGTTTGAAGTCCAGACTAACAGCGGCAGTTTCACCAACATTGCCCTAACGTTGCGCAACTTGCGCCGGAATAGCCTTGCCGCGACGCGTAGTGTGGTGGCGGCGAGCGGCGGAGGTAGCTTCTTTGTTGATCTCTGCATTGCCCGGCGCACGAATCCGTCAACCCCGGCGCTCACTGCGGTGCCGGCGCCGAATCCGGGTGCTGGCGATTCAGCAGTTCCAGCCTGTGCAACGGTTTCGGCAAATGTGCCGAAGGACGTATTTGAGCCGGGAGCGACGTATACGATACCGCTCAGCGGATGGTTTAACGCGCAAACGGCGGGGGCTGCTGATTGGAATGCGATCTTCGGCACGCCGGGCACGTATGATATCGGGATTGTGGTTGACTATAATGCATTGGCAGGCGAAGATGCGCAGGGTCGGAGCAATAACCGTGGCGAGAACATTTCGCCGCCGAATGGAATCATTCGCACCATTACGATTACTGCGCCACCTAATCCTGAGCCAGACAATCCCAAGGTCTTTGTGCCGGTGATCTTTAAGCAGAACTAATATACGGTAATATAATACGTGAACGCGCAAGGCGGGGCAGCCACGCTGGTTGCCCCGCCTTGCATGTTGGTTTCTAATGGTATGATAAGGCCGGATCAATTGTAGCAATCATGGCTAGATACGCAGGAACGATCGCTGAGAATTCCTCCCTCCCGTGCAGGAGATTGTTTCGCCGTCTCTGGCGGTTCGCAATGACAACCGGGGAGATTGCCCATGCAACCATTTGATCAGACGAAGGTCGATCAAGATTTTAGCTTCTTGCTGAAGCATTTTCGCGCTGTTCTGAAGCA
This sequence comes from Chloroflexota bacterium, assembly GCA_030550625.1. GTDB lineage: Bacteria > Chloroflexota > Chloroflexia > Chloroflexales > Chloroflexaceae > Chloroflexus. The sequence continues at coordinate 6,318 of JAUQOZ010000218.1, read as the reverse complement.
TGTGGGTGAACAGGGTGTGGCTGAGGCATTGCCATGGCTGCGAGCAGCGACTGACGATTCAGCCGTCTCAACCCGGTCGTTGGTGCGAGCGCTTGGCATTGCTTTTCAGTTGTTGAATATTGCCGAAGAGAATGCCGCTGTCCAACAACGGCGGATTGCCGATCGTGATCCGGAATTGCGTCCGGAGACGGGGCGTTGGCGTGATGCGCTGCAAAAGTTGCAACGGGCCGGTTTGAGCGCCGCCGAGATTGCGGCTGCATTGCCTGCGATCGCGGTTGAACCGGTGTTGACGGCCCATCCGACCGAAGTGAAACGGGCGACGGTACTAGCGCATAATCGTGAGCTGTATCTGCTGATGGTGCGGCACGAGAGCCAGCGCTGGTCGCCGGCTGAGCAGGCCGAGATCGAGGCCGAGATTGAGACGGTGCTCGAACGGTTGTGGCGCACCGGCGATATCTTTCTCAACAAGCCGGCTGTGCCGTCGGAAGTGCGCAATGTGTTGCACTATCTGGTGAATGTCTTTCCCGATGTGCTGCCGGTGCTCGATACCCAGTTGCGGTATGCATGGGCGATGGCTGGGTTTGATCCGGCATTGTTGGCCGATCGTTGGCCGCGCTTGAGTTTTGGTTCGTGGGTCGGCGGCGATCGCGATGGCCACCCCTTGGTAACCGCCGAGATTACTGCGCAGACACTGCAAGAGCTGCGTTTGCAAGCGTTGCGGTTGTTGCGCCGCCGGATGCGCACAGCGGCGAGCCATCTAAGTATTTCGGATATTTTGTTTCCGGCGCCGGCCGGGTTAACGGCGCAGATCGAACGTCTGGCCGCCGGCTTGGGCGAACGTGGCCAGCGCGCAATTGCCCGCAACCCCAATGAACCATGGCGGCAGGCGCTGAATCTGATGTTGGCGCGATTGCCGATTGATGATTCGCCGGCGGAAGCGGCCCGGCTGGTTGATGAACCCGGACGTTATCGTGAAGCTGACGAGCTGCTGAGCGATCTGCGCGAGTTGGCCGGTTATCTGCGCGAGATTGGCGCCGATCGTCTCGCCGAGGCCGAGATCCGCCCGTTGATGCAACTGGTGCAGACGTTTGGTTTCCATCTCGCTACGCTTGATATTCGCCAAAACAGCCAGTTCCACGATCGCGCCTTGGCCCAGTTGTTGGCCGCAGCCGGTCTGCCGGCGGATGATTTACTCGGCGGCGACCCTGAGCGACGGCGGGCGATGCTCGAACGCGAGGTGGCCTCGCCGCGCCCGTTTGCCCATCCTGATACACCGCTCGGACCGGAAGCGGCGGCAGTGGTTGGCTGTTATCGTGTGTTGGCGGCGCATATTGCCCGTCATGGCCCTGCCGGCATCGGCCCGCTGATTATCAGCATGACCCGCGATGTGACTGATGTGCTGGTGGTGTACCTGCTGGCCCGCGAGGCTGGATTGGCATGCGCAACACCAGAGGGATTGGTGTGCCGGTTGCCCGTCGTGCCGCTCTTTGAGACGATCGAAGACCTTGAGCGCAGCCCGCAGATTTTGGCTGATATTCTTGATCATCCGGTGACGCGGCGGAGCCTCATGGCACAGGCCAATGGCGGCGAGTTGGTGCAGCAGGTGATGGTCGGCTATAGCGATAGCAACAAAGATGGTGGTATTCTGGCCAGCCAGTGGGCGCTCTACCGGGCGCAGCGGGCGATGGCCGAAGTGGGGCGCGAGCGCGGCGTGCGGATCCGCTTTTTTCATGGGCGCGGCGGTACTATCAGCCGCGGCGCTGGCCCGACCAACCGTTTTATCGCCATGCTGCCGCCGGGTACGTTAAACGGCGATCTGCGTTTAACCGAACAGGGTGAGGTGATTGCGCAGAAATACGCTAACCGGTTGACTGCCGCCTATAATCTAGAATTGCTCATTGCCGGCACGACCACGCATACCCTGTTGCATCGCCAACGCTCGGCTGATCCGCATCCGCTTGAGCCGGTGATGGATTGGCTGGCGCAACAGGCGCATGCTGCCTATCGCGATCTGATCGAGCGCGAGGGATTTATCACCTTCTTCCGGCAAGCGACCCCGATTGACGTGATCGAGCAGAGCCGGATTGGTTCCCGCCCGGCGCGGCGCACGGGTCAGGCGACGTTGGCCGATTTGCGCGCGATTCCATGGGTTTTTAGCTGGAACCAATCGCGCTTCTATTTGCCGGGGTGGTATGGCGTCGGGAGCGCACTGAGCGCGTTGCAGCGAACCGATCCAACCGCATGGAGCAAGCTTTGCGCCGAGCAGTGGGATTGGCCGTTGTTGCGCTATTTGTTGGCGAATGTGGCGACCAGTTTGCAGACGGCCCATCGCCCGACCATGCATGCCTACGCCGGGTTGGTGGAAGACGCCGGCATCCGCCAGCGCTTTCTCGATCTGATTGACGCTGAATTTGAGCGCACGGAGGCGGCGCTGACCGCGATTTTCGGCATGCCGCTCGCGCAGCGGCGGCCACAGGTGGCAGTCACCTTGGCCCGCCGGCAAGTTGGGCTGGCGCCCTTGCATCGCCGCCAAATTACGTTGATCCGGCAATGGCGAGCGCAGCGAGCGGCTAACGATCCAGCGGCTGAAGAGACATTGACCGATCTGTTGTTGTTGGTGAATGCGATCTCGGCTGGATTGCGCACGACGGGATAAACTTGGTAAACGCAAAGACGCGAAGCACGCAGAGGGCGCAGAGGATGGTAAACGCAAAGGCGCGAAGCACGCAGAGGGCGCAGAGGATGGTAAACGCAAAGGCGCGAAGCACGCAGAGGACGCGAAGATGATAATGAGGAATGTCCCAAGCGCGCTTGGACATCCCATCTAAAAACGTTGCGCGCTTGGCGTCCTCTGCGCCTTTGCGTTTCACATTCTTCGCGCCTCTGCTTCCTCTGCGCCTTCGTATGTTAGTCTTCGTCGCCTTTGCCAAACACGAGCCGGCCAGCGCTTGTTCGTTTCCCTGTTAGCCGGGCTGCCAACGCGGGCAGATAAGGCAGCACGAGTGCGGCAAGCGCCGCCAATAACAACCCCAGCGAGAGCGGTCGGGTCACAAACACGCTCAGATCGCCTTGGCTAATTGCTAGCGCGCGGCGGAATTGGGCTTCAGCTAACGGCAGCAAAATCAAGCCGAGAATGGCCGGCCCTACCGGCAGTTGGAAGCGGCGCATGAAGAACCCGATGACGCCAATCGCGTACATCAGCAGTACATCAACAAAGCTATTGGCCATGCTATAGACGCCGAGCGTGCCAAACACCAAAATGCCGCTGTACAGCAGCGGGCGTGGGATGGTTAAAATCTTTACCCACATACGGATAAGCGGCAGGTTGAGAATCAACAGCATAACATTACCGATATAGAGACTCGCAATCAGCGTCCACACCAGATCGGGAGACTTCTGGAACAGTAACGGCCCCGGCTGTAAATTATAGATTTGGAATGCCGCCAATAAAATCGCCGCAGTCGCCGAAGTGGGCAAGCCGAGGGTCAACAGCGGCACAAGCACACCTGAAAAAGCCGCGTTATTGGCTGCTTCAGGCCCAGCGACACCCTCGATCGCGCCGCGCCCCCATTCATCTTTATGTTTTGAGAGGCGTTTTTCGAGCGTATAGCTCAGAAAAGTCGGGATTTCGGCCCCGCCCGCCGGCAACGCACCGAGCGGAAAACCAATCAACGCCCCGCGCAACCATGCCGGCCACGAGCGCCGCCACTCTTCGCGGTTCATCCACACCGATGAACGCACATCAAGGATCTCTTCTTTGCTATGGCGTAGCTGTGATGCAACGTAGAGCGCTTCGCCAACGGCAAAGAGGCCGACCGCAACCACGACCACATCGATCCCATCGAGTAATTCAACCACGCCAAACGTCAGCCGCGCTTGCCCCGACAAGACATCGATCCCGATCAGGCCAAAAAACAAGCCGATAAAGAGGCTGATCATACCGCGGATCAACGATGAACCGACCAGCGCTGTCACGCTGACAAACGCCAAGACCGTGAGGGCAAAATAATCGGCGGGCTGGAAGAGCAAGGCAACCCGGGCCAGTAATGGCGCCACAAAGGTCAGCAACATGGTGGAGAGGGTGCCGGCGACAAACGAACCAATGGCGGCAGTGGCGAGTGCAGGGCCGGCGCGGCCTGATTTGGCCATGGCGAAGCCCTCGAAAGTGGTGGCGACTGATGCCGATTCGCCCGGCGTATTCAACAAAATCGATGTCGTTGATCCACCGTACATGCCGCCGTAATAGATACCGGCAAACATAATCAGCGCACCCGCCGGATCAAAGCTGTAGGTCAGCGGCAACAACAGGGCGACGGTAAGGGCGGGGCCAATGCCGGGCAACACCCCAACCGCAGTGCCGATAGTGACGCCGATAGCGGCTAAGAGCAAGTATTGCGGCGTTAGCGCGTTGGCAAACCCGCCGAGCAGATAGTTGAATACTTCCACAAGCTTTCCTTACCACAAACCGCTCAGCATGCCCGCAGGCAGGCGCACGCCTAGCAAACGGGTAAAGACAAGATACACCACGAGACCAATGAGAAATCCAGCGAGGGTATCACGACGCAGCCGTGTACTGCCGAGCACACGGCTGCTTAGGGGGAAAAAGAGCGTAGTTGCGATCACATAGCCGAGCGGCCAGAGCGCAGCGGCATACGCGATCAGCAATCCGAGCAACAAGAGGGTGGTTGGCCAGTCGGTACGCTGTTCCTCAGCCGCCACATCGGCAATCAGCGCGTGATCGGGCATAGCGGTGAGGCGGAGAAAAAACAATCCTCCCCAACCAAGGCAACCAATACCGACAATGATCGGAAACACTCGCGGCCCTACGACGGTAAAGCCGGCGCTTTGGCCAATCTGAGGAGTCTGAGCGAGAATAATCCCGCCCAGACCCATCACGGCCAGCGCTGCGAGCCGGAGCGCAAGCAGAGCGCGGGTTTGCGGAGTCATTGCACTAATCCGAGGTCGCGCAGCACGCCTTCAATGCGGGTGATTTCGTTTTGCAAGAAGGTGTTGAACTCATCGCCGGTGCGGAAGAAGTCGCGCCAGCCGTTTTTGGCGAGCGCCTCTTGCCATTCCTTGCTGCCGTGCATCTTCTCGATGGCGGCGATAACTGCCGCTCGTTGCTCGGCGGTCAAATTCGGCGCGCCAAACACGGCCCGCCAATTCATCAGCGCAACGTCAACGCCTGCCTCTTTCAGTGTTGGCGCATTCACCCCCTCAAGGCGCTCTTCGCTCGAAACCGCCAGCATACGCATCGTCCCAGCAGCTACCTGTTCAGCAAACTCGGAGACGCCTGACACGCCGGCGGTGACGGCGCCGGAGAGAATGGCGGCTGTCGCTTCGCCACCGCCTGAATACGCAATATAGTTCACTTGGTTGGGCGCAACGCCAGCAGCTTTGGCGATCAGACCCACTAGAATATGATCGGTGCCGCCGGCTGAACCGCCGCCCCACGTAATCGCGGTCGGATTCGCTTTGAAATCGGCAATCAGTTCTTGCATCGTCTGATACTTCGAGTCTGCCGGGACGACGATCGCTTCGGCTTCGGCAGTCAACAGGGCGATGGGTGTCACCTGCGACAGATTTACTGGCGCTTTGTTGGTTTGGATTGCGCCAACCATCACCAATCCGCCAACCATCAGCTCGTGCGGCTTGCCCTTCGCCTCGTTGACAAATTGGGCGAGACCGATGGTGCCGCCAGCGCCACTAACGTTGTACACCTGTACCGTCTGGCCAGTAGTGGCTGACAGCGCAGCTTGCATTGCGCGGGCCGTGCTATCCCAGCCGCCGCCGGGTGAAGCTGGCGCCATAATGTTGATCGGTTCAGTAGGATACTGAACGGTCTGGGAGGTGGATGCGGTCTGATTGCCGCATGCGCTGATCAGCATCGCGAGCATCAACAAGTATGTGATGAAGCGACGCATAGCAGTTCCTTTCCTTGCTGAGCATCTGTGCATATTGGGTACGAGCGAATTGGATAGCGCCTATTATAGCGAGAGGATGGGTGAGCGTCAATGCGTATGATGATGATGTTCAACGTCAAGGCGCAGAGCGGGCAGCGGCGTAGAGGATGGTCAATGGAAAGGGCGCAAAGGGTGATAAACGCAAAGACGCGAAGCACGCAGAGGGCGCAGAGGATGGTAAACGCAAAGGCGCGAAGCACGCAGAGGGCGCAGAGGTGTGTATAAGGGGTGGCTCAAGCGCGCTTGGACATCCCATCTAAAAACGTTGCGCGCTTGGCGTCCTCTGCGCCTTTGCGTTTCACATTCTTCGCGCCTTTTAGATAGCTGTCGTTAAGATCATCCTGTTCCCAAACGG